>NZ_JBIAMU010000019.1:0-78688 GCF_042874215.1 Streptomyces sp. NPDC004111
TTGTTTCTTTATCTCGCGCGCTCCCCAAAAAACCCCCCCCCCCCCCCCCGCTCCCCCCGCCCCCCCCCCCCCCCCCCCGCGGGGGGGGGGGGCCCCCCCCCCCCCCCCCCCCCCCCCCCGCCCTTCGAGACGTGTGTGGAGAACTCAGCTCTCCTCGTCCTGGCCGTCCTGCTCCGCCAGACTCTTCTCCAGGACGCGGCCCTCGCCGGGCGCGAGAGTGCCGAGGATCCTCTCCAGGTCCTCCACCGAGGCGAACTCGACCGTGATCTTCCCGCGCTTCTTGCCCAGGTCGACCTTCACCCGGGTCTCGAACCGGTCGGACAGACGCGAGGCGAGGTCCGACAGAGCGGGAGCCATCAGAGAGCCGGCCCTCGGTCCCTTGGGCTTGGTCTCCGTCGCCGGCTGGGAGTTCATCAGCTTGACGATCTCCTCGGTCGTACGCACCGAGAGCCCCTCGGCCACGATGCGCTTCGCGAGGTGGTCCTGCTCGTCGGACGCTTCGAGCGTCAACAGGGCCCGTGCATGACCGGCCGACAGCACACCGGCAGCCACGCGCTTCTGCACGGGCGGGGAGAGCTTCAGCAAACGCAGCGTATTGGAGACCTGCGGGCGCGAACGACCGATCCGGTCGGCCAGCTGGTCGTGCGTGCAGGCGAAGTCCTGGAGCAGCTGGTCGTAGGCCGCGGCCTCTTCCAGCGGATTGAGCTGTGCCCGGTGGAGGTTCTCCAGCAGAGCGTCCAGCAGAAGCTTCTCGTCCTCGGTGGCGCGGACGATCGCGGGAATCCGCTCCAGGCCGGCTTCCCGGCAGGCCCGCCAACGACGCTCACCCATGATGAGCTCGAAGCGCTCCGCACCGGTCTGCCGTACGACGACCGGCTGAAGCAGCCCCACCTCCTTGATGGAAGTGACGAGCTCCGCGAGAGCATCCGGATCGAACACGTCACGAGGCTGCCGAGGGTTCGGGTTGATCGCCCCGATCGGCACCTCCGCGAAGAACGCACCGGCAGGCGCTTCCAGCTTCTCCGCCGCAGGCCGCTCGGGATCCCGGTCCTGTGCCGGAACCTCTGTTTCACGTGAAACATTCGACGGCAGCGCGGCCACCTTCGCTGCGGCCACCCCCCGCTCCGCCGTCAGCACCGGCGCCGCTGCCGGAGCGACGTCCGGGGCAGGAGTCTGCTTCTCCTGCGGGCCCTGCGGGAACAGCGCGCCAAGCCCGCGTCCCAGTCCTCTAGGTCGATTGCTCATTGGACACCCTCCGCCATGCTGTGCTGATTGTTCGGGTCGACAGCATGGGCGTGCTGCGCCTCGTAGAAGACACCGGCCCCCCGCAACGCGATCTCCCGCGCCGCTTCGAGATACGAAAGCGAGCCGCTGGAGCTCGGGTCATAGGTGAGCACGGTCTGCCCATAACTGGGAGCCTCCGAGATCCGGACGGACCTCGGGATGCTGGTCTTGAGGACTTCCTTGGCGAAGTGGCTCCGTACTTCTTCCGCGACCTGCGAGGCGAGCCGGGTCCTGCCGTCGTACATCGTGAGCAGGATCGTCGACACATGCAGTTCGGGGTTGAGGTGCCCGCGCACCAGCTCCACGTTCCGCAGGAGCTGTCCGAGACCCTCCAGTGCGTAGTACTCGCACTGGATCGGGATCAGGACCTCCGCACCGGCGACCATCGCATTGACGGTCAGCAGGCCCAGCGACGGCGGGCAGTCGATGAGGACGTAGTCCAGCGGCTGCTCGTACGCCTGGATAGCGCGCTGAAGTCTGCTCTCCCGTGCCACCAGGGACACCAATTCGATCTCCGCACCGGCGAGATCGATGGTGGCCGGGGCACAGAAGAGGCCTTCGACGTCCCTGACGGGCTGGACCACGTCCGACAGCGGCTTGCTGTCGATGAGGACGTCGTAGATCGAGGGAACTTCGGAGTGATGATCGATTCCCAGCGCCGTGGAGGCGTTTCCCTGCGGATCGAGGTCGATCACCAGAACCCGTGCGCCGTGAAGCGCGAGCGAGGCGGCAAGGTTGACCGTTGTCGTGGTCTTGCCCACCCCACCCTTCTGGTTGGCGACCACCATCACACGTGTCTGCTCGGGCCTCGGCAGCCCCTCGCCGGTACGGCCGAGGGCATCTACCGCCAGGTGGGCAGCACGACCAATAGGGGTGTCGTCAGGCAGGGCCGATGTTTCACGTGAAACATCGTCTCCCGCTGCTTCGGAACGGGGGCCGGGGACCGGATCGGTCATCGGTCCCGCGATGTTGGCGTCGGACCGCAAGGATTCACTCTCCTCGACTTCAGGCTCGTAATGCTCAGAGCCTGTCACGCTTTGGGGGTCGCGAACCAGTGAGGCCCGTTCTCCTGTGGAAGAACCCGCCTTTGTGGACAACCCTGTCGTCCTTTCGGGTCTTGACCCTTGCGGCGTGGCGGCCGCGCGGCCCCGGCTGATGATTCCTTGCAGCAGCGAGCGACGTTTCACGTGAAACACGATGCACGGATGGGCTCACCCGGGGCCCCCGACACTCCGCACCGCGCTTGGGCGGCAGCTTGTATGGAGCATCAGGGCCTGCAGACGACAGGGCTCTCGATGACGAGGGGGCTGTCAGCGACGGCGTCGGGAGCGTCCGGTCCTCGCGGCCTTGGCCCGCTTGGCGGCAAAACGTACCCCGCCGGGGCTCTCCCCGACCTCTACGCGCACCACCGTGGAGAGCGGGTCCACCACTCCCGCACCGACCTGGAGCACTTCGGTCTTGACCACACCGAGCTTGCTGAGCGCGGCCCGCGCACCCTTGAGCTCGTCCTCGGCGGTGTCTCCCTTGAGCGCGAGCATCTCGCCGTACGGCCGCAGCAGCGGAACGCCCCAGCCGGCCAGCCGGTCCAGCGGGGCCACTGCACGGGCAGTCACCACGTGCACGGGCTCGACCTTGCCCATGACCTCTTCGGCGCGACCGCGTACAACCGTGACGTGGTCCAGGCCGAGCAGTTCGACGACTTCCTGGAGGAAGTTCGTGCGCCGCAGCAGCGGTTCGAGCAGGGTGATCTTCAGGTCCGGGCGGGCCAGGGCCAGCGGGATCCCGGGCAGTCCCGCGCCCGAGCCCACGTCGCACACCGTGATGTTCTTGGGCACCACTTCCGAGAGCACGGCGCAGTTCAGCAGGTGCCGTTCCCACAGACGCGGCACCTCGCGCGGGCCGATCAGCCCGCGCTCGACACCCGCGTCCGCGAGCAGCTCGGCGTACCGAACGGCTTGCGGGAAGAACTCGCCGAATACCGCCCGGGCCTCTTCCGGCGCCTGGGGAAGCTCTGCTGCTGCCTCCGTCACGGGGACCGTCCTTCCGTACCGCACTGTGGTGGCTGACTATCAGGCTGACAAAGATCGGCCCCGCCTGCGAACAGACGGGGCCGAAAGGCAATGCTCCGGTCAGGCCGGGAGCACGACGACGAATCGCTGGGGCTCCTCGCCCTCCGACTCGCTGCGCAGGCCCGCCGCGGCGACCGCGTCGTGTACGACCTTCCGCTCGAAGGGCGTCATCGGGTCGAGCTTCACGGGCGCACCGGTGCTCTTGGCCTCGTTGGCGGCCTTCGCACCGATCTCCGCGAGCTCCTCGCGCTTCTTCGCCCGGAAGCCCGCGATGTCCAGCATCAGCCGGCTGCGGTCGCCGGTCTCCCGGTGCACGGCGAGCCGGGTCAGCTCCTGAAGTGCTTCGAGCACCTCACCGTCACGGCCCACGAGCTTCTGCAGGTCACGACCGCTGGAGTCGCTGATGATCGAAACTGCCGCTCGGTCGGCTTCGACATCCATGTCGATGTCGCCGTCCAGGTCGGCGATGTCGAGCAGACCCTCGAGGTAGTCGGCCGCGATCTCGCCTTCCTGCTCCAGGCGCGTCAGGGTGTCGTTGCCCTCGGCGGGTGCGGAGGAAGTGGTGGTGTCCGTCACGGGAGGACTCCTTCTTACTTCTTGGACGGGTGCTTGGGCCGCTGCGGACCCTTGCGCTGCCCGGGCTTGGCTTGGCGTGCGGAACCGGCGGGCTTGCCTGCCGACGTGGGCTTGGCGTCCTGCGGCGTGTCCTTCTTCTCCAAGGAGGTCTTGGAGTCGGAGTCCTCGGGCGTCTTGGCCGCGCCCTGCTGTGCGGTGGCGCTCTGGCGCTTCGCCTTCGTCTGGCGCTTGGGCTGCTGACGCTTCGCGGCGGGAGCACCCTCGGCCTCGGCGAGCGCGGTGGCGCTCTTCACGACCGAACCGTCCGCCTCGGCGGCCAGGCCGGCCTTGGCCAGACCGTTGATGAACTTGCGCTCGACGTCATTGCGGTCGGTGCCCTTGGCGACGATCACCTTGATGACGTTGCGCTTGCGCTTCGCCTTCACCACACCGCCCGCGTCCACCGTGGACTTCAGCAGGCGCTGGAGGTAGGAGTCCTGCGCCTTGCTGCCGGGCGTCGGGTTCTGGTTGATGACGTACATCTGCTGGCCCATGGTCCACACGTTGGTGGTCAGCCAGTAGACGAGAACACCCACGGGGAAGTTGATGCCCATCACCATGAACATCACCGGGAAGATGTACATCATCATCTTCTGCTGCTGCATGAACGGCGTCTTGACCGTGAGGTCGACGTTCTTCGTCATGAGCTGGCGCTGGGTGAAGAACTGCGAGGCCGACATCATCACGATCATGATCGCGGTGACGATCTTGACCGAGGTGGCGGAGGCGTCGAGGCTCGCGATCTTGTCCGCGCTGTCCGTGAACTTCGCGGCCAGCGGGGCACCGAAGATGTGCGCCTGACGGGCGCTCTCCAGCAGCGTCTCGTTGATGACGCCGATCTTCTTGCCATCGGCGATGCCCGACAGCACGTGGTACAGGGCGAAGAAGAACGGGGACTGCGCCAGGATGGGAAGGCACGAGGAGAGCGGGTTGGTGCCCGTCTCCTTGTACAGCTTCATCATCTCTTCGGACTGACGCTGCTTGTCGCTCTTGTAGCGCTCCTGGATCGCCTTCATCTTCGGCTGGAGCACCTGCATGTTCCGCGTCGACTTGATCTGCTTCACGAAAAGCGGGATCAGGCAGATACGGATCAGCACCACCAGCGACACGATGGACAGGCCCCAGGCCCACCCCGTGTCGGGGCCGAAAATGGCGCCGTACACCTTGTGGAACTGGACGATGACCCAGGAAACGGGCCAGGTGATGAAGCTGAACAGACTGGCAATCGTGTCCACTAATCAGGCTCCTTGAGCATTGGGCGAGGTCTCTGCGGCCGGGCTCGGGGTTTCGGGGGCCGATCCCCGAGAAGACACGCCAACGGCGGACTTCTCGCCCTTGCTACCGCGCCACGCGTCGCGCAGCGCTTCGTGCCACCGCCGTCGGGTGCGGGGCGGGACATGGTCCACACCACCGGGCGACCACGGATTGCACCGCAGGATGCGCCAGGCGGTGAGAGCAGTGCCCTTCACCGCACCGTGCCGGTCGATGGCCGTGAATCCGTAGTGGGAACACGACGGGTAGTACCGGCAGACCGGCCCGAGCATGGGGCTGATGGTCCACTGGTACAGCTTGATGAGCGCCAGCAGCGGGTACTTCATCGCGTGCCTCTTCCCCGACCTTCGGTTTGGGGATCCCCGCCCAGCAGCCGCTGAAGTGCGGCGTCCAGGTCTCGGGCCAGCTGTGCGTGGTCGGCGTCACCCGCTCCGGGCAGCGCCCGTACAACAACCAGGCTACCGGGGGGCAGCTCGGCGATCCGGTCGCGCACGAGGTGGCGAAGTCTCCGCTTCACCGCGTTGCGTACGACGGCGACACCGACGGCTTTGCTCACGACGAAACCCGCACGCGCCGGGGGAGTGCTCTCCCCTGCCGCATGCGGGTCCGTTGCACCGCTACTGCGTAGATGGACGACGAGAAGCGGGCGGCCTGCGCGGCGCCCTCGTCGTACCGCGGTCGCGAAGTCCTCGCGCCGCCTCAGCCGATTCTCGGTAGGCAGCACGTCATGATCCCTACGGGATCAGGCGGACAGCTCAGTGCGGCCCTTGGCACGGCGGTTCGCCAGGATGGCGCGGCCGGCGCGGGTACGCATGCGCAGACGGAAGCCGTGGGTCTTGGCACGACGGCGGTTGTTCGGCTGGAAGGTGCGCTTGCTCACTCGGGGGCTCCAGAAATGAATCGGGGTTGGCGGGACATCGCCTGGCTGTCACCGTGCGCCCACGAGGAAGCTCGCAACGCTCTCAGTGCACCGCTTCACGATCATTGATCATGATCTTTGCCCATCGGAGGCAGGCGGCAGCAGCCATCGACAACTCGACCTGGTTACGGTACGCGCGGCTACGCCATCCGGTCAAACCGGGGCTTGTCGGGGGTCCACTGTGCACAGGCTGTGGACAACAACTTGAACCGCGTGAGCTGCCACGACTACCGTGGCCCAACCTGGATTCAGGCTTTCGTAGGCATGCAGCCCATGTGTCCCTGCCTGTCCAGCCTGAACTTCCCGTCCCGTCCCGAGAACCACACCTTCGTGGGACCTGTGAGAGAGCGTGCCCTGTGGCTGACGTACCTGCCGATCTTGCCGCAGTGTGGCCGCACGTGCTGGAGCATCTGCTCGGCGAGGGCCAGCAGGGCGTCGAGGCCAAGGACAAACAGTGGATCGAACGCTGCCAGCCGCTCGCGCTGGTCGCCGACACCGCCCTGCTCGCCGTACCCAACGAGTACAGCAAGCAGGTCCTGGAGGGGCGCCTCGCGCCGCTCATCAGTGAGGCCCTGAGCCACGAGTGCGGCCGGCCGATCCGCATCGCCATCACGGTCGACGACTCGGTGGGCGAGTCGCCCGCACCCCAGCCGGCACCCGCGCGGCAGCAGCCCTCCTACCCGGGCCAGCACCAGAACCAGCAGCTTCACACCCAGCACCCCCAGCAGCACGACGACCCCCCGCAGCGCGACGTCCACCGCGACGCCCACGACGCGCGGGACGGCCGTGACTCCCGGGACTCGTACGACTCCTACGGGCACCGCCCCCAGGACGACGGCCTCACCGCCCGGCCCGCCTACCCCGAGTACCGCCAGCAGTCGCGCCCCGCGCCGGGTGCCTGGCCCGGGTCCCAGGAGGACCACGGCGGCTGGCAGCAGCAGCGGCTCGGCGGCTTCCAGGAACGCGACCCGTACTCCCGGCCGCCCCAGCACGACTACCGGTCGCAGTTGCCGGACCGCTCCTACGACCAGCAACAGCAGTCGTACGAGCCGCAGCGCCAGGACCGTGCCGAGCGCCAGGACCAGGGACCGCGGCACGGCGGCGGCCCCGCGCTGCCGGCCGCCAGCGGTGCCCCCGGCCCGCTCGCCGCACAGCCCGCACCTGCCCCCGGACCGGGCGAGCCGCACGCGCGCCTCAACCCGAAGTACCTCTTCGACACCTTCGTCATCGGCTCGTCGAACCGGTTCGCGCACGCGGCCGCTGTCGCCGTCGCCGAGGCTCCCGCGAAGGCGTACAACCCCCTCTTCATCTACGGCGAGTCCGGACTCGGCAAGACGCACCTGCTGCACGCCATCGGGCACTACGCGCGCAGCCTCTACCCGGGCACGCGGGTGCGGTACGTGAGTTCGGAGGAGTTCACCAACGAGTTCATCAACTCCATCCGCGACGGCAAGGGCGACGCGTTCCGCAAGCGCTACCGCGACGTGGACATCCTGCTCGTCGACGACATCCAGTTCCTGGCGAGCAAGGAGTCGACGCAGGAGGAGTTCTTCCACACCTTCAATACGCTGCACAACGCGAACAAGCAGATCGTGCTGTCCTCCGACCGGCCGCCCAAGCAGCTGGTCACGCTGGAGGACCGGCTGCGCAACCGCTTCGAGTGGGGTCTGACCACCGACGTGCAGCCGCCCGAGCTGGAGACGCGGATCGCGATCCTCCGCAAGAAGGCGGTGCAGGAGCAGCTCAACGCCCCGCCGGAGGTACTGGAGTTCATCGCCTCCCGCATCTCCCGCAACATCCGTGAGCTGGAGGGGGCGCTGATCCGGGTCACCGCCTTCGCGAGCCTGAACCGGCAGCCGGTGGACCTCGGTCTCACCGAGCAGGTGCTCAAGGACCTGATCCCCGGCGGTGAGGACGCCTCTCCGGAGATCACCGCGCCGGCCATCATGTCGGCGACCGCCGACTACTTCGGCCTGACGGTGGACGACCTGTGCGGATCCTCGCGCAGCCGGGTGCTGGTGACGGCGCGGCAGATCGCCATGTATCTGTGCAGGGAGCTCACCGACCTGTCGCTGCCGAAGATCGGCGCACAGTTCGGCGGCCGGGACCACACGACGGTGATGCACGCGGACCGGAAGATCCGGGCCCTGATGGCCGAACGCCGCTCCATCTACAACCAGGTCACGGAGCTCACCAACCGCATCAAGAACGGCTGACGACAGCGCCGTTACGCCCCAGAAGGCGCCCGGATCCATCCTCCGGGCGCCTTTTCGCGCCCGGATTCCACGCTTCGAGCGCCCGGATCGGGGGCCCGGGGGCGTTGTCCCAAGCCTGTTGATACCTGCCCGACGCCCAGCCCTGTTCGATTAACGCCAAGGGGGCTGCGGTTCTCCACAGATCTTGGGACCATGTCCCGTCCACACCCTGGGGACTGTCAGGTTGTCCCGATTCCATCCACAGGAGCAGTTGTTGAGGGTCCATCACCCCAGGTCAGGTGGTTGTGGAATTGTGGCAAACCTTAATCCACAGCCTGTGGACAGAATTTTCATCCACAGGGGTCGCGGAAGGTTGTCCACCGTCGACCCACAGCTGTCCGTAGCTTGCCCACAGCTTTTCCCCAGGGCTGTCCACTGTTCGGCAACACGACACCCCGTCTCACCGGGTCGAGTGAAAGCCGTCACACCAACGTCCCCGATTGGCCTGTGGGGAAGGTGGGTAAAGCTGGGGACACAGCTGTGGGGAAGTCAGGGGTGCCTGTGCATCGGGTGTGCAGAACTTCCGCCCGTCCACAGAAGCACCGAGTTGTCCACGGGTTCCGCCCACAGGCGCAGTGGACAAAAAAGTGGGCCTGAGCTGCGGAAACGGGGTTATCCACGGTTTCCACAGGCCCTACTACTACTCCCACTAAGAGTTAGCCCGGAATCCGCATCGAAGAAGGCCCTGTGTACAACTCGGCCCGGTGGTCCCTCGGGCCTCTCTCCACGACTTGACCCACGGCCGCACCGACTGTCGGTGGCGTACGTCAGACTGGTCCCCGGTGAACCTCCCCAGCCGACGGCCGGGAGACACCCGTCAGACGAAGAAAGCCAGCAGGGCGAGCCAGCAACAGCAGGAGGCGGTTCCGGTGAAGATCCGGGTGGAGCGCGATGTACTCGCGGAGGCGGTGGCCTGGACGGCTCGCAGCCTCCCGGCCCGTCCGCCGGTGCCCGTCCTCGCGGGCCTTCTGCTGAAGGCCGAGGAGGGCGCGCTGAGCCTCTCCGGCTTCGACTATGAGGTCTCGGCCCGGGTGTCGGTGGACGCGGAGATCGAGGAGGACGGCACGGTCCTGGTGTCCGGCCGGCTGCTGGCCGACATCTGCCGCGCACTCCCCAACCGCCCGGTGGAGATTTCCACAGACGGTGTACGGGCGACCGTGGTCTGCGGTTCCTCGCGATTCACACTCCACACCCTTCCTGTGGAGGAGTACCCGGCGCTGCCGCAGATGCCGACCGCCACGGGCACCGTCCCCGGTGAGGTCTTCGCCTCCGCCGCCGCCCAGGTGGCCATCGCCGCCGGCCGTGACGACACGCTGCCCGTCCTCACCGGTGTGCGCATCGAGATCGAGGGCGAGACGGTCACGCTGGCGTCGACCGACCGCTACCGCTTCGCCGTCCGCGAGTTCCTGTGGAAGCCGGAGGACCCGGACGCGTCCGCGGTCGCCCTGGTGCCCGCCAAGACGCTCCTGGACACCGCCAAGTCGCTGACCAGCGGTGACACGGTCACGATCGCGCTGTCGGGCTCCGGTGCCGGTGAGGGCCTGATCGGTTTCGAGGGCGCGGGACGTCGCACGACGACCCGTCTCCTGGAGGGCGACCTGCCGAAGTACCGGACGCTCTTCCCCACCGAGTTCAACTCGGTCGCCGTCATCGAGACCGCCCCGTTCGTCGAGGCGGTCAAGCGTGTGGCGCTGGTCGCCGAGCGGAACACTCCGGTGCGGCTGACCTTCGAGCAGGGCGTCCTGATCCTCGAAGCGGGTTCCAGCGACGATGCACAGGCTGTGGAGCGCGTCGACGCGAACCTCGACGGCGACGACATCTCGATCGCCTTCAACCCGACCTTCCTGCTGGACGGTCTGAGCGCGATCGACTCCCCGGTCGCCCAGCTGTCCTTCACGACGTCCACCAAGCCGGCGCTGCTCAGCGGCCGTCCTGCCGTGGACGCCGAGGCGGACGACGCGTACAAGTACTTGATCATGCCGGTGCGTCTTTCCGGCTGATCGCCCAGCAGTGCGGTGCAGGCCCGGGGCCCAGGGGGCGCCGGGCCTGACGTGCCCCTCGGGCCGTTCGCACAAGCCGGGCGTAGGCTCGGACCCGGGTACGAATCGCCTCGAAGCTTAAGGAATCTCTGATGGAGCTCGGTCTCGTCGGCCTCGGCAAGATGGGCGGCAACATGCGCGAGCGCATCCGCCGCGCAGGCCACACCGTCATCGGTTACGACCGGAACCCGGACGTCGCCGATGTCCACAGCCTGGAAGAGCTTGTGGGCAAGCTCAAGGGCCCGCGCGTCGTCTGGGTCATGGTCCCGGCCGGTGACGCCACCCAGTCCACGATCGACGCGCTCGCTGAGCTGCTCTCCCCCGGTGACATCGTCGTCGACGGCGGAAACTCGCGCTGGACGGACGACGAGAAGCACGCGGAGGAGCTCGCGGCCAAGGGCATCGGCTTCGTCGACTGCGGTGTCTCCGGTGGCGTCTGGGGCCTGGAGAACGGCTACGCGCTGATGTACGGCGGCGACGCCGAGAACGTGGCGAAGGTCCAGCCGGTCTTCGACGCCCTGAAGCCCGAGGGCGAGTTCGGCTCGGTCCACGCGGGCAAGGTCGGCGCCGGCCACTTCGCCAAGATGGTCCACAACGGCATCGAGTACGCCATGATGCAGGCGTACGCCGAGGGCTGGGAGCTCCTGGAGAAGGTCGACTCCGTCACGGACGTGCGCGAGGTCTTCCGCTCCTGGCAGGAGGGCACGGTCATCCGTTCCTGGCTGCTGGACCTGGCGGTCAACGCGCTCGACGACGACGAGCACCTGGAGGGCCTGCGCGGCTACGCCGCCGACTCCGGCGAGGGCCGCTGGACCGTCGAGGCCGCCATCGACAACGCCGTGCCGCTGCCCGCGATCACGGCCTCCCTGTTCGCGCGCTTCGCCTCGCGCCAGGACGACTCCCCGCAGATGAAGATGATCGCCGCGCTGCGCAACCAGTTCGGCGGCCACGCGGTCGAGTCCAAGAAGTAAGCGCGGTCGGGGGAAGGTCGGCGCACCACCATGCACGTCACGCATCTGTCGCTGGCCGACTTCCGCTCGTACGCCCGGGTCGAAGTTCCCCTCGACCCGGGCGTCACCGCTTTCGTGGGGGCGAACGGGCAGGGCAAGACGAACCTGGTCGAGGCGGTCGGCTATCTCGCCACCCTCGGCAGCCACCGGGTGTCCTCGGACGCGCCGCTGGTGCGGATGGGCGCCGAGCGCGCGGTGATCCGGGCGGCCGTCACCCAGGGCGAGAGGTCCCAGCTGGTGGAGCTGGAGCTGAACCCCGGCCGCGCCAACCGGGCCAGGATCAACAGATCGTCCCAGGTCAGGCCCCGGGATGTGCTGGGGATCGTACGGACGGTGCTGTTCGCGCCGGAGGACCTGGCGCTGGTGAAGGGTGATCCGGGTGAGCGCAGGAAGTTCCTGGACGAGCTGATCACGGCTCGTTCGCCCCGGATGGCCGGAGTGCGGTCGGACTACGAGCGAGTGCTGAAGCAGCGCAACACGCTTCTGAAGTCGGCGGCGATGGCGCGGCGGCACGGTGGCCGGTCGATGGACATGTCCACCATCGACGTGTGGGACCAGCACCTGGCGAAGGCGGGGGCGGAGCTGCTCGCGCAGCGTCTGGACCTGATCGCGACGCTCCAGCCGCTGGCGGACAAGGCCTACGAGCAGTTGGCCCCGGGCGGGGGACCGGTGGCGTTGGAGTACCGCAACTCCGCGCCCGGTGAGGCGCAGTCCCGCGAGGAGCTGTTCGAGCAGCTGATGGCCGGGCTCGCGGAGGCGCGCAAGCGGGAGATCGAGCGGGGCGTGACGCTGGTCGGCCCCCACCGGGACGAACTCGTCCTGAAGCTCGGCCAGTTGCCCGCCAAGGGCTACGCGAGTCACGGGGAGTCCTGGTCGTACGCGCTGGCGCTGCGGCTCGCTTCGTACGACCTGCTGCGTGCCGAGGGCAACGAGCCGGTTCTCGTACTTGACGACGTGTTCGCCGAACTGGATGCCCGACGACGTGCCCGGCTTGCGGAGTTGGTGGCTCCGGGTGAGCAGGTGCTGGTGACGGCGGCGGTGGACGACGACGTTCCGGAGGCGTTGGCGGGTACGCGGTTCTCGGTGGCCGACGGCGAGGTGACCCGGCTGTGAGCGGCGAGGAGAAGCCGAAGCCGCGCATCGGGAAGGAAGGCGCTCCGGTACCGGGGGCGTCCGCGTCGGGAGTGCCGGAGTCCTCCGGGGTCGATCTGGCCCGGCAGGCGCTGGCCGCGGCGAAGGAGCAGGCGCGGGCACGGGGCGCTGCGGCACAGCAGAGGAAGACGGTACGGCGGGGCGGCAGCCTGCGTTCGGGGTCGGGTGCGGACGGGCGGGATCCGCTGAAGCTGGGTGCCGCGCTGGACCGGTTGAAGACCGAGCGCGGCTGGGAGATGCCGATCGCGGTCAGCGGGGTGATGGGGCGCTGGAAGGAGATCGTCGGACCGGAGGTGGCTCAGCATTCGGAGCCGCTGAAGTACGACGAGGACGAGCGCATCCTCGTCGTGCAGTGCGATTCGACGGCGTGGGCGACGCAACTGAAGTGGATGTTGCCCAATCTTCTGAAGCGGCTCAACGGGGAACTCGGGCGGGACACCGTGCGGCAGATCAAGTTGCACGGGCCGTCGGGCCCGCAGCGCCGGTACGGGCCGCTGCGCGCGCCAGGGAGCAAGGGGCCCGGCGATACGTACGGGTAGTCCGGTTCTGCGATGTTTCACGTGAAACGGAGACTTCCATGTTTCACGTGAAACCGGACAGCAGGAGTGAGGCGTCCCTCACCGTAGTGGGAGGTTGACAGCCCGAAGCGCTGGACGCCGGTGTGAGCAGCCTGGGGCCCCTCCCCGAATATGGGGAGTCGTTCGGCACCGGTTCGGGGCGGCACATGCGGACTCAGGTACCGGCAAACCCCCATTCGTGTCCGCGCTACCGGTAGACTGGTGCGTAGTCCTCGCTTATGTCGCGGGGCACGTCGACTCACACAGAACGACGCAGCCGCTCCTGCCTGCCTGGGGATGGGGAACCCCCCCAGCCAAAGGCAGGGGATGGGCCTGTGCTGTGCCAGAAAGGGCGCTTCGTGGCCGATTCCGGCAACCCCAACGAGATCAGTCCGTCCATCGCCGGCGAGGGCGGCGAGGTCGTCTCCGCGGAGGTGACCTCTTCGGGGGGTACTTCCGCCGAGGTCACCTCGTCGTACGACGCCAGCGCGATCACAGTGCTTGAGGGCCTGGACGCGGTCCGCAAGCGACCCGGCATGTACATCGGCTCCACCGGTGAGCGCGGACTGCACCACATGGTGCAGGAAGTCGTCGACAACTCCGTCGACGAGGCCCTGGCCGGGCACGCGGACACCATCGACGTCACGATCCTCGCCGACGGCGGCGTCCGCGTGATCGACAACGGCCGAGGCATCCCGGTGGGCATCCACCCCGTCGAGAAGAAGCCGGCCGTCGAGGTCGTGCTGACCGTGCTGCACGCGGGTGGCAAGTTCGGCGGCGGAGGCTACGCGGTCTCCGGTGGTCTGCACGGCGTCGGCGTCTCCGTCGTGAACGCGCTCTCGTACAAGCTCTCCGTCGAGATCCGGACCGACGGCTACCGCTGGACGCAGGACTACAAGGCGGGCGCCCCGACCGCGCCGCTGGAGCGGCACGAGGCGACCGAGGAGACCGGCACCTCGGTCACGTTCTGGTCCGACCCCGAGATCTTCGAGACCACCGAGTACTCCTTCGAGACGCTGTCGCGGCGTTTCCAGGAGATGGCGTTCCTGAACAAGGGACTGACCATCAAGCTCACGGACGAGCGGGAGTCCGCGAAGGCCGTCGCGGGTGCGGACACGGCCGAGGCCGTCGACGAGGAGCAGGCCCGCACGGTCACGTACCACTACGAGGGCGGCATCGTCGACTTCGTGAAGTACCTGAACTCGCGCAAGGGTGAGCTCATCCACCCGACCGTCATCGACGTCGAGGCCGAGGACAAGGAGCGGATGCTCTCGGTCGAGATCGCGATGCAGTGGAACTCGCAGTACAGCGAGGGGGTCTACTCCTTCGCCAACACGATCCACACGCACGAGGGCGGTACCCACGAGGAGGGCTTCCGCGCGGCGCTGACCGGTCTGGTGAACCGGTACGCGCGCGAGAAGAAGTTCCTGCGCGAGAAGGACGACAACCTCGCGGGTGAGGACATCCGCGAGGGTCTGACCGCGATCATCTCGGTCAAGCTGGGCGAGCCGCAGTTCGAGGGCCAGACCAAGACCAAGCTGGGCAACACCGAGGCGAAGACCTTCGTGCAGAAGGTCGTGCACGAGCACCTCAACGACTGGTTCGACCGCAACCCCAACGAGGCCGCGGACATCGTCCGCAAGGCGATCCAGGCCGCCACGGCCCGCGTCGCCGCCCGCAAGGCACGCGACCTGACCCGCCGCAAGGGTCTGCTGGAGTCGGCGTCGCTGCCGGGCAAGCTCAGCGACTGCCAGTCCAACGACCCGACGAAGTGCGAGATCTTCATCGTCGAGGGTGACTCCGCCGGTGGTTCGGCGAAGTCCGGCCGCAACCCGATGTACCAGGCCATCCTGCCGATCCGCGGCAAGATCCTGAACGTCGAGAAGGCGCGCATCGACAAGATCCTCCAGAACACCGAGGTCCAGGCGCTGATCAGCGCCTTCGGCACCGGTGTGCACGAGGACTTCGACATCGAGAAGCTCCGCTATCACAAGATCATCCTGATGGCGGACGCCGACGTCGACGGTCAGCACATCAACACGCTGCTCCTGACGTTCCTGTTCCGCTTCATGCGGCCGCTGGTCGAGGCGGGACACGTGTACCTGTCGCGCCCGCCGCTGTACAAGCTCAAGTGGAGCCGCGACAACGTCGAGTACGCCTACTCCGACCGTGAGCGCGACGCGCTGCGCGAGGCCGGCGAGCAGCAGGGCAAGCGCATCAAGGAGGGCGACCTCCAGCGCTTCAAGGGTCTCGGTGAGATGGACGCCGAGGAGCTGCGCATCACCACGATGGACGTCGACCACCGTGTGCTCGGCCAGGTCACCCTGGACGACGCGGCCCAGGCCGACGACCTGTTCTCGGTGCTGATGGGTGAGGACGTCGAGGCGCGGCGCTCGTTCATCCAGCGCAACGCCAAGGACGTTCGGTTCCTCGACATCTGAGTCGGTCCGTCGCTGACCGCTTCGAAAGGATTTTGACCAGCAATGGCCGACGAGATCACCCCTGAGACCCCCGCTGACGAGGGTCAGACCGTACGGATCGAGCCCGTCGGGCTTGAGACCGAGATGCAGCGCTCGTACCTCGACTACGCGATGTCCGTCATCGTGGCGCGTGCGCTGCCCGACGTGCGGGACGGCCTGAAGCCCGTGCACCGTCGCGTGCTCTACGCGATGTACGACGGTGGCTACCGGCCCGAGAAGGGCTTCTACAAGTGCGCCCGCGTCGTCGGTGACGTCATGGGTACGTACCACCCGCACGGCGACTCCTCGATCTACGACGCCCTGGTGCGTCTGGCGCAGCCGTGGTCGATGCGGATGCCGCTGGTGGCCTCCAACGGCAACTTCGGCTCCCCGGGCAACGACCCGGCGGCGGCCATGCGCTACACCGAGTGCAAGATGGCGAACCTCTCCATGGAGATGGTCCGCGACATCGACGAGGAGACCGTCGACTTCACGGCCAACTACGACGGCCGCAACCAGGAGCCGACGGTCCTGCCGTCCCGCTTCCCGAACCTGCTGGTGAACGGTTCGGCGGGCATCGCGGTCGGTATGGCGACGAACATTCCGCCGCACAACCTGCGCGAGGTCGCGGCCGGCGCCCAGTGGTGCCTGGACAACCCGGACGCCTCGCAGGAGGAGCTCCTGGACGCGCTGATGGAGCGCATCAAGGGCCCCGACTTCCCGACCGGCGCGCTGGTGGTGGGCCGCAAGGGCATCGAGGAGGCGTACCGGACGGGCCGCGGCTCGATCACGATGCGCGCCGTGGTGGCCGTCGAGGAGATCCAGAACCGGCAGTGCCTGGTCGTCACGGAACTCCCGTACCAGACCAACCCGGACAACCTGGCGCAGAAGATCGCCGACCTGGTGAAGGACGGCAAGATCGGCGGCATCGCCGACGTCCGTGACGAGACCTCGTCGCGGACCGGTCAGCGCCTGGTCATCGTGCTCAAGCGCGACGCCGTCGCCAAGGTCGTGCTGAACAACCTGTACAAGCACACCGACCTGCAGTCGAACTTCGGCGCGAACATGCTGGCGCTGGTCGACGGGGTGCCGCGCACTCTGTCGCTGGACGCGTTCATCCGCCACTGGGTGACGCACCAGATCGAGGTCATCGTCCGGCGGACGAAGTTCCGCCTGCGCAAGGCCGAGGAGCGCGCGCACATCCTGCGCGGTCTGCTCAAGGCGCTGGACGCGATCGACGAGGTCATCGCGCTGATCCGCCGCTCCAACACGGTCGAGATCGCCCGTGAGGGCCTGATGGGGCTGCTCTCCATCGACGAGATCCAGGCGAACGCCATCCTGGAGATGCAGCTGCGCCGTCTGGCCGCCCTGGAGCGCCAGAAGATCGTGGCGGAGCACGACGAGCTCCAGGCCAAGATCAACGAGTACAACGAGATCCTGGCCTCCCCGCAGCGCCAGCGCGCGATCGTCAGCGAGGAACTGGCCGTCATCGTCGACAAGTACGGCGACGACCGGCGTTCCCAGCTGGTGCCCTTCGACGGCGACATGTCCATGGAGGACCTGATCGCCGAGGAGGACATCGTCGTCACCATCACCAACGGTGGCTACGTGAAGCGCACCAAGACCGAGGACTACCGGTCGCAGAAGCGCGGCGGCAAGGGCGTGCGCGGCACGAAGCTGAAGCAGGACGACATCGTCGACCACTTCTTCGTGTCCACGACGCACCACTGGCTGCTGTTCTTCACCAACAAGGGCCGGGTCTACCGGGCCAAGGCGTACGAGCTTCCCGACGCCGGACGGGACGCGCGCGGCCAGCACGTGGCGAACCTGCTGGCCTTCCAGCCGGACGAGAAGATCGCGCAGATCCTGGCGATCCGGGACTACGAGGCGGCGCCGTACCTGATCCTGGCCACCAAGGGCGGCCTGGTGAAGAAGACGTCGCTGAAGGACTACGACTCGCCCCGTTCGGGTGGTGTCATCGCGATCAACCTGCGGGAGACCGCGGACGGCAGCGACGACGAGCTGATCGGTGCCGAGCTGGTGTCGGCCGAGGACGACCTGCTGCTGGTCAGCAGGAAGGCCCAGTCGATCCGTTTCACCGCCACGGACGACGCGCTGCGCCCGATGGGGCGCGCGACCTCGGGCGTGAAAGGCATGAGTTTCCGCGAGGGCGACGAACTGCTCTCGATGAATGTGGTCAGGCCCGGTACGTTCGTGTTCACCGCGACCGACGGCGGGTACGCGAAGCGCACCCCCGTCGACGAGTACCGGGTCCAGGGTCGCGGCGGTCTGGGTATCAAGGCCGCCAAGATCGTGGAGGACCGCGGCTCGCTCGTCGGCGCGCTGGTGGTGGAGGGGACGGACGAGATCCTCGCCATCACGCTCGGCGGCGGTGTGATTCGTACGCGAGTCAACGAAGTCAGGGAGACGGGCCGTGACACCATGGGCGTCCAACTGATCAACCTGGGCAAGCGGGATGCCGTCGTCGGCATCGCGCGCAACGCCGAGGCAGGCCGTGAGGCCGAGGAGGTCGACGGTGTCGAGGACGGCCCGGAGACCGATGAGAACGGTGCGGTCACTGCCACGGCCGCGGCCGAAGTCGTCGAGGGCGCAGAGCCTTCGGCAGGGGAGCACGAGGAGTAGGTCGTGAGTGGAGCCACGGGCGCCGGAGGAAAATCTTCCGGAGCTGGAGCACCCGGTGCCCGTGGCTCTGCCGCGGACTCCCAGGGGGGAACTGTGACGGACACCCGGGGGCCGCAGCCCCAGCAGAGCTACGACGGGTACGCGGCCGGCCCGCTGCCCGGTGAGCGGGAGCAGCCGGCCCAGGGGCCGGGCTCCCAGCCGTACCACCCGCCGCAGGCCTACCAGGCGTCCCAGGGCGGTCCTGCGGGGCCGCAGGGCGGCGGGGGCACGCAAGGCGGCCAGCGCGGCGGTCAGCCGGGCGGAGGCGGCACCCAGGGCGGTCAGACCGGCGCGGTGCGCCGGCCCCGCACCGGGGCGCGGACGACGCCGCGTACGCGCAAGGCCAGGCTGCGGGTGGCCAAGGCCGATCCGTGGTCGGTGATGAAGGTCAGCTTCCTGCTGTCGATCGCACTGGGCGTCTGCACGGTGATCGCCGCGGCGGTGCTGTGGATGGTCATGGACGCCATGGGCGTCTTCGCGACCGTCGGCGGCACCATCAGCGAGGCGACCAGCTCGACGGCCGGTTCCGGCGAGAGCAGCGGGTTCGACCTCCAGTCGTTCCTGTCGCTGCCGCGGGTGCTGCTCTTCACCTCGGTGATCGCGGTGATCGACGTGGTGCTGGCGACGGCACTGGCGACGCTCGGCGCCTTCATCTACAACCTGTCGGCCGGTTTCGTCGGCGGTGTGGAGCTCACGCTCGCCGAGGACGAGTAGTCCTCGGAAGCTGCGGAGAGGCGCTCGCGGCGGGGGGCGGGGAACCGATTTTGGTACTGCCCCCCACGTGCGCTAATCTTCAGAAGTCAGCGCGCGAGCGCGGCGGGGCTATAGCTCAGTTGGTTAGAGCGCATCCCTGATAAGGATGAGGCCACAGGTTCAAATCCTGTTAGCCCCACAATTACCGGTTGGCCCGGACGAGGAAGTTCTCGTCCGGGCCAACCGCTTTTGCGTGTGCGGAAGTTGTAGCCCCGGTAGGTCACCGATCGGTATCGGCCGGTGTGTATAGTCGGCCGCCAAGAGGTCTCCTACGTCAAGGAAAGACGAGGTCGCGCGGTGAAGAAGCTTCTCCTGGTCGCACTGGCCGCCATTGGCGGGCTCCTCGTGTACCGCCAGATCCAGGCGGATCGCGCCGAGCAGGATCTGTGGACGGAGGCGACTGACTCCGTGCCCGCAGGTTCGGGTGTCTGAGCTCCAGTAGTCACCAGCAGGGCCCCGGTCGCTTTCGAGCGGCCGGGGCCCTGTGCTGTGTGCCGTTCGTTTTGCTGGACCGTGACGCGGAATCCCTGGTGTTCGCCAGTGTGAATAGATAGCTTGCGGTAGCAAAGTAGGTGAGGGGTCTTGCGGGTTCTGTGGCTGCCGGGTGTGGGTGCTGGTCGCGGGAGCCGTCGATGTTTCACGTGAAACAGCCGGCGTCGGCGTTTCACGTGAAACAGCCGGAGTCGGCTCGAAGGTTTCACGGAACTCGGCTCGCGCTGTCCGTACAGGCGCTCGATCGTGAGGCGTTCAGCCGGGCTGTGGGCGACGTACGGCCCCCAAGGGGTGCTTTCCCGTTACACCGCCCCTTCGAGGGCCGTACGGGGCCCTTCCAGGGCTTTTTGGCGGGGTGACGAACGGTCAGGAGCGCTGTGGGGCGCGATGCTTGCGAAAGTGCGGAGCGGAACGGCCGCCGATGCGGTCACCCGCACGGGCAGTGCCGCGACGGGCGGGGCAGGATGGACCGGCACCGCGACGGCCGGCAACACGACAAGGGGTGGCGCGTGATCAGGCAGCGCAGCAAGATCCGGTGGCTCCGGAGCCGCCGGGGACTTCGGGGGATGCTCGCGGGGGCGGCGGCGCTGTGCGCGGTGTCGGGACAGGCGGGACAGGCGGGACAGGCGCTGGCCGCGGGTACGCCCGCCCCGTACGCCTTCGATAAGGCCGCCCAGCCGGTCAAGGGCACGGCGGGTACCGCGGACGCACCGGCGCTTGCGGCCGGGGCGACGTACAGGGACAGCATCAAGCCGAAGAGCAAGCAGTACTACCGGCTGGACCTCGACGCCACGACGAACTCCTACGTGTCGGCCGTCGCCGTGCCCAGGACCGGGACCAAGGTCGGCATCGGTGACGACCTCAAGGTGTCGGTGCTGGACCGCGACAGCAGCTCCTGCGACCTGGGGGACAACGTGACCTTCGGGTCCGCGGAGTACCCCCGGCCGCTCAGTACCTACGGGGCACGCCTGATCGATAAGGGCTCCAGCAGCTGCCAGAAGGCCGGTACGTACTACGTGCTGGTCGAGCGGGGCAGCGGGGCAAAGTCCTCGCAGGAGGACTGGGACCTGGAGATCCGCCACCAGTCCGAGCCGGGGCTCAGGAGCGCCGGTCCGACGGCCGCGCCTTCGACCTGGCCGAGCACATCCCCCGACCCGCCCACCGGCGGGCCGCAGAACCGCAAGGGAGGCACCGGCTTCAACGACGCCACGGGCCTGACGGCCGGCGAGTGGCGTGACGGGATCAAGCCCGGGGAGTCGCTGTTCTACCGGGTGCCCGTCGATTGGGGGCAGCAGATCTTCTCCGACGTCGACCTGCACAGCGCCCCCGGGGGGAAGAACGGCTTCGTCGGCAGCGCGCTGTCCTTCGCGCTCTACAACCCGGCACGCGGCTTCGTGAAGGGCAGCGACTTCTCGTACGACGGGAAGCAGAAGACGGCGGCGATGGATCCGCTGCCGCCCGTGAAGTACGAGAACCGCTTCACCTCCCGCAGCGGTGACGGGGACATGCAGCTGGCCGGCTGGTACTACCTGCGGGTCACGCTGAGCCCGCAGGTGGGCACGACCTTCGGGAACGCGGCGTACGGGATGACGCTGCGGGTCAACGTGACGGGTACGAAGGAGCCCGGACCCGCCTACGCGGGTGCCGCCTCGGACTTCGGGGTCTCGGACGACGACCGGGAGGCCGCCGCCAACGGTCAGAGCGTGCCGCAGGCGGAGCGCAGCGGCACGATGAAGACCGTCGCGGCGGCCGGGATCGGCGCCGGCACGGTCCTCGTGCTGGGACTCGGGGTGTGGACGCTGGTGGCGCGGCGGAGGGCGGCGGGACCCGTGCCGTCGCATCCGGCGCAGGTCCGGCAGACCCAGCCGTTGCAGCAGGGCGTACCGCAGCAGGCGGTACCGCAGCCGGGCGTGCCTCAGCAGCAGGGGCAGGGTCAGCAGCCTCCGCAGCAGGCTCAGGGGTACGGGCCGCCTTCGGCCTGGTAGCGGGCCGGGCCCCGCGAGGGGCTCAGGTCTGGGTCAGGGCCCAGATGCCCACGGCGAAGCAGATCAGCGCGAGCGCGAGTACCGGGATCGCCACCTTCGGGGGCGGTCCCGGGCGTCGTTGCGGTGCCCGGCCGGCGGCAGGTGGTGCGGGCTGGGGGAAGTGCGGGGCGTGCGGGTCCGGCTGTGCGGGAGCGTGCCCGAGCGGGGCCGGGTGGGTGTAGGCGCGGGTGGGCGGCGGCCGGTGGTCCAAGGGAGCCGTGGGCAGCTGGGAGGGGTCCTGCTGCGCGCCCGGGTGGGCGGCGGCGGGGGGCGTGCCGTGGGGTGCCGGGGAGGGCGGGGCCGACGGCTGGGCCGGAGCCGGGTAGGAGTGGGGGTTGCCCTGCGGGGGTGGGGCGAGATGGAAGCTGCCCGTCTGCGACATCTGCGGGGTCGGTGCGGGGGCGGGTGGTGTCGCAGCGGCCTGGGGCAGGGGGCCGGGTGCCGATGTCGGGGTCGGTGCGGGTGCGGGTGCGGATGTCGGCGTCGGGACGTGGGCCTGTGACGGGGGCTCCGAGTGCACCTGTGACGAGGGCGGCGCCATTTGTGAGGCGGGCTGGGCCTGAGCCTGCCCCGCCTGCGCCCCCGCCTGCGACGGGGCCAGGGGCCGGGCCTGCGACTTGCTGGGGTCGGTGGACGGGGTGAGTGGTTCGGGGCGGGTCGGGCCGGTCTGGTCGAAGCCCGTGGGCAGCGGACCGATCTGGTCGAAGATCTCGACCGGGTCGTCGGCCGGGTCCGTGTCCGGCAGCATCTCCGCGGCCGTGGTGAGAGCCTTGCGGGCTCCGGTGGCACTGCGGAAGCGGGACTGCGGGTCGGGCTGGAGCATTCCGGCCACGACCTGCCACAGCGGCTCCGGAATGCCCTGCGGGGCGCCCGGCGTACCGTGCTCGACGAAGTACTCGACCAGGGCCTTGGAGTCCGGCTTCTGGCCCTGGAGGAGGTAGAGCGCGACGAGGCCGACCGCGAACAGGTCGGCGGGGAAGTCGGGTTCGGCGCCCATCATCTGCTCGGGCGCGAAGTAGCCCGGTGTTCCGACGACGTAGTCGGTCTCGGTCAGGCGGGGTTCGCCCTTGCGCATGGAGATGCCGAAGTCCGACAGCCGCAGGTGCGGGCGGCCGGTTCCGGTGGCCTCCAGCAGGATGTTGGCCGGCTTGATGTCGCGGTGCACGACACCTTCCGCGTGTACCGCGGCGAGCCCGGCGAGGAGTTGGTCGAGGAGGGTGCAGACGAAGCGGGGCGGGACCGGGCCGTAGTCCCCGATGACGTGGGCGAGCGAGCCGCCGCTCACCAGGTCCATCGTGAACAGGACCTTGTCGTCGTCCGCGGCCCAGCTGGCGGGCGCGAGGACGTGCGGGTGATCGATGCGCAGGGCCTGTTCGCGGACGAAGCGCAGCAGGGTGTGGGCGTCGCTCTGCTGGAGCACCTTGGCGGCGACGTAACGGCGCCGCCGGTGGTCCCAGGACCGCCAGACCGAGCCCATGCCGCCCCGGCCGATCGGGTCGACCAGCTCGTACCGACCCGCGAAAATCTCACCCATGCGCCGCGCCCGCTCCCCGGTCCGCTTCGTCGCTGTCGACGTCCCGTCAGCTCTGGTGTGCCTCGTAGTGGGCGACCGCCTCGGCGGTGCGTCCCGCGCCGTACACCCGCAGGAACTCTGCCAGTTCCGGATGGTCGGCGGCGAGGGAGTCGGCGGCGTGGATGATGTCCCCGGCCCCCGCCACCGAGCGCAGCAGCGACTGGATCTCGCGCACCACGCGGCGTACCGTCGGCGCACCGGAGCTGGCGGTGGTCTGGCTGGAGGCGCTGAGTACCGAGCCGCCCTGCGACTTCTTGATCTCTTCCATCCGGTCCGTTGCCTCCCCCGCGCTGACACTGCCGTCCGCGACCTGTCCCGCCAGTTCCTGGAGGGCCTGGACGCGCTGCACGACAGCAGGATTGCCGATCTTGGCGCGCTGGCCGCTCATCAGCTGGGAGAGCATGGGCGCCGACAGGCCGAGCACGGCGGCGAGCCTGGCCTGATTGAGGCCCAGGTCGTCGATGAGCCGACGGAAGAGCGCCCCCAGCGGCTCCCCGTACCAACTGCGTTGAAGCTCCCTGGCTCTTGCCGCTGCTTCCTGTTGTGCTGCGTCCATCCGCGTCTCCCCTTCGCTGCTGCGAACCTCGCGGTGCATCTTACGGAGAGTGGCCGCGCACGGGGAGTCCCAATCTGTTTGCGGGATTGTGGGGGTCACCCGCTACTCTGGTGTGCGTCGGTGGCCGAGTGCTGTTCCGCTCGGTTGCGGGCACCCTTTTTCGGGGCCTTAGCTCAGTTGGTAGAGCGCTGCCTTTGCAAGGCAGATGTCAGGAGTTCGACTCTCCTAGGCTCCACAGCACAAAGACCCCCTGAACTGCGAAAACGCAGTCAGGGGGTCTTCTTTTCGCGGGATTCTCCCCGGGTGCCTGCCCGGCCGGCGGGTGCGGTGCGGTCGCCGCCGGTGCCTGGCACGGGCCGCGATCAGCGGTCCTTCGGGTCCGCCGCGTCGCTCTCCGCCTGCTTCGCCTGCACCTCGGGGTCGAGTTCCGCCTGGCCACTGCCGTCGACCGAGGTCAACGGAGTGCGGTCGCGGACCTCGGTGGCGGCCGGGGGCTCGACCAGCCAGTCCGGGTTGGCCTGCTTGTCCCACCACTTCCACGCGGCGAAGGCGCCGCCCGCGAGCAGTCCCAGTACGACGAGCCGCTTGGCCAGGCGGCCGGAGCGGGCCCGCCGCTCGTGCTTGCGCACCAGCTTCTGGACTTCCTTCGCGGAGACCTGGCCGCGCAGTGCGGCCAGTGCGGCCGTGGAGCGGGCCGCCGCCTCCTCGCGCACCGGCTGTGCGGCGGCCATCGCGTGCTCGACGCGCGGCGCCGTGTACTCGGCGGCCTGCTTGGCGGCCTTCTTCGTCACGACGGCGGCCTTGTGCGCGGCCTCGTCGACCCGGGCCGGCACATGGGTGCGCGCCTGCTCGATACGGGGGGCGAGATGCGCGTCGTACTGCTGGCGGGCCTGCTCGGCCGCCTGCTGGGTGGCCTGGGAAACCCTGGGCGCGAGTCGTGTCCGGGCTTCGTGCGCGTAGTGCACGGCCGTCTCCTTGGCCGTGCCCGCGTAGGGCGCCACCACTTCGGCGGCGTGTCGCACGCTGTCCTTCGCCGTACTGGTCGCGTGGCGCACGCTGTCCTTACGGGTCACGGAAATCCTCCTCCTCGGTGGCGCTTCGGCTATGCGCCTTTCCACCCAAATCGAAATCATGCCCGGCACGGCCATTCCCGGCACGTGCGGGCGGGCATCCGGGTCATGAACGGCCAGGAACGTCGACCCTGGGGCAAATACGGTGCAAGGGGAACTCCGCACGACAATGCCACGCTTCGCGTCCGTGCGCGCCGGTTCCGTACGGACTCGTCCGAAGAAAGCCGGTCAGCGGGCGTCGGGCCGGGTCGGCGCCGCGAGACCCCGTGGGAGGATCGGGCCCAAGCCCGGCGGAGCATCCCCGACGGGCGCGGGACTTCGGCGGAAGGCAGGACCGTGGCCGAGCAGCTCTACGCCACACTCAGGACCAGTCAGGGAGACATCAACATCCTGCTGCTGCCGCAGTACGCCCCCGTCACCGTGCGCAACTTCGTCGAACTGGCCCGGGGCGAGCGGGAGTGGACCAACCCCTCGACCGGCGCCCGGACGAAGGACCCGCTCTACGACGGCACGATCTTCCACCGCGTGATCAGCGGATTCATGATTCAGGGCGGTGACCCGCTGGGCAACGGCCTCGGCGGCCCCGGCTACGAGTTCGAGGACGAGTTCCACCCCGAGCTGAGCTTCCGCAAGCCGTATCTGCTGGCGATGGCGAACGCGGGCCCGGACACCAACGGCTCGCAGTTCTTCATCACCGTCGAGCCGACGACCTGGCTCAACCACAAGCGCACCATTTTCGGCGAGGTCGCCGACGGCGCGAGCCGCAAGGTGGTGGACGCCATCGTGCGCGCCGAAATCAATCCGCGCACCGAGCGTCCGGTGCGGGACGTCGTTCTGGAGACTGTCGTCGTAGAGACGCGCTGACATCGAGAGAATGGTCCGCATGGAGCAGCCGCCGAAGAGCCCGGACCAGCAGCCCGCCGACGAAGCAGGCGCGGTGCCGCACTGCTATCGGCACCCCGATCGGGAGACCGGTATCCGGTGCACCCGTTGCGAGAAGCCGATCTGCACCGACTGCATGGTCGATGCCTCGGTGGGGTTCCAGTGCCCCGACTGTGTGAGCAGCGGTTCGGGGACCGGGCACGCGCCCACCGCCAACCAGCCGCGCAACGTCGTGGGCACGGCACTGCGCGGGGGTGATCCGCGGCTGGTCACCAAGATCCTCATCGGGTTGAACCTGGCGGTGTTCGCCGTCGTCTCGCTGACTCCGGCGGGCGACGCGATCGTCCGGGACTTCTTCCTCTTCGGCGGCTACAACGCGGCCCCGATGTTCAGCTCCGGCGTGGCCGGCGGCGAGTGGTACCGGCTCTTCACCGCGATGTTCCTGCACGAGGCGATCTGGCACATCGCCTTCAACATGCTCGGTCTGTGGTGGCTCGGCGGCCCGCTGGAGGCGGCGCTCGGCCGGGCCAGGTTCCTCGCGCTGTATCTGGTGTCGGGGCTGGCGGGCAGCGCGCTGACCTATGCCGTCGCCGCACCGAACCAGCCGTCGCTCGGCGCCTCGGGCGCGATCTTCGGGCTGCTCGGCGCGACCGCCGTACTGATGAAGCGCATGAACTACGACATGCGTCCGGTGATCGCGCTGCTCGTGATCAACCTGATCTTCACCTTCGGCGGCAGCAACATCGCCTGGGAGGCACACATCGGCGGCCTGGTCGCGGGTGTGCTCCTCGCGCTCGGGCTGGTGAACGCGCCGCGGGAGAAGCGGACGCTGGTGCAGGCCGGCACCTTCGGGGTGGTCATCGTCGCGGTGCTCGTGACGGTCCTGGTCAGGACGGCCTCGCTCACGATGTGAGGCCCGGCCGTTCCCGGGGTGCCGGCGGTACGGGTCCGGCAGCCTGTGGGTAGGGCTGTGGGGACTTCGTTTCTGCCACGTTGTCCACAGCGCGTGGTGAAGGCTGTGCATTCTGTGGGGAAGCGGGGGAACAACTGAGCCCCTTGTCGCTGAGCTGGGTTTTCCCGGCCGGGACAAGGGGCTTCAGAGGGGGGTGGGGTGAGGATGCGATCACACTGGCGTCAACAGCGTGGGAGTTATCCACAGATGGTCATACACTTTTCCTCAGCTGTGGATAACGCTGTGGACAGTTCTGGGCAAGGCTTGCGCGACCAGGGGTCGGAGTGCCTCGGCCGCTACTTCCACTGCGTGGAGACGCCGAAGCCGGCGGCGATGAAGCCGAAGCCGACCACGATGTTCCAGTTCTCCAGGCTCTTGATCGGAAGGTCGCCCTCCGTCACGTAGAACAGCACGATCCAGGCGAGGCCGATCAGGAACAGCGCCAGCATCACGGGTGCGACCCAGCTGCGGTTCGTCAGCTTGATCGCCGTCGCCTTCTTCGAGGCGGCCGGAGGCGTGAAGTCGGCCTTCTTGCGGATACGTGACTTCGGCACGAGGGACTCTCCTGTCGATGCGCTGCGTGACCGCGCAGGGAACTGTGGCGTGACGCCAAGGGGCAGGGCGGGAGCCGCCGGGGAGCACACTGCCTCCCCCGGGCGTCCGTTAGCGTAGTGCTTCCGCGGCGTCGAAGGAGATAAGGGTATGAGCAATTCTGCCGACGCCCCAGACGGGTCCCCGGACCGTTCCCCGGGCCTGCCCCCCGACCGTTCTCCACAGCAGTCCCGTGACGGGTTCGCGAACCCGTCCGCGGACAGTCCCCGGGGCAGCACCGGCGGCGGGTCCGCGGAGGGCTACCCGGCCGGTTTCCCGGACGGTCCGACGGGCCCTTCCGCCGAGGGGGACGCGGGGCAGTCCGCCGGGTCCGGTTCCGGTCGGCGGGGTCGGCTGCGGCCGGTCAAGCTGCTCACGGCCGCCGTCTTCGCGCTCGCCGGGCTGATCTTCGTCACCAGCTTCAGCACCGCCAAGGGCACCAACATCCGCACCGACGACTCCCTGCTGAAGCTCTCCGACCTCACCCGGCAGCGCAGCGAGAAGAACCAGGAGCTGGAGAAGTCCACCGGCCTGGTGCGCAAGGACGTGGACGCCCTCGCCCGCCGCGACGACGGCAGCACCAAGGCCGAGGACGAGAAGCTGGGCGTTCTGGAGAAGGCCGCAGGGACGCAGAAGCTGACCGGCCAGGGGCTCACCGTCACCCTCAACGACGCCCCGCCGGGCGCCACCGCCAACCCCGGCTATCCCAAGCCGCACCCCAACGACCTGGTCATCCACCAGCAGGACCTCCAGGCCGTCGTCAACGCCATGTGGGAGGGCGGCGCCCAGGGCATCCGGATCATGGACCAGCGCCTCATCTCCACCAGCGCGGTCCGCTGCGTCGGCAACACCCTCATCCTCCAGGGCCGCGTCTACTCGCCCCCGTACACGGTCACCGCCGTCGGCGACCGCGGTCGGCTCAAGAAGTCGCTCGCCGCCTCCCCCGCGCTGAAGAACTACCAGCTGTACGTCCAGGCGTACGGCCTCGGCTGGAAAGTCGACGAGCACGAGGCGATGACTCTGCCCGGCTACTCGGGCACAGTGGATCTCCACTACGCGAAGCCCGTGCAGCAGTAACGCCCGGGGCGGGAGGGGGCTGCCATGCCGGTGCAGGTGTCCGCGCGACTGGTCGTTCGGACCTTCAGCGAAATATGCATCACCGTCGGCGCCCTCATCGTCCTGTTCGTCGTGTACGTGATCTTCTGGACCGGAGTGCAGGCCGCCGGCGCCTCCGACGGGCAGCTCGACTCGCTGCGGGACGAGTGGGCGCACCGGACCGCCGCCCCGGCCCCCGTGACCACGAGCGGCAGCGGCACCTTGGAGCCCGCGCCCGCGCCCGAGTACCAGGACGGGAAACCCTTCGCCGTCATGTACGTGCCCCGCCTCGGCAAGGACTGGGACTGGCCGGTGCTGGAGGGCACCTCCACCGGCACCCTGAAGAAGGGCCTCGGCCACTACGCCGGCACCGCCCGCCTCGGCGAGACCGGCAACTTCGCGGTCGCCGGGCACCGCAGGACCTACGGCGACCCCTTCAAGGACTTCCCCGAGCTGCGGCCCGGGGACGCCGTGGTGCTCAGCGACGGCACGACCTGGTTCACGTACCGCATCGACAAGAAGCCGTACCTGACGGTGCCGAGCGATGTCGGGGTGGTCGATCCGGTGCCGCGCAAGGCCGGCTTCGACGGTCCCGGCCGCTATCTGACGCTCACCACCTGCGACCCCGAGTGGGGCAGCAGCCACCGGCTGATCGCCTGGGCGCACCTCGACGCGACGCAGCCGGTGAGCGAGGGCAGGCCGGCGGCTCTCGGCGGCTGAACCACGGCTTTCGGCAGCCGGGCCCGGACGCTTGCGCCCGCCCTTTACTCTGGTCACCACTGAACGGGAAGGGACAGCATGTACGGCTGGATCTGGCGGCATCTGCCGGGCAACGCATGGGTGCGGGCGTTGATCTCGCTCGTGCTGATCCTCGCGGTGGTCTACGTGCTCTTCCAGTACGTCTTCCCGTGGGCCGAGCCGCTGCTGCCGTTCGGTGACGTGACGGTCGACGGAAAGAACGGTTCATGAGCGCGCGCATCCTGGTCGTCGACAACTACGACAGCTTCGTCTTCAACCTGGTCCAGTACCTGTACCAGCTCGGCGCCGAGTGCGAGGTGCTGCGCAACGACGAGGTCGAGCTCGCGCACGCCCAGGACGGCTTCGACGGCGTACTGCTGTCCCCCGGCCCCGGTACGCCGGAGCAGGCGGGCGTCTGCGTCGACATGGTGCGGCACTGCGCGCAGAGCGGTGTTCCGGTCTTCGGGGTGTGCCTGGGAATGCAGTCGATGGCGGTGGCGTACGGCGGTGTGGTGGGCCGGGCCCCGGAGCTGCTGCACGGCAAGACCTCGCCGGTGCTGCACGAGGGCGCGGGTGTCTTCGCCGGGCTGCCCTCCCCGTTCACCGCGACTCGCTACCACTCGCTGGCCGCCGAGCCCGAGTCCGTGCCGGCCGAGCTGGAGGTGACCGCGCGTACCGAGGACGGCATCGTGATGGGCCTGCGGCACCGTGATCTGCCGGTCGAGGGAGTGCAGTTCCACCCGGAGTCGGTGCTGACGGAGTGGGGCCACCTGATGCTGGCCAACTGGCTCGTGCAGTGCGGCGACACGGAGGCCGTGGCGCGGTCGGTGGGGTTGGCCCCGGTGGTGGGTGCGGGCAGGGCGTCCGCGTGACGGCGCTTCGCCCCGAGCACGAAGCCGCCGGTTACGGGCCTCAGTACGGTGAGGAGTACGGCGGCGACGGCCTCGGGGCGGCGGTGGACCGGCTCGCCGATCCGCTGAACGACCCTCTGCCGGGTCAGCAGAGCGCCGGTTGGGCCCAGGAGCCTCCGACGGCGTACGACCCGTATGCGGCGCAACAGGGGGCCGTGCAGCAGCCCTCGTACCAGGAACCGCAGGAGTGGTACGACCCGCAGGGGTACCGGCGCGACTGGTACGGGCAGCAACAGGCCGCCCCTCAGCAGCAGGCCGCCACGCAGCACCAGGCTCCCGCTCAGCACCAGGCTCCCGCTCAGCACCGGCCCCCGGCGCAGCCTCAGGCGTACGTGCAACCGCAGCCGCCCGCGGTGGACGAGCCGACCTTCGCGCTGCCCACGGTGGACCCGGAGCCCAGTCGGCGAATAGCCGAGCCGGAGCGGGAAGTACCGGACCAGGGAATGCCGGAGGGCGGGGGCCGTGCGGAGCGGCGCAGGGCCGCGCGCGGCAAGTCACCGGCGCGGTCCCGGGGGAAGGGCCCGGCGAAGAAGGAGAGTGCCGGGGTCGTCGCCAGCCGTTTCGTCGGCGAGCTGTTCATCACCTTCGGTGTGGTGATGCTGCTGTTCGTGACCTACCAGCTCTGGTGGACCAACGTCCGTGCCGGGATGCAGGCGGACGGCGCCACCAACAGCCTTCAGGACGGCTGGGCGAAGGGCGGTGCACAGCCGAAGGCCGCCGGGGCCTTCGAGCCCGGCCAGGGCTTCGCGATCATGCACATCCCCAAGCTGGACGTGAAGGTGCCGGTCGCCGAGGGCATCGACAAGCACAAGGTGCTGGACCGGGGCATGGTCGGGCACTACGCGGACGGAAAGCTCAAGACGGCGATGCCCTCCGACAAGAAGGGCAACTTCGCTGTCGCCGGTCACCGCAATACGCACGGCGAGCCCTTCCGCTATGTGAACCGGCTGGTCAAGGGCGACAAGATCGTGGTGGAGACGCAGGACGCGTTCTACACCTACGAGATGACGTCGATGCTGCCGCAGACCTCGCCGTCGAACGTCGGGGTGATCCAGCCGGTGCCGCCGGGGTCCGGTTTCACCGCACCCGGGCGGTACATCACCCTGACGACCTGTACCCCGGAATTCACCAGCACCTACCGGCTGATCGTCTGGGGCAAGATGGTCGAAGAACGGCCGCGGAGCAAGGGCATGCCGCCCGCGTTGGGCAACTGAGCGACTGAGGGACGGGTGCGGTGGCAGCGAGGACCGAGCAGGACGAGCGGACGGACGGGAAGTCCGCACCACCAAGGAGCTCGGGCCCCCGGGGACGGATCGCGGGCGCCGTCAGCGTCTTCGGTGAACTGCTCATCACCGCCGGCCTGATCCTGGGCCTGTTCGTGGCGTACTCGCTGTGGTGGACGAACGTCCTCGCCGACCGCGAGGCGGGCAAGCAGGGCGACGAGGTGCGGCACGGCTGGGAGAGCAAGGAGCCCGGCGCGCGCGACATAAAGGGAGGCATCGGCTTCCTGCACGTACCGGCGATGAAGAACGGCGAGGTGCTGGTCACCAAGGGCACCGACACCAAGGAGCTCAACGCCGGTGTCGCCGGCTACTACACGGATCCGGTGAAGGCCGCCCTGCCGTGGGACAAGCAGGGCAACTTCTCGCTCGCCGCGCACCGGGACGGGCACGGTGCGAAGTTCCACAACATCGACAAGCTGAAGAACGGCGACTCGATCGTCTTCGAGACCAAGGACACCTGGTACGTCTACAAGGTGTACGCCGCCCTGCCGGAGACGTCCAAGTACAACGTGAAGGTGCTGGACCCGGTTCCGAAGGAGTCGGGGAAGGCGAAGCCGGGCCGCTACATCACGCTGACCACGTGCACGCCGGTCTTCACGTCCAAGTACCGGTACGTGGTGTGGGGCGAGCTGGAGCGTACGGAGCGGGTCAACGCGGAGCGGACTCCGCCGCCGGAGCTGAGGTAGCAAACGCCTCGTCCGCGCGGGGAAGGGCAGAGCGGAGAACGAGCGGCAACGGGGAGGGCCCCGGCACAGTCACTGTGCCGGGGCCCTCCCCGTTCGGTTCCGCGGTGCGGTTGCGGGCTCCTAGTCCCGGCCGCCGATGATGCCGTCGTGGTCGCCGCCGCCACCGCCACCCATGGTGAACAGGGTGATGGGGGTCTGCTTGGGCACGGTGCTGCCGCCGGGCGGGGTGGCGGACAGGACCTTCGCGTCGGGCTTGTCCGAGGCACCCGGAGCGAGCTGGACGACCAGTCCGAGCCCCTCCAGGATTCCCTTGGCCTCCTCGAAGGACTTGCCGACGATGTCGCCCGGGACCTGGACCTGTTCGTCGCCGGGAGGCGGGGTGGTCGCCGGAGCCTTGGCGACCACCAGCACGATCTTGGTGCTCGCGGGGGCCCTGCCCTTGGTGGACTGGGAGATCACCGTGTTCGGCGGCTTGTCCGCGCTCTCCTGCTCCTGCTTCTCGACGTTGTTGAAGCCGAGGTCGTTGAGGGTCTTCTGGGCGCCCTCGTACGGCTGGCCGGTCACGTCCGGGATGGTCAGCTGCTTCTCCGTGGCGATCGTGATGACGATCTCGGAGTTCTTCTCGGCCGACTCACCGCCCTTGGGGTTCTGGTCGATGACCGTGCCGGCGGTCTTCTCGGACTGCGCCTTCTCGACCTTGACCGTGAAGCCTTCCTTGGACAGGCGCTTGCTGGCCCGTTCCTGGGTCTGCTCCATGACATCGGGAACCTCGACCTTGGGAGCGCCGGAGGAGACGAAGACCGTGACCGACGAGGCCTTGTCGACCGAGGTGCCCTGCTGGGGGGTCTGCTTGCAGACCACGCCCTTCTCCTTGTCGGCGCAGGGCTGGTTCTCACGCTTCAGCGTGAGCCCGGCAGTCGTCGCGCTCTGCAGTGCGTCGGCGTACTTCTGTCCGACCAGCACCGGTACGGAGACCTTCTCCGGCTTCTTCTCGCTGTTGAAGATCGAGTTGCCGATCAGGACGGCACCGACGAGCACCAGGAGGCCCGCGACCACCAGAAGGATCGTCGAGGTGTTGCTCTTCTTCGGCTGCTGGCGGCGACGGCCCTGCTGGTCGTCGTAGCCGCCGCCCCCGTTGCCGTAGTCACCGTTCCCGTTGCCGCCGACGGGCGGCATCATCGCGGTCTGGCCGCCCTGCCCCGCCTGGTGCAGTGCGGTGGTCGGCTGGTCGTTGCCGCCGTACGAGTCGTAACCGCCGTAGCCGACGGCACCCATCGCCGCGGTGGCGGCGACCGGTCGGCCGTCCAGGCACGCCTCGATGTCGGCCCGCATCTCGTCGGCCGACTGGTAGCGATAGTCGGGGTCCTTGACCAGGGCCTTGAGGACGATGGCGTCCATCTCGGGCGTGATCTCGGGGTCGAAGTTCGACGGGGCCTGCGGCTCTTCCCGTACGTGCTGGTAGGCGACCGCCACGGGCGAGTCCCCGATGAAGGGCGGACGTACCGTCAGCAGTTCGTACAGCAGGCAGCCGGTGGAGTAGAGGTCGGAGCGTGCGTCGACCTGCTCGCCCTTGGCCTGCTCGGGCGAGAGGTACTGGGCGGTGCCGATGACGGCGGCGGTCTGGGTCATCGTCATGCCGGAGTCGCCCATGGCGCGGGCGATGCCGAAGTCCATGACCTTGACCTGGCCGGTGCGCGTCAGCATGACGTTGGCCGGCTTGATGTCGCGGTGGACGATCTGGGCGCGGTGCGAGTACTCCAGCGCCTGGAGGATGCCCACGGTCATTTCCAGGGTGCGCTCGGGGAGCAGCTTGCGCCCGGAGTGCAGGAGTTCACGCAGGGTTGATCCGTCGACGTACTCCATCACGATGTACGGGATGGAGACGTTGTCGACGTAGTCCTCGCCGGTGTCGTAGACGGCGACGATCGCCGGGTGGTTGAGCGAGGCGGCCGACTGGGCCTCCCGGCGGAACCGGGCCTGGAAGGACGGGTCGCGGGCGAGGTCCACCCGCAGTGTCTTCACAGCGACGGTGCGGCCGAGCCGGGTGTCCTGGGCGAGGTAGACCTCGGCCATGCCACCCCGGCCGAGCACCGAGCCCAGCTCGTACCGGCCGCCGAGGCGACGCGGCTCTTCCATAGCTAATCCAGCCCTCTCCGTCTGTCCCGACCGCACCCGTGCGTGGTCCGGCGGTGTGCTGTTCGCGCATACGGTACCGGGCGGCCCAGTGCGTACCGGCCCGTGACCGTCACCTGATACCTGACCGGTACGTCAACGTGGACGAATGGTGTGGGGTGGTGACGGGAGTCACTCCGGGACTGCTTTCGATGACCGTTTCACGTGAAACATCCAGGCTTTCGCAAGCCGTCCGTTTCACGTGAAACATCCCCGCCCCTTTCCCCGGCCCGTCGGCCGGGCCTACTTCGCGCGGTCGAGGACCGCCTGCATGACGTTCTTGGCGATGGGCGCCGCGAGACCGCCACCGGAGATCTCGCCGCGGGAGGCCGCGCTGTCCTCGACGACAACTGCTACGGCGACCGGGGAGCCCTTGTCGGTCTTGGCGTAGGAGATGAACCAGGCGTACGGGTTCTTGTCGTTGTTGATGCCGTGCTGCGCGGTACCGGTCTTGCCGCCGACGGTGACACCGTCGATCTGTGCATTGCCGCCGGTGCCCTCCTTCACCACGGTCTCCATCATCTGCTGAACCTTCTGGGCGTTGTCGGCCGACAACGGCTGGCTCATCTCGACCGGGTCGGTCTGCTTGATGACGTCCGTGCTGGGGTCCGTCAGTTTGTCGACCATGTACGGGGTCATCAGCTTGCCGTCATTGGCGATGGCCGCGGTGACCATTGCCATCTGGAGGGGGGTGGCGGCGGTGTCGAACTGGCCGATGGAGGAGAGGGCGGTCTGAGGCGAGTCCATCTTCTTGGGCCACACGCTCGCGTTGGACCGGACTGGGGTGAACTGCTCGCTGTTGAAGCCGAACTTCTCCGCAGTCTCCCGCATCTTCTCCTTGCCGAGGTCGGAACCGACCTTGCCGAAGACCGTGTTGCAGGACCACTGAAGCGCGACCCGCAGGCTGGCGTTCTCACAGGGGTGATTGCCGTCGTTGGGCAGTGGGGTGCGCGTCGTGGGCAGGTTCCACGGGAAAGGCGAATCGGTCGCCGCGTCAATGTCGGTGATCTTGTCGTGCTCCAGTGCCGCAGCGGCCGTGACGACCTTGAACGTCGAGCCCGGCGGGTAGGTCTGACGCAGTGCCCGGTTGAGCGAGATGTCGTCCGGGTTGACCTTCTTGTCGAGCTTCTTCCACTCCTCGCCGTCGCCCATTCCCGCGATCTTCGAGGGGTCGTACGAGGGGGTGCTCGCCAGTGCGAGGATCTTGCCGGTCTTCGGGTCGAGGGCAGCGACGGCGCCCTTCTTGCCCTTCAGGCCCTCGTAGGCGGCGCGCTGGGCGTCGCCGTTGAGGGTGGTGATGACGTTGCCGCCCCGCTTCTCCTCGTTGGTGAAGAGCGAGAGCGTGCGGTCGAAGAAGAGGCGGTCGTCGGTGCCGGTGAGGATGCCGTCGTTGAGGTTCTCCAGCTGGGTGGCGCCGTAGACCTGCGAGGCGAAGCCGGTGACGGGGGCCCACATGGGGCCGTCCTTGTAGGTGCGCTTGTACTTGAGGTCGCCGCTCTTGGCCTCGACGGACCCGGTGATGGCCTTGCCGTCGACGATGATGTCGCCGCGCGGGTGGGCGTAGCGCTCCACCAGGACGCGTCGGTTGTCCTTGTGGCTCTTGAGTTCGTCGGCCTGGACGAACTGAACCCAGTTGACGCGGACGAGCAGCGCGAGGACCAGGATGCCGCAGAAGATGGCAACCCGGCGCAGGGGCTTGTTCACGGTCGGACCACCTGGGTCATCTCGGCGTCGGGGGACGGTGCGGGCGCGGGCGCGGGGCGCCGTGCGGTGTCGCTGATGCGCAGCAGGATGGCCACCAGCGCCCAGTTGGCGATCACGGAGGAACCACCCTGGGCCAGGAACGGCATCGTCATACCGGTGAGCGGGATGAGGCCGGTGACGCCGCCGGCGACGACGAAGACCTGGAGGGCGAAGGCGCCGGAGAGGCCGATGGCGAGGAGCTTGCCGAACGGGTCACGGGCGGCCAGCGCGGTACGGATGCCGCGCTCGATGAGCAGGCCGTACAGCAGGACGATCGCCATGACGCCGGTGAGGCCCATTTCCTCGCCGATGGTGGCGAGGATGTAGTCGCTCTTGGGGGCGATGCCGCCGATGAAGCGGGAGTAGCCCTGGCCGAGGCCGGAGCCGAAGAGGCCGCCGGAGCCGAAGGAGAACATGGCCTGGGCGGTCTCGGTGACGCCGCCGTTGGACGCGTGGGCGAGCGGGTCGAGCCAGTTGTTGACGCGGCTCTGCACGTGGCTGGCGAAGGTGGCCACACCGACCGCGCCCGCCGCGCTCAGGGTGAGGCCGAAGACGACCCAGCTGGTGCGCTCGGTGGCGACGTACAGCATGATCACGAAGAGGCCGAAGAACAGCAGCGAGGTGCCGAGGTCGGTCTCGAAGATCAGGATCATGAGGCTGAGCGCCCAGATCGCGAGGATCGGACCGAGGTCGCGTCCGCGCGGGAGGTACATGCCCATGAAGCGGCGGCTGGCCAGGGCGAGCGCGTCGCGCTTCACCATCAGATAGCCCGCGAAGAAGATCGCGATGATGATCTTGGCGAACTCTCCTGGCTGGAGCGAACCGATGCCGGGGATGGTGATCCAGATGCGCGCGCCGAAGCGGGCTGGGAAGAACACCGGCAGGATCAGCAGGATCAGCGCCACGACCATGGAGATGTAGGTGTAGCGCTGCAGGACGCGGTGGTCCTTGAGGAAGAACAGGACAGCCAGGAAGAGCGCGACACCGACGGTCGACCACATCAGCTGCTTGGCGGCCATCGGTCCGCCGAGGCTGGCGGTGGTGATGGACGGTTCCTGGTCGAGCCGCCAGATCAGCACCAGCCCGAGCCCGTTGAGCAGGGTGGCGATGGGCAGCATCAGCGGGTCCGCGTACTTGGCGAACTTGCGCATCATCAGGTGCGTGACGCCTGCGAGGAGGCTGAGCCCCACCCCGTATCCGAGCATGCCCGCGGGCAGGCTGCCGTCCTTGGCGAGACCCACGTTGGCGTACGCGAAGACCGGGATGGCGACGGCGAACGCGAGCATGATCAGCTCGGTGTTGCGCCTGCTCGGTGCTTCGATCGCACCGATGGTGGTCGTGTTGGTGACAACGCTCATGTGTGTGGGTCCCCCTACGGTGTGGCCGGCTTACTGCACTGCGAGGCCAGTTCCTGCTCTTCCTCGGAGAGGGTGGGACCGGGAGCGGGGGCGCTCGGAGTGGGCTTTGCTGCGTTCGGCGGAGTCTTGGTGCCCGGCTTGGGCGTGGTCGGCGGCTTCGTCGGCGTGGCCGGGGGCGCGGGGCGCTGCTCGGACTTCTTCTTGCAGGCGGACGCCTGGAGCGCGAGCTTCTCGATCCTCTCGCGCGCCTGGGCGAGGTCGCTGGCGGGCAGCGTGTCCCTGACCTCCTTGGCCTGGAAGTCCGGGAGGTACTTGAGTTCGATATCGGGGTGATCCTTCTCGATCTTCGAGAGGGAGACCCACGGGAGGTCCTGGTCGACGCCCCGGTAGAGCGCGACGTGTTCCGCGTTGGCCCCGACGTAGTACTGGGTCTGGGTCCAGCGGTAGCCGCCGTACAGACCGCCGCCGACGACGATCAGGGCGAGCGCCAGGTAGAGGGATCTTTTGAACCACTTGCGGCCGGGGGACTTCACGAAGTCCTCGCCGTTGTACATGTCGAACGTGTCGTCCGGCAGGCCGCCGCCGAACCCGCCGCCGCTGCCCGCGGGGCCGAAGCTCCCGGACGGGGACTGTGCCTGCGGCGGGGCCGCGGGACGGCCGAGACCGGCCGCCCGGCCGGCCGGGGTCTGCATGGCGCGGGTGTCGCCGAGCTGCATCTGGTTCTCGGCGACGGCGCCGACGACGACCGGGGTGTCGTTGAGCTGGGCGGCGAGGGTGTCGTTGCCGTCGACGTCCAGGACGTCGGCCACGATGCAGGTGATGTTGTCGGGGCCGCCGCCGCGCAGCGCCAGCTCGATGAGGTGCTGGACGGTCTCCTGCGGGCCCTGGTAGCTGGCGAGCGTCTCTTCCATCGTCTGGTGTGAGACGACGCCGGAGAGGCCGTCGGAGCAGATCAAGTACCGGTCGCCGGCCCGCACTTCACGGATGGAGAGGTCGGGCTCGACGTGGTCGCCGCTGCCCAGCGCACGCATGAGGAGAGACCTCTGCGGGTGGGTGGTGGCCTCTTCCTCGGTGATGCGGCCCTCGTCGACGAGGCGCTGCACCCAGGTGTGGTCCTGCGTGATCTGGGTGAGGACGCCGTCGCGCAGCAGGTACGCGCGCGAGTCCCCGACGTGCACGAGGCCGAGGCGCTGGCCGGTCCACAGCAGGGCGGTGAGCGTGGTGCCCATGCCCTCCAGCTGGGAGTCCTCCTCGACCATCATGCGCAGCTGGTCGTTGGCCCGCTGAACGGCGGTGCCCAGGGAGGTCAGGATGTCCGACCCGGGTACGTCGTCGTCGAGCTGGACCAGCGTGGAGATCACCTCGGAGGAGGCGACCTCGCCGGCGGCCTGGCCGCCCATGCCGTCGGCGATCGCGAGAAGTCGGGGGCCGGCGTAGCCGGAGTCCTCGTTCCCCTCCCGGATCATGCCCTTGTGCGATCCGGCGGCGAAGCGCAGGGACAGACTCATACGCACCTCGCCCGTCGGCTCCGGGTACACCGGGTTTCGAGCCACACTGCCCACCCTCCGGTCGGGAGCGCGCTCCGGCCCGTGGCCAGGGCGCTGTGGCCCTGTGCCGGGGCCGCTGCGGCTCGCTCGCTCCGCTCGCTCATTGTCGTACTACTTCCGCAGCTCGATGACGGTCTTGCCGATGCGGATCGGTGCGCCCAGCGGAATCGGTTGCGGCGTGGTGAGCCGGTTCCGGTCGAGATAGGTGCCGTTGGTGGATCCAAGGTCCTCGACGATCCAGTTGCCGTCGCGGTCCGGGTAGATCCTGGCATGCCTGCTGGACGCGTAGTCGTCGTCCAGCACGATCGTCGAATCGTGCGCCCGGCCCAGCGTGATCGTCTGTCCCTGGAGTGCCACCGTGGTTCCGGTGAGGCTGCCCTCGGAGACGACCAGCTTGGTCGGAGCGCCGCGGCGCTGCCGCTGCTGCTGGGGCGGGGCGGCCTGCTGGCGTCCCCCGCCGGTGTTCTGCTGCTGGGCACGCGTGTCGGACGCATTGCCGCGGCGCGAGCCGCGTTGCGTGACACGCGTGCCGAAAAGGTCGCTGCGGATGACCTGGACGGCCACAATTACGAATAGCCACAGGACAGCTAGGAAACCTAGCCGCATGACCGTCAGGGTCAGCTCTGACATTGCCCCCGCTTCACCCTTCGGCTTGCCGGTAAACGATGGTGGTGCTGCCCACGACGATCCGCGAGCCGTCGCGGAGCGTAGCGCGGGTGGTGTGCTGCCCGTCCACCACGATCCCGTTGGTGGACCCGAGGTCCTCGATCGTCGAGGGCGTTCCGGTGCGGATCTCGCAGTGCCGGCGCGAGACGCCGGGGTCGTCGATCCGTACGTCGGCTTCGGTGCTGCGGCCCATCACGAGGGTGGGACGGGAGATCTGGTGGCGGTTGCCGTTGATCTCGATCCAGCGTCTGGTCTGGGTGCCGGGCAGCGGGCCGGGGCCCCCTCCGGGTGCGCGGCGGTCGGCCGCCGCCCCGGGGCGCGGGGGGCCACCGGGGCTTCCGGGCGGGGCCTGGGGCATGGGCGGTGCGCCCGTGGACGGCGAGGGCGGGTAGCCGTATCCGCCGCCACGGGGGGCGGAGGGGGCACCGGGCCCGGGGTCCGGGGCGGCGACCTGCGACGTGCTTGAGGCGAGCGTGCGGCTGCGTACCCGGTAGAGGCCCGTGTCGAGGTCCTCCGCCTTCTCCAGGTGGACCTTGATGGGTCCCATGAAGGTGTACCGCTGCTGCTTCGCGTAGTCGCGGACCAGACCGGAGAGCTCGTCGCCCAGCTGACCGGAGTACGGGCTGAGGCGCTCGTAGTCCGGGGTGCTGAGTTCGACGATGAAGTCATTGGGGACGACGGTCCGTTCGCGGTTCCAGATCGTCGCGTTGTTGTCGCACTCGCGCTGCAGGGCGCCGGCGATCTCGACGGGCTGGACCTCGGACTTGAAGACCTTGGCGAAGGTGCCGTTCACCATGCCTTCGAGCTTTTGCTCGAAACGCTTCAGGACTCCCATGGGGCACCTCCTCCGTCGTTGTCGTCCTGGTACTGCTTACTGATCGTATCCACGCGCCGGGAAAACGGCTGGTTCCCCTTGTCCGCCCAGTCCATGAGTGTCACCCCTCACAAGGGATCGTAGAGGTGGCTTCCTGACAGTGTCCCGTACGCGTCCCCCTCCCTTGAGGAGTGGGTGGTGGAGGCGGACGTTCCACTCCCGGGTCCCCGCAAACTATGCGTGTGAATCCACCCCGGCCAGCGTGCTAATCTTCTTCTTGTCGCCAGCCGGTCGCACAAACCAGTGCGGCAAATCGAACGACATCACTCATGCGCGAGTGGCGGAACGGCAGACGCGCTGGCTTCAGGTGCCAGTGTCCTTAGGGACGTGGGGGTTCAAATCCCCCCTCGCGCACTTCAGAGAATTCGGGTCTCACCGTGAAGACGGTGGGGCCCGTTTCTGTATGTCCGTTTGCTGTTCGTTGTGTGTGCCGTGCTGCTTCGTGGCGCGGTGCTGTGGTCGGAGGCGGTTGTGGGGCGGTCGGGTCTGTTCGGTGTCGGTGCGGTCGTACTGACGGTGCTGGCAGCGGCGCAGCAGGTGATGCTGGCCGTCGGGCTCGGAGGCTGGCTGCCCGGGTGGCAGCCGTGGCCCTATCTGCTGCTCGCCGCGGTGCTGTGGCTGCTGGCGAAGCCCTGGTGGCTGGAGAACGGGCCGCGCGGCGAAGGAGTTCCCGCCGCCGGGGTTCTCGGTGCGTCCGGTTTCTGGACGCGTACGGAGATGTGGCTACGGCGGATCCCGGTGTGGGTGTACGTCGTCGTGGTGCTGGCCATGGTCACCTGTGCGTGGGCCTGGCTCCAGGACTTCGAGCCGTACCTCGGCCATGAGGAAGCGGTCTACGCGAACAAGGCGAGGTTCTGGCTGGACGGGACGCCGGACGCGGGCTGGGGCGTCTACCGGCCGGTCGGACTGCCCGCCCTGGGCACGGTCGCGCTGTGGATGTCCGGCTACGAGGGGTACGCCTCCGGCGGTGGCACCGGGGCACTGAGGGCCGTGGCCCTGGTCCTGGCGCTGGTGATGCTCGGCACCACTTATCTCGTGGCACGCGCGTGGACGACCCCGCGACGGGCCGTGGTGGTGGTCCTGGTGCTGCTCAGCGGACTGGGATTCCTGCGCCGGGTGCCGGAGTACCTCAATGACATCGGCTCCACGGCCCTCCTGCTGATCGTGGTCTTCCTCCTGGTCAGGGCGGTGGAGAAGGCCGGTACGAAGGCAGGTGGGCGGGCGCTGCTGCTCGTGCCCTTCGTGGTGCTGGCCGCCTTCTACCTGCGCTACGGAGTGGTGGGAAACCTCCTGGCGGTCGCCCTGGCGGGCGTCTTCGCCTACGGGCCGCGGGCCTGGCTGGCGCTCGGCTGGCGGCTGTGGGCGGCGGTCGCGGTGATCGCCGTCGGACTCGTACCGCACTTCCTTTATGCCGTGGAACGCACCGGTAAACCCCTCGGGATGATCCTGTCGGCGACTTCGCAGGCGAACCGGGAGTACGTGGGCGACGGGCTGGTCTATTACCTGAGCGTCTTCCCGTACCGGCTGGCCGGGGATCTGGGCGCGGTGGTGATGGCGGCCGGGGTGTGCGCCGCCTTCGCTGCCTGGCGGCGGGTGCGCGGGGCCGGGCGGCAGGCCGCGGGTGCGGCGGATTCCGGGACTCCGGCCAAAGCCGCGGGGCTCGTGGAGGACCGGCGCAGGGTTTTCCTGGGCTCTGCGGCGCTGATGGTGTTCGTGGTGCTGGGGGTGGCGACGGACGGGGAGCCCCGCTTCGTCTACCTGCCGGTGACGCTGCTCACCGTTCTCGGCGTCCAGGCTGTGGCGGAGCTCACGCGCGCGTGGGCGCCCCGGGTGCTCACCGTGGTGGCCGCGCTGGCCGGTCTGACGGTGCTCGGCACGGCCCAAGTGGTGGCGCACGGGGCGATGCCGGGGCCCACCTCGCTCGGTGCCTCGACGGTGCCGGTCGCGCGGGCGCTGGCCGCACAGGCCGGGGAGCGGTGCCTGATCGTCACCGGGTACGAGCCGGAGTTCGGCTGGTACTCCGGGTGCGACGCGGTGACGTACCGGCAGTACGGACAACTGCGCGCCGGGGGAGAGAAGTTGGCCCCGGGCACGCGCGTGAGCTTCGTACGGTTCGAGAAGGGACGGCTGCAGCCGGACGCGGCGGAGGTGCGCCGGCTGATCGGCGGTCGCGACGCGAAGCTGCTGCGGATGCCGGCGGTGGACGGCGGCTCCGTGGGGGCGGCGACGGTGTGGAGCGTGCGGCTCTAGGGAGTTGGGGCCTGGTCTGGGGCTGTCGGTGCCCCTGGGGTGTCGGCTCAGGGGGCTGTGGGCCTCGGAGGGCCCCTGGGGCTGCGGGGTCGGGTCAGGGCTCAGGTGCCGCTGCTGTCGTTGTAGCGCAGCAGGTACGAGGCGAAGCGGGCCAGGTCGTCCTCGCTCCAGGCGGCGAGCCGCTCCTGGTACGCGGCGTGCCTGCTGGCGTGGGTCGCGGTGAGGGTGGCGGCGCCCGCTTCGGTGGGGTGCAGGACCTGGACGCGGTGGTCGGCGGGGTCGGGGCGGCGCTCGACCAGACCGAGCTTCTCCAGGGCGGTGAGCTGTCTGCTGACCGTGGACTTGTCGAGCATGTAGTGGGCCGCGAGGTCGGTCGCGCGGCAGCCCTGCTGGTCGTGGATGTGCGCGAGAAGCGTGTACGAGACCAGGGGCAGGTCCGGGTGGAGCCGGGCGGCGGTGGCGCGGGCCCGGCGGGCGAAGGCGGTCAGCTCGCGCTCGATGGTGTCGACGGCCGACGTGCGCCGTGGGTTCTGCGTGGTCATTGGGGTGGTTTGCCCTCCGCTTGATTAGTTGTAGAGTACATTCATCAAGGTGGTTGTAATTGCCAACCACTATGCCTGTGTGTGCTGGAGTCTGTTGATGTCTGCGTCCCCCCTGAACCGGAGCGGTACGGGAGCGGCCCTGCGCCACGTCCTCGGCCACCTCGTCACTCCGCTCCTGATGTGCGTCGGCATGGGGCTGGCCTACCTCGGCGCCTTCCACGCCCCCGAGCCGCACCAACTGCGGGTGGACGTCGTCGGATCCGGGCCGAGCGCCCAGGTCCTGGCGCAGACGCTGCACGACAAGGGCGCGGGCGCGCTCGACGTGCGTACGGTCGCCGACCGCGAGGAAGCGCGCTCGCAGCTGAGGGACCGGGAGATCTACGGGGCCTACGTGCCGGGCGCGAAGCCCGAGCTGATGGTGGCCACCGCCGGTTCGGACACGACCGCCACGGTCGTCGAGAAGGTCTTCACCGGGCTGGCCGCCGAACAGGGTGCGCCGCTCGCGGTGACGGATGTGGCACCGGTGGCGAAGGGCGACCCGACGGGGCAGGGCCTGTTCTTCCTGCTCGTCGCGCTCAGCATCGGTTCGTACGCCTCGGTCGCGGTGATCGGCGGCGCCGGTGCGGTGCTGCCGCTGCGGCTCAGGGCGCTGCTCGCGGTGGGGATGTCGCTGGTGGTGAGCGCGATCGGCGCGGTCTTCGCGGGGCCGCTCTTCCACCTGGTGGACCAGGGTCTCGCCGGGGTGTGGGCGATGTCGTGGCTCTACTCGGCGGGCATCCTGCTGATCGGTGTCGGGCTGCACACCTTCCTCAAGCGGTGGACGACGCTGGGGGTGATGGTGCTGTTCGTGATGCTGAACTTCACCAGTTCCGGCGGCATTTTCAGGCCCGAGCTCCAGTCCGGCTTCTTCGCCGCGCTGCACTCCTTCTGGAACGGGGCCGGCTTCATCGAGGGCGCACGCGGCCATGTGTACTTCGACGGGAACGGGGTGGGGCGCAGCGTGCTCGTGCTCACGCTGTGGTTCGTGGCGGGCCTGGCCGTGATGGGGGTCGCGGGGCTGAGTGAGGCGGCGGGGCGGCGCAGGGCGGATTCGACGGTTCCGGCGGGGCGGTCGGCGGCGGTGGGGTCCGCGGAGCCGGTGGGGTCCGCCGAGTCGGGGCGGTCGGCGAAGTCCGTGGAGTCCGAGTCCGAGTCCGAGTCCGTGGAGGAGGAGATGGAGGAAGCGGTCGGCGTGTGAGCCGGATGCGAACGAAAGTGACGTAGTGGGAGTGGTGGGAGCGGCCTCGGACCAGGTCCGGGGCCGTTCTTCATACTTTTCCCGGGTTGTCCACAGGTGGCTGAGATGGCTGAGGGACAACGGCGCTACGGTCATGGGGAGTTGATTTCACGGCAGCCTCGAACCGCCGCCGCCGAGCTACGGGCGAGGTGCGCGCGAGGCATGGACGAGGTACGGAACGGGGGTGGCGGCACGTGATGAGCGAGGCCGGTTACGGAGCGGGGACGGCCGGGCGGATTCCGGTGGTCGAGGGGTTCGCGCCGCGTGCGGCGGGAGCAGGGCGGCCGAGCGCGGGCAAGGCGGTCGGGAAGGCGCTGCGCGACCGGGTGCCGCGCTCGGCCCACCGGGAGCTGACGCTCGACGAGGGGCGGCCGGACGCGGTGCGTGCGGTGGAGGAGTCGAACCGGGGCCGGGTCGCCTCGCTCACACCGATACGGGTGGGCCGGATGGCGGCCGGTCCGTTCTCCTTCCTGCGCGGTGCGGCCGGGCTGATGGCGCACGACCTGGCGGGCGGGCCGGTCACGGGGATAGCCGCCCAGCTGTGCGGCGACGCGCACGCGGCGAACTTCGGTCTCTACGGGGATGCCAGGGGTCGGCTGGTCATCGACCTCAACGACTTCGACGAGACGGTGGTCGGGCCGTGGGAGTGGGACGTGAAGCGGCTCGCGGCCTCGCTGGTGCTGGCGGGGCGTGAGGCGGGGGCCGACGAGGACACCTGTCGGCAGGGGGCGTTCGACGCCGTCGGCGCCTACCGCCGGACGATGCGGCTGATGGCGAAGCTGCCCGCGGCCGATGCGTGGAACGCGATCGCCGACGAGGAACTGGTCTCCCACACCGACGCCCGCGACCTCCTGGGCACGCTGGAGCGCGTGTCGGAGAAGGCGCGCAAGAACACCAGTGCCCGGTTCGCCGCCCGCTCCACGGAGGAGGCCGAGGACGGCAGCCGCCGGTTCGTGGACGCACCGCCGGTGCTGCGCCGGGTGCCGGACGCGGAGGCGGCGGCAGTGGCCGCCGCGCTCGGCGAGTACCTGGGGACGGTCGCCGAGGACCGGCTGCCGCTGCTCGCCCGGTACGCGATACACGACGTGGCGTTCCGGGTGGTCGGCACCGGCAGCGTCGGCACCAGGTCGTACGTGGTGCTGCTGCTCGACCACCGCGGCGAACCGCTGGTGCTCCAGGTCAAGGAGGCGCGGGCCTCCGCCCTGGCCCCGTACCTGCCGAAGGCGGGCTTCGGGATACCGGAGCCGGTGCACGAGGGCCGGCGGGTGGTGCTGGGGCAGAAGCGGATGCAGGTGGTCAGCGACATCTTGCTCGGCTGGTGCACCGTGGACGGACTTCCCTTCCAGGTAAGGCAGTTCAGGAACAGGAAGGGGAGTGTGGACCCGGCGGCGCTCGCCGCCGATCAGGTCGACGACTACGGGCGGATGACGGGTGCGCTGCTGGCCCGTGCGCACGCGCACAGCGCCGACCCGCGGACCGTCGCCGGCTACCTGGGGAAGAACGAGGAGTTCGACGAGGCGGTCGCCGGTTTCGCGGTGGCGTACGCGGACCGTACGGAGGCGGACCACGGGGTGCTGGTGGAGGCGATCAGGAGCGGGAGGATCGCGGCGGAGCTGGGGGTGTAGGAGCGGCGGGCGCGTCCGCCGCAGGTAGGCGGGCCGCCTTCCTCGGTGGGGTCGGCGGGTTGCGTTCCCGGCGGGTCCGGCAGGGGGTTGTTCCCCGCAGGTCCGGCACGGGTGCTCGCCGCGGGTCCGGCACGGTGCGGGTTCGCCGTGCCGGGGCGGGGGACGGCGCCTTCGGCGGGGGCGGGACCGTAGGCTGGACGAGTGACTCAGGATGCCGCCGGGGGACCGGTTACCCCCAACGAAGATGTGCAGACCGCTGAGGGTGCGGGCGACGCACGGCCCGAGGCGCGCCTGGAAAGGGCGGTGGGGGCGGCCGAGCAGGCGTTGATCGAGTTCGAGATCGCGGTGGACACCTTCCGGATCGAGGTCGAGAACTTCTCCCGGCTGCACCACCAGAAGCTCGGCCCGATGTACACGCGGCTGGACGAGCTGGATGCCCAGATCGCCGAGGCGCGGGCCCGGCGGACCGGGGACCCGAAGGACCTGGCCAAGGCGCAGGAGGCGCGGGCGCTGGTCATGCCGATGCCCGGTGTGGAGGAGCTGTTCCACGACTGGATGGACTCCGACGGGCTCTCGCCGGAGGCCGCCGCGATGCTGACCGAGCAGCCGGTCCGGCCGCCGGAGCGGGTGCGGCCCAGCGAGGAGGCCCGCAAGCTGTACCGCGACCTCGCCCGCAAGGCGCATCCCGACCTGGCGCGGGAGGAGGGCGAGCAGCGGCGGCGCGAGGAGTTCATCAGCCGGGTCAACGCCGCGTACGCGCGGGGTGACGAGAAGCTGCTGATCGAGCTCGCCGAGGAGTGGGCGGCGGGCCCGGTGCCCGAGGTGCGGCTCAGTGAGAGCGAGGAGCTGTACGCGCGGCTGGAGTGGCTCTCGCAGCGCAAGGAACTGCTGACGATCGTCGCGCGCGACCTGGAGGACAGCGCCATCGGGTCGATGCTGCGGATGGCGCCGGACGACCCGGACCGGCTGCTGGACGAGATCGCCGAGCAGTTGCTCGCCCAGGTCTCCGAGCGTGAGGCCGAACTGGCCCAGTGGGTGCAGTAGCGTTCCCAGGCGGTCGTGGTGCCCCGGTCCGAGGTACCCGATCGCGGCCGGAGCGGCCGGACGCCGGTGGGGCCGGCGTGAGTGATCTGTCTGTGCTTGTACGAGAGAAGGCTTGACCCATGAATTTCGCCTCCATGCCCTCGGTGGACGTCGCGTCGGTACCGGCCGACGGCCTGGTGCTGGACGTCCGGGAGGCCGACGAGTGGGCGGCCGGCCATGTCGAGGGTGCGCTGCACGTGCCGATGAGCGACTTCGTCGCCCGGTTCGGTGAGGTCACCGAGGCCGTGGCGGAGGGCCGCCGCGCCCATGTGATGTGCCGGGTCGGCGGCCGGTCCGCGCAGGTCACGCAGTACCTCGTGCAGCAGGGCATCGACGCGGTGAACATCGAGGGCGGGATGCTCGCCTGGGACGGCGCCGGACGGCCGATGGTGGCCGACGGCGACGCCCCGGCGTTCGTGCTCTGACCCACGGGCCCTAGTTGAGGGGGTGGGCGGCCAGGAGGTCGCCCAGGGTCTCCTCGTGGGCGGCGGCCGGGCCGAGGCTGAGTTCCAGCTGTTTGGCCCAGGCGTGGTAGCGGTGCAGCGGGTAGTCGGTGTCCGCGCCGAACCCGCCGTGCAGGTGCTGTGCCGTCTGCACCGTGCGGCGGACGCCGTCGGAGGCCCAGATCTTGGCCACCGCCACGTCTCCGGCGAGGGGCAGCGCCCCGTTCGCTTCCGTGCCCAGGCGCCATGCGGCCTGCCACAGGGTGGCCTCCATGGCGCGCAGGTCGATGTACCGGTCGGCCGCCTGGACGGCGACCGCCTGGAACGTGGCGACGGGGAAGCCGAACTGTTCGCGCCGCGAGGTGTACTCGGCGGACATGGTCAGCACCTTTTCCCCCAGGCCGAGGGCCTGTGCGCAGGTGCCGACGGTGAGCAGGGCGCGCAGCCTTTCCGATGCCTCCCCGTCGGTGATGACCTCGTGGGGCTGTGCGGTGACGGAGTCGAGGGTGACCTCGGCGAGGAGTTCGCCGCTGGTGGAGTACTGGTCGGCGTGCGTGAGGCCGGTGCGGTCGCGGGGGACAAGGGCCAGGACGGTGCGGCCGTCTCCCGTCCTGGCCGGGATCGCGATCAGGTCCGCGTGCTGTGCCCACGGCACTGCTGTCTGTACGCCCTCCAGCACCCAGCTTCCGCCGGCCGCCCCGGTGTCGGTGCCGTCCGTCATGTGCCTTGCGGTGACGGCCAGTTCGGCCGGGTCGTGGCCGGTGCGGCCGTTGGCTCCGGCGGTCAGGACCAGTTCGCCGCGCCCCACCGCGGGCAGTACCGCCTGCGCCAGTTCCTTGTCGCCGTAGCGCTGCACGGTCAGGGCGACCGCGCTCGTCTCCAGGAGCGGCACCCGGGCGAGTACCTTCGCGGACTCCCGCAGGACCAGACACAGCGCCACCGGGTCCAGCCCCGCCCCGCCGTGCTCCGGTGAGAGCAGCAGGCTCAGCAGGTCGGCGGAGGCGAGCTTCGCCCACAGCGGGCGGTCGAAGTCGTCGGCCACCGCGCCCCTGGTGAGCGCGGGGCTGGGCACCGCGTCCGGTGCCACTCCGGAGAAGACGGCCCGCGCCGCCTCCGTGGCCGCCTGCTGCTCCTCGGTGAAGGTGAAGTCCACTGCCCTGCCCTCCCGTTGCCGTGCCCGCGGTCGTACCGCACAGATATCTGACGGTGCGTCAAGATAGAACACGTTCTACGGGAAGGGAATGGCAGGGGCGGTGCTCGTGGGACGGCACTCCTGGCGGCGCACCGCCTCAGCGGTCGAAGTCCAGCTCCACTTCCCCGGTGGCCGGGTGGGACTGGCAGGCCAGTACGTAACCCGCCTCGGTCTCCTCCGCCTCCAGCGCGTAGTTGCGCTCCATCCGCACCTCACCGCGCACCAGGAACGCCCGGCACGTCCCGCACACCCCGCCCTTGCAGGCGTACGGCGCGTCCGCGCGGGCCCGCAGCACCGTCTCCAGGAGCGATTCGCCGTCCTGCACGGGCCAGGTCCCGGACCGTCCGTCGAGCGTCGCGGTCAGGGTGCCGCCCACGGCGGCCGGCACCGTCGCCGCGGGAGCCCCGGCGGCAGGGGTGTCGTCGACGTGGAAGATCTCCTCGTGGATGCGGTCCCGGGAGACCTCCAGACCCCGCAGCGCCCGCTCGGCGCCCTGGACCAGGCCGAGCGGCCCGCACAGGTACCAGCCGTCGATCTCCGACACCGGCAGCAGCGCGGGCAGCAGCTGGGTCAGCCGCTCCTCGTCGAGGCGCCCGGACGGCAGCCCCGATTGCTGCTCCTCCCGGGACAACGCCGTGACCAGCTGGAACCTGCCCGGGAAGCGGTCCTTGAGGTCGGCGATCTCCTCCAGGAACATCGTAGAGGCGGCCGTCCGGTCGCTGCGGATCAGGCAGAACCTGGCGCCCGGCCGCCGGGCCAGCAGCGTCGTCGCGATGGACAGCACCGGGGTGATCCCGCTGCCGCCGACGACCGCCGCGAAGTAGCCGTCGCGCGGCTCCAGGGTGAACCGGCCCATCGGGGGCATCGCCTCGACGGTGTCCCCGACCAGCAGCTCCTTGATCGCGTACGTGGAGTAGGCGCCGCCGTCGACCAGCCGGATGCCTACCCGCAGCACCGGTTCCCCGGGGGCCTCGACGGCGGGCGCGCAGATCGAGTACGTACGCCGGATCTCCTGCCCGTCCACGATCCGCCGCAGTGCCAGGTGCTGGCCCGGTACGTGCCGGAAGGTCTCGCGCAGCTCGGGCGGCACGGCGAGGGTGACGGCCACCGCATCGTCCGTGAGCCGCTCGATGCCTTGGACCCGGAGCGGGTGGAACGGCATCTACAACTCCTTGAAGTGGTCGAAGGGTTCGCGGCAGGAGACGCAGCGGCGCAGCGCCTTGCACGCGGTGGAGGAGAAGCGGCTGAGCAGCTCGGTGTCGATGGAGCCGCAGTGCGGGCAGCGGATGGCCAGCGACAGCGGTATCGGTTCGCTCGCCACCTCGCGGGTGGTGCGCGGCGGCGCGATCCCGAACTCGGCCAGCTTGCGCCGTCCTTCGGCGCTGATGTCGTCCGTCGACCAGGCCGGTGAGAGCACCGTGCGCACGGAGACCTCGGCCATGCCGCCGCTGTCGTGCAGTATCCGTTCGATGTCGCAGGACATGGCCTCGATCGCCGGGCAGCCGGTGTACGTCGGGGTCAGCTCGACCTCGACCCTGCCGGGTCCGGGGACGTGTACCGAGCGCAGCACCCCCAGCTCCGCGAGGGTGAGTACGGGAAGTTCCGGGTCCGGCACCGAACCCGCGAGCCGGCGGAGCTCCTCCTCCAGCGGGGTCGGCCCGGCCGCCGGGGTGCCGGTCACCATGTCGCCCCCGGGTGGCTGCGATGCAGATGCTGCATCTCGGCGATCATGCGCCCGAAGGACTCGGTGTGCAGTCCCTGCCGCCCGGCGCCCGCGGCCCACGCCCCGGTGCGCGGCCCTTCGGGCACGGTCAGTGTCGCCCGCTCCAGCACACCGGTCACCGAGGCCAGCCAGTCCGCTTCCAGGGCCTTCCAGTCGAACTCTTCCAGGCCCTCGACCCGCTGGAACGGCTCGCCGGTGAAGCGCCACAGCGCGTCTACGGCGCCCTGCATCCTGCGGTGGCTCTCCTCGGTGCCGTCGCCCAGCCGCAGGGTCCACTGCTCGGCGTGGTCGCGGTGGTACGCCGTCTCCTTGACCGCCTTCGCGGCGAGCGGGGCGAACTCGCTCCCGCCCTCGGCGAGCCGGCCGTGCAGCAGGTGCTGGTAGGTGGAGAAGTAGAGCTGCCGGGCGATGGTGTGGGCGAAGTCGCCGTTCGGCTGCTCCACGAGCTGGAGGTTGCGGAAGGCCCGCTCCTCGCGGAGGTAGGCCAGTTCGTCCTCGTCTCCGACGAGGGAGAGCAGGATGCGGGCCTGCCCGAGGAGGTCCAGCGCGATGTTGGCCAGCGCGACCTCCTCCTCCAGGACGGGGGCGTGGCCCGCCCACTCCCCCAGCCGGTGGGAGAGGACCAGCGCGTCGTCGCCGAGGGCGAGGGCGGCGGGGTGCGTCGAGGGTGCCGTGGTCACAGGTGCTTCACCCCGTCCGGGATCTCGTAGAAGGTGGGATGCCGGTAGGGCTTGTCACCGGCCGGCTCGAAGAAGGAGTCCTTCTCGTCCGGCGAGGATGCGGTGATCTCGGCGGACGGCACCACCCAGATCGAGACACCCTCCGACCTGCGGGTGTAGAGGTCGCGGGCGTTGCGCAGGGCCATTTCCGCGTCCGGGGCGTGCAGGCTGCCGGCGTGCGTGTGGGACAGTCCGCGGCGCGAGCGCACGAACACCTCCCACAGCGGCCAGTCGTGGTGCGAAGCCGTGCCGGTCATGCTGCCGTCCCCCTCGTGTTCTCCGCGCTCGTACGGCGTGTGCCGCTCGCGCTGTGCTTGTCCGCGTACGCCGCGGCGGCGTCGCGCACCCAGGCGCCCTCGTCGTGTGCCCGGCGGCGCTGGGTGATCCGCTGCTCGTTGCAGGGGCCGTTGCCCTTGAGCACGTCCCAGAACTCGGCCCAGTCGATGGCGCCGAAGTCGTGGTGCCCGCGCTCCTCGTTCCACCGCAGGTCGGGGTCGGGGAGGGTGAGACCCAGGGACTCGGCCTGCGGGACGGCGATGTCGACGAAGCGCTGGCGCAGCTCGTCGTTGGAGTGGCGCTTGATCTTCCACTCCATGGACTGGGCGGAGTGCGAGGACTCGTCGTCGGGCGGGCCGAACATCATCAGGGACGGCCACCACCACCGGTTCACCGCGTCCTGTGCCATCGCGTGCTGCTCGGGAGTGCCGTTCGACAGCGCGAGCAGGGACTCGTACCCCTGGCGCTGGTGGAAGGACTCCTCCTTGCAGATGCGGACCATGGCGCGGGCGTAGGGCCCGTAGGAGCAGCGGCAGATCGGGACCTGGTTGGTGATGGCGGCGCCGTCCACCAGCCAGCCGATCGCACCGACGTCGGCCCAGGTCAGGGTCGGGTAGTTGAAGATCGACGAGTACTTCTGGCGGCCGGAGTGGAGCTTGTCGAGCAGTTCTTCGCGGCTGGTGCCGAGCGTCTCGGCGGCACTGTAGAGGTACAGGCCGTGGCCCGCCTCGTCCTGCACCTTCGCCATCAGGATCGCCTTGCGGCGCAGGGAGGGGGCACGGGTGATCCAGTTCGCCTCCGGCTGCATGCCGATGATCTCGGAGTGCGCGTGCTGGGCGATCTGCCGGACCAGGGAGGCACGGTAGGCGTCCGGCATCCAGTCCCGCGGTTCGATGCGCTCCTCGGCGGCGACCGCGGTGTTGAACGCCGCTTCGTTGGCCGCTTCGGTCGCGGCTTCCGTCCCGGGCGGAGTCTGCCCTGCCGTCACTGTCGTCATCCTGGCCCCCTGTGCCACCTACCGACCGATCGTTCGGTTCAATGGCTTCAATGGTGGGGCGGCGGCCCGTAGGGTGTCAACCTCTGTGGATAACTGGCCGACACGTGCTGATCGGGGCGGGATGGATTCGTACGACGAAAAGGCCGGGACCGGCCCCGTCACCAGCGACGGAGCGGTGCCCGCCGATTCGGCCGAAGCCTCGGAGAAGACCGGAATCGCCGGCCTCTCCTTCCGCTCCCGGGTCGTCGCGGCGCTCGCGCTCGCGCTCATCGGGGTCACCGCTCTGGTCCACCTCGGCATGGTCTTCCTGCACGTCAGCCCGTCCAACACGGTGAGCAAACAGAACGCGCGGGCGATCGACGCCTGGATCAATCCCGAGTTCGAGCAGAACTGGAAGCTCTTCGCGCCCAACCCGCTCCAGCAGAACGTCGCCGTTCAGGCCCGCGCCCAGATCCGCACCAAGAGCGGCCAGTGGCGCACCACCGAGTGGATCGACCTGACCGCACGGGACGCGGCCGAGATCCGCGGCAGCCTGCTGCCCAGCCACACCGTCCAGAACGAACTGCGCCGCGGCTGGGACTTCTACCTCGGCTGGCACGACGAGAAGAACCGGTCCCTCGGTATGCGCGGCGACCTTTCCGAGCGCTACATACGGCGCATCGTGCTGGACCGCATGTCCGAGCTCGACATGGGCGGCGCCGTCGTCCGCATCCAGGTGCGCTCGCGCACGACCGTGGTGAAGCCCCCGCCGTGGAGCACGGAGAAGGTCGCCACCACGCCCTCGTACCGGTTGCTGCCCTGGTGGACGGTGACACCGGCCGACCTCACGAAGGACGCCGAAGAGGCAGGGGTGACCAAGTGAGCACGCAGAATCCCGCGACCGCCCCGGCCCCCGCGTCGGCACCGACCCCTGCGGCCACGCCCAAGAAACGCTTCCGCGGTCTCGACCGCAAGCTCCTCGGCAGCCTGCGGCGGGGCGTCCAGCGCGTCACCTCGGCAGCCCTCGGCCCGTACCAGACCGCCATCATCCGCATCGGCTTCTCCGGGACCTGGCTGCTCTTCCTGCTGCGCGAGCTCCCGCACCGTCACGAGCTGTACGGGCCCCGGGGCCCGTGGGGCTGGGACATGGCGCAGCAGATCGTCACCGACAACAAGGCGTTCAGCGTCCTGATGTGGTCGGACAGCGCCTTCTGGTTCGAGTTCGTGTACGTCGTGTCGATGGCGGCCTGTGTCCTGCTGATGCTCGGCTGGCGCACCCGGACCATGTCCGTCCTGTTCATGATCGGCGTGCTGTCGCTCCAGAACCGCAGCGTCTTCATGGGCGACGGCGGCGACAACGTCATCCACCTGATGGCGATGTACCTGGTGCTGACCCGCTGCGCCCAGGTGTGGTCGCTGGACGCCCGCCGGGTGCGGGCCGCGGGCGGGGCGGTCGCCGCGGTCGTACGGGACCGGGTGGGCCCCGCACTGTGGACGGTGCTCGGCGTCGCCCTCGCGGCGGTCACCTTCGCCGACGTGATGAGCTGGGGCTGGCTGCTGGTCTTCTGGACGCTGCTGCTGGCCCACGCCCTCTGGTGGGCGGTGTGCCGGTACGCGGACGGCGAGCCGAGGCTCCTGCTGGACGTCCTGACGAACCTCCTGCACAACGCGGCACTGCTCGTCATCATGGCCGAGGTCTGCTTCGTCTACGCGACGGCCGGCTGGTACAAGGTGCAGGGCTCGCGCTGGCAGGACGGCACCGCGATCTACTACCCGCTGCACCTCGACTACTTCACCCCCTGGCCGGGCCTCTCCGGGCTGCTCGCGACGAGTGGGGTGATGGTGATGCTGGTGACGTACGGAACGGTGATCGTGCAGGTCGCGTTCCCGTTCACGCTGTTCAACCGGCGCGTGAAGAACGTGCTGCTGGCGCTCATGATCGTGGAACACGCGAGCATCGCCGTGCTTCTCGGGCTGCCGTTCTTCTCGCTGGCGATGATCGCCGCGGACGCGGTGTTCCTGCCGACGGTCTTCCTCGTGTGGCTGGGCGGACGCGTCACACGGCTGCGGGACAAGGTGCTGGGGTCCCCGGCGGACAAGGCGGTGCGGCAGCGCCGTACGGACCCGGAGGAACAGCCCCGTACGCTCGTGGGGTGAGCAGCGAGAACACCACAGACGCCGAGCCGGACGGCGACGAGCCGACGCAGTACGACGAGGGCTTCGGCACCGCGATCGGTGTCGGGCCGCACCCCGAGCCGTGGCCGGAGGGCGAGCGGTACGACCCGGAGCTGCTCGCGCACGGCGACCGCCGCAATGTGGTGGACCCCTACCGCTACTGGACGCGTGAGGCGATCGTCGCCGATCTGGACACCCGGCGGCACGACTTCCATGTGGCCGTCGAGAACTGGGGCCACGATTTCAACATCGGGTCGGTGGTGCGGACGGCGAACGCTTTCCTCGCCAAGGAGATCCACATCGTGGGCCGCCGCCGCTGGAACCGGCGCGGGGCCATGGTCACCGACCGCTACCAGCACGTCCGCCACCATCCCGACACCGAGTCGCTGACCGCGTGGGCGGTGGCCGAGGACGTACCGATCATCGGCATCGACAACCTTCCCGGTGCGGTGCCCCTGGAGCGGACGGTGCTGCCGAAGCGGTGTGTGCTGCTGTTCGGGCAGGAGGGGCCGGGGCTGACCGAAGAGGCGCGCAAGCACGCGTCGATGGTCTGCTCGATCGCCCAGTTCGGTTCGACCCGGTCGATCAACGCGGGCGCCGCGGCGGCCATCGCGATGCACGCGTGGGTGCAGCGGTACGCGGAGATCTCGTAGCGCGTTGCCGTGTTTCACGTGAAACGTCGCGTCGTCGGCGGGGCGTCGTCGGCCGGTGGACGGTGTGCTCCGCTCGGGGCGTCGTGTTTCACGTGAAACGAGGAATGCCGTGACCCGGCTTGGGGGGCTCGGGGCACGGCATTCGTTCTCGGGGTCGTGCGTCGGGGGTCAGGCCTGGCGGCGAACCTCCACCGTCCGGAAGCGGTTGGCGACGAACGCGGCGTCGCAGAGGGCGGCGTTGGCCGCAGGGTTGCCGCCGGAGCCGTGGAAGTCGGAGAAGGCGGCGGTCTGGTTCACATAGACCCCGCCCGTCAGGTTGAGGGAGAGCTGCGCGGACTCCTCCAGGCAGACCTCCTCGACGGCCCGCTCCACCTCGGGAGAGGTGGTGTACGCGCCGACCGTCATCGCACCCTTCTCGCGGACGGTGCGGCGCAGCAGGGCGAGGGCGTCGTCCGTGGAGTCGACGGCGACGGCGAAGGAGACCGGGCCGAAGCACTCGGACATGTAGGCCGCCTCGGCGTCCGGCTTGGCGCCGTCCAGCTTGACCATGACGGGGGTGCGGACCGTCGCGTCCGGGAAGTCGGGGTTGCTGATCTCCCGGCTGGCCAGGGCTACTTCGCCCAGCCCGGCCGCGGTCTCCAGGCGGGCCTTCACGTCCGGGTTCACCAGCGCGCCGAGCAGCGCGTTCGCGCGGGCGTCGTCGCCGAGCAGACCGCCCACCGACTTCGCGAGGTCCTCGACGACCTCGTGGTACGACTTGGGCCCGGCGTCCGTGCCGATGCCGTCGCGCGGGATCAGCAGGTTCTGCGGGGTGGTGCACATCTGGCCGCTGTACAGCGACAGCGAGAAGGCCAGGTTGGAGAGCATGCCCTTGTAGTCGTCGGTGGAGTCGACGACGACCGTGTTGACGCCGGCCTTCTCCGTGTAGACCTGCGCCTGACGGGCGTTGGCCTCCAGCCAGTCTCCGAAGGCAGTCGAACCCGTGTAGTCGATGATCTTGACCTCGGGGCGGGTGGCCAGAGTCTTGGCGATGCCCTCGCCCGGCCGCTCGGCGGTCAGGGCGACCAGGTTCGGATCGAATCCCGCCTCGGACAGCACCTCACGGGCCGTCTTCACCGTCATGGCGAGCGGCAGCACGGCGCGCGGGTGCGGCTTGACCAGCACCGGGTTGCCGGTGGCCAGCGAGGCGAAGAGGCCCGGGTAGCCGTTCCAGGTGGGGAAGGTGTTGCAGCCGATCAGCAGGGCGATGCCGCGCGGCACCGACGTGAACGACTTCGACAGGTTGAGCGGGTCGCGCTTGCCCTGCGGCTTGGACCAGTCTGCGGTGCCGGGGACCCGGGTCTGCTCCGCATAGGCGTACGCCACCGCCTCCAGACCGCGGTCCTGGGCGTGCGGACCGCCCGCCTGGAGCGCCATCATGAACGCCTGCCCGCTGGTGTGCATCACCGCGTGCGCGAACTCGTGCGTACGGGCGCTGATCCTGGCCAGGATCTCCAGACAGACCACGGCGCGCGCCTCCGGGCCCGCGTCCCGCCAGGCGGCCATGCCCGTGCGCATCGCGGGCAGCAGCACGTCGATGTCGGCGTGCGGGTAGGAGATCCCCAGCTCGGGGCCGTAGGGCGACACCTCGCCGCCCTCGGCGGCCGAGCCGCCCACCCAGGCGTCGGTGCCGGGCTGGTCGCCCAGGTCGAAGCGGGTGTTCTTCAGCGCCTCGAACGCGGCGAGGCCGTCCGCCGCCGCGCTCTCCCCGTACGCCTTCGGGTGCTCGGGGTGCGGCGACCAGTACTCACGGGTGCGGACCGCGTCGAGGGCCTTCTCCAGTGTGGGCCGGTGGGCCTCGGTCAGCTCTGTCAGTTTCCGGGACGACTGCATTGCGGCGGACCAACTCCTCGACGGGCGAAGGCGGGCGGAAAGAGGCGGACAGAAGTTAGAGTAACCGAACGATCGGTCGGGACAAGGGGGCCGACGTAAAGCCCTGCACATCTCGTCCGGGAGGATTGGCCGTATGACAGCAATCGAGCGCGACCGCACCGTCGCCGTCGTCGGCGCAGGCACCATGGGCCAGGGCATCGCCCAGGTCGCCCTCATGGCGGGGCACCCCGTGCTCCTCTTCGACGTGGACGCCGAGCGCACCACGGCGGCGGACAGCGCCGTACGCGCGCGCGTGGAGCGACTGGTCGAGAAGGGCCGCCTCGACGCCGGGGAGGCGCGGGAAGCGCTGGAGCGGCTGCGCCCCGCGCACGACCTGCGCGACCTGTCCGGGGCGGCGCTCGTCGTCGAGGCGATCGTGGAACAACTGCCGGTCAAGCAGCAGTTGTTCCGCTCCCTGGAGGAGCTGGTCGCCACCGACTGCCTGCTCGCCACGAACACCTCCTCGCTCTCCGTCACGGCCATCGCCGGAGGGCTCCGCCACCCCGGCCGGTTCGTCGGTATGCACTTCTTCAACCCGGCTCCGCTGCTGCCCCTCGTCGAGGTCGTCAGCGGCTTCGCCACGGACGAGGACGCGGCCACGCGCGCGTACGACACGGTGCTCGGCTGGGGGAAGACGCCGGTGCGCTGCGCGGACACCCCGGGCTTCCTGGTCAACCGGATCGCCCGCCCCTTCTACGCCGAGGCCTTCGCGGTCTACGAGGAGCAGGCCGCCGACCCGGCCACCATCGACGCCGTGCTGCGCGAGTCCGGCGGCTTCCGGATGGGCCCGTTCGAGCTGACCGACCTGATCGGCCAGGACGTCAACGAGGCGGTCTCGCGGTCCGTCTGGGAGGCCTTCCACCAGAGCCCCAAGTTCGTGCCCTCGCTGCCGCAGCGCCGGCTGGTCGAGTCGGGGCGGCTCGGCAGGAAGACGGGGCACGGCTGGTTCCCGTACGCGGAGGGGACCGAGCGGCCCGCGCCGCACACGGCCGCTCCGGAGGCCGCGCCCGCGCAGATCACCGTCGCCGGGGACTTCGGCCCGGCCGCCGAGGTGGTCGTGATGCTGGAGGAGACGGACGGGATCGAGGTGAAGAAGGTGTCCGCCGACGGCGCGTACATCGGGCTGCCCGGCGGCGGACAGCTGTCCCTCGTCGACGGCAACACCTCCGTCGAGTACAGCGACGTCGTCTATTTCGACCTGGCGCTCGACTACCGGGCGGCCACCCGGATCGCCCTCTCCGCCTCCGACGACGTGTCCGAGGAGACCCTCAAGGAGGCCGTCGGGCTCTTCCAGGCGCTCGGCAAGGACGTCAGTGTCATCGGCGACATGCCCGGCATGATCGTCGGCCGGACGGTCGCCATGCTCGTCGACCTGGCCCTGGACGCGGTCGCGAAGGGCGTCGCCACCCCCGAGGACATCGACACCGCGATGCGGCTGGGCGTCAACTACCCGCGCGGTCCACTGGAATGGGGCCGCGACCTCACCGGCGACTGGTCCTTCGACCTGCTCACCGCGCTGCACGCACGCTGCCCCACCGGCCGTTACGCACCCTCCCTGGCGCACTACCGGCAGGGGTACGCAGAGCAGGAGTCCACCTCATGACCACCACGGAGCGCACCGGCGGGGACCGTACGGGCGCCGCCGGCAAGCGGGACACGTACACCCCCGAGACGCTGCTCGCCGTGGCGGTGCGGGTCTTCAACGAGCGCGGTTACGACGGCACGTCGATGGAGCACCTCTCCAAGGCCGCCGGAATCTCCAAGTCCTCGATCTACCACCACGTCTCCGGCAAGGAGGAGCTGCTGCGGCGCGCGGTCAGCCGGGCACTGGACGGGCTGTTCGCCATCCTGGAGGAACCGCGGGCGCAGCGCGGGCGGGCCGTCGAGCGGGTCGAGTACGTCACCCGGCGCACCGTCGAGGTGCTGATGGCGGAGCTGCCGTATGTGACCCTGCTGCTGCGGGTGCGCGGCAACACGCAGACCGAACGGTGGGCGCTGGAGCGGCGCCGCGAGTTCGACCAGCGGGTCGCGGACCTGCTGAAGGCCGCCGCCGCGGACGGGGACCTGCGGGCGGACGTGGACATCCGGCTGGCCACCCGACTGCTCTTCGGCATGATTAACTCGCTGGTCGAGTGGTACCGGCCGCACCCGGACGGCGCGGCGGACCAGGACCAGCTGGTGGACACCCTGGTGCGGATGGCCTTCGACGGGCTGCGCACCGGCTGAGAGGCGCGGCGCCTCGGCTGAGAGGCGCGGTTCCGGGGACCGCGCGGGCTGCGGGCGGGCGGCCGGGGCCGCCGACCGGAGCTGATCCGGCAGGCGTCCCGGTCCGGCGGGCCCGGTGTCTCAACCGGTGGGACCGGCGTCCCGCTCCTGCGGATCCAGGTCCGTCTCCTCGAAGACCAGCAGGGTGCGGGTGCTGAGCACCTCCGGTATGGCCTGGATCTTCGTCAGGACCAGCTCGCGCAGCGTTCTGTTGTCCGGGGTGTGGACCAGCAGCAGGACGTCGAAGTCCCCGCTGACCAGCGCGATGTGGGCGGCGCCGGGAAGCGCCTGGAGTTCCTCGCGGACCGTCCGCCAGGAGTTCTGGACGATTTTCAGGGTGATGTACGCGGAGGCGCCCTGACCTGCCCTTTCGTGGTCCACTCGGGCGCTGAAGCCACGGATCACGCCGTCGTCGATGAGCCGGTTGATCCGCGCGTAGGCGTTGGCCCGCGAAACGTGGACGCGCTCGGCGACCGACCGTATCGAGGCGCGGCCGTCCGTCTGGAGCATGCGCAGGATGTCCTGGTCGATGGCGTCCAGCGGCCTCGCCGGGGGCGTTGGCCTGTGGACATCTTCGGGATTCCCGCGAAAACCGTCACCCGATCCGGCCATTTGTTCAGCTGGCATGCGTCCTCGCCTCCCCCTCATGGACGTCCTGTTCCCATCCCAGGCCCCGAAGAACCGTTTGTCCACAGGGTGGGGCCGCCTGTAGCCAAACTGCATCCACGACCGAACAATCGGTAGGTGAGACGCGCCACATCTCGGGTTCGAGACCGGGCGCTCCCGCCGGCCGCCATGCGCGCCTGTGTACCGCTCCCAGAGGAGGTGTTCGTCGTGACGATTCAAGAGATGCCGGGCAGCACGGCCTACCGGCCGAGCCCGCCGCCGGCCTGGAAGCCCCGCACCGACCCCGCCCCGCTGCTGCCCGACCCCGAGCCGTACCGGGTCCTCGGCACCGAGGCCGCGGCCGGAATCGACCCCGCCCTGATGCGCAGGCTCTACACGGAGCTGGTGCGCGGCCGGAGGTACAACGCGCAGGCCACCGCCCTCACCCGGCAGGGCAGGCTCGCCGTCTACCCCTCCAGCACCGGCCAGGAGGCCTGTGAGGTGGCCGCAGCGCTGGCGCTGAAGGACCAGGACTGGCTCTTCCCCTCGTACCGGGACACCCTCGCCGCGGTCGCGCGGGGCCTGGACCCCGTGCAGGCGCTGACGCTGCTGCGCGGTGACTGGCACACCGGATACGACCCGCGCGAGGTGCGGATCGCGCCGCTCTCCACCCCGCTGGCGACCCAGCTGCCGCACGCGGTGGGGCTGGCGCACGCAGCCCGCCTGAAGGGCGACGACGTGGTCGCGCTGGCGCTGGTGGGCGACGGCGGCACCAGCGAGGGCGACTTCCACGAGGCGTTGAACTTCGCCGCGGTCTGGCAGGCCCCGGTCGTCTTCCTCGTGCAGAACAACGGCTTCGCGATCTCCGTACCGCTGGCCAAGCAGACCGCTGCCCCCTCGCTCGCCCACAAGGCCGTCGGCTACGGAATGCCCGGCCGGCTGGTCGACGGGAACGACGCGGCGGCCATGCACGAAGTGCTGTCCGAGGCGGTGGAGCGGGCCCGGCGCGGCGGCGGCCCCACGCTGATCGAGGCCGTGACGTACCGGATGGAAGCCCATACGAACGCCGACGACGCCACCCGCTACCGGGGCGACGCCGAGGTGGAGGCCTGGCGCGACCACGACCCGATCGTCCTGCTGGAGCGCGAGCTGACCGAGCGCGGGCTGCTGGACGACGAGGGCATACGCGAGGCCAGGGACGCCGCCGAGACGATGGCGGCCGACCTGCGGGCGCGGATGAACGCGGACGCGGTGCTCGACCCGATGGACCTGTTCACCCATGTGTACGCGGAGCGGACAGCGCAGCTCAGGGAGCAGGAGACCCGGCTGCGGGCCGAGCTGGACGCCGAGGCGGAGAACGAAGCGGAAGGTGCGGGGCGATGACCACCGTGGCCGAGAAGAAGACGGCGGCGAAACCCGCCAGCATGGCCCAGGCCCTCCAGCGGGCCCTGCGCGACGCGATGGCCGAGGACCCGTCGGTACACGTCATGGGCGAGGACGTCGGCGCGCTCGGCGGCGTCTTCAGGATCACCGACGGCCTGGCCAAGGAGTTCGGCGAGGACCGCTGCACGGACACGCCGCTCGCCGAGGCCGGCATCCTCGGGGCGGCCGTCGGCATGGCGATGTACGGGCTGCGGCCGGTCGTCGAGATGCAGTTCGACGCCTTCGCCTACCCGGCGTTCGAGCAGCTCGTCAGCCATGTCGCCAAGATGCGCAACCGCACGCGCGGCACCCTCGCGATGCCGCTGACCATCCGGATCCCGTACGGCGGCGGCATCGGCGGCGTCGAGCACCACAGCGACTCCTCCGAGGCGTACTACATGGCGACCCCCGGCCTGCACGTCGTCACCCCGGCGACCGTGGAGGACGCCTACGGGATGCTGCGCGAGGCCATCGCCTCCGACGACCCGGTGGTCTTCCTGGAGCCCAAGCGGCTGTACTGGTCGAAGGCCGACTGGTCGCCGGACGCCCCGGCCGCCGTCGCACCGATAGGCAAGGCCGTCGTACGGCGCCCCGGCCGGAGCGCCACCCTGATCACCTACGGCCCCTCGCTGCCGGTGTGCCTGGAGGCCGCCGAGGCGGCCACGGCCGAGGGCTGGGACCTGGAGGTCGTGGACCTGCGCTCGCTGGTCCCGTTCGACGACGAGACGGTGGCCGCTTCGGTACGGCGCACCGGGCGGGCGGTCGTCGTCCACGAGTCCACCGGCTTCGGCGGACCCGGCGGCGAGATCGCCGCGCGCGTCACGGAGCGCTGCTTCCACCACCTGGAGGCTCCGGTGCTGCGGGTCGCCGGGCTCGACATCCCCTATCCGCCGCCGATGCTGGAACGCCACCACCTGCCGGGTGTCGACCGGGTGCTGGACGCGGTCGCGCGACTCCAGTGGGAGGCGTGAGATGGCTCAGGTGCTGGAGTTCAAACTGCCGGACCTCGGCGAAGGGCTGACCGAGGCGGAGATCGTGCGCTGGCTGGTGGAGGTGGGCGATGTCGTCGCCGTCGACCAGCCGGTGGTCGAGGTCGAGACGGCCAAGGCGATGGTCGAGGTGCCGTGCCCGTACGGAGGTGTGGTGACGGCCCGCTTCGGCGAGGAGGGCACGGAACTGCCCGTCGGGTCGCCGCTGTTGACGGTGGCGGTCGGCGCGGACACGCCCGCGGACGGCAGCGGGCCGGTCACCACCGCCCACAGCGGCGCGGCTTCCGGGGGGAGTGCGCCCGCGGGCGCGGCCACCGGTGCTGAAGCGGATGCGGGCTCGGGCTCGGGCAATGTCCTGGTGGGCTACGGCACCACGGCACCGGCGGCCCGCCGCCGCCGGGTGCGGCTCGACGGGGCTGCCACCACGGCCGTACCGACGGCTCCCGCGCCGACGCCTTCCGCGCCGATACCGCCCGCACCGGCCTCTCCCGCCCCTGCTCCGGCTGCTCGTGCTTCCGTCGCTCCGGTGCCGGCCGCGCCGGCTCCCGTCGCGCACACCGGGCCCGTGCCGGTGATCTCGCCGCTGGTGCGGCGGCTGGCCCGTGAGAACGGGCTCGATCTGCGGGCGCTGAGCGGATCGGGGCCCGAAGGGCTCATCCTGCGCACCGACGTGGAACGGGCGATACAGCAGCCTCGGCCCGTCGCGGCAGCGGTCGCGGCTCCGGCGCTCGCGTCCACGGTCTCTCCCGCCGGCGGCGAGCGGATCCCGCTCAAGGGCGTGCGGGGCGCGGTGGCCGACAAGCTGTCCCGCAGCCGCCGCGAGATACCGGACGCCACCTGCTGGGTCGACGCCGACGCGACGGCGCTGATGGCGGCCAGGGCGTCGATGAACAGCGTGGGCGGCGGCCCCAAGGTCTCGGTGCTGGCGCTGCTCGCCCGGATCTGCACGGCGGCCCTCGCCAGGTTCCCGGAGCTCAACTCCACCGTGGACACCGAGGCGCGCGAAGTGGTGCGGCTGCCCGAGGTGCACCTCGGATTCGCCGCGCAGACGGAACGGGGCCTGGTCGTCCCGGTCGTGCGTGACGCCCACACGCGGAACGTGGAGTCGCTGGGCGAGGAACTGGTGCGGCTGACCGATGCGGCGCGGGCCGGCAAGCTCACCCCGGTCCAGCTCACCGGCGGCACCTTCACGCTCAACAACTACGGCGTGTTCGGCGTCGACGGGTCCACCCCGATCATCAACCACCCGGAGGCGGCCATGCTGGGGGTCGGCCGCATCGTGCCCAAGCCGTGGGTGCACGAGGGGGAGTTGGCGGTCCGCCAGGTGGTCCAGCTGTCGCTGACCTTCGACCACCGGGTCTGCGACGGAGGTACGGCCGGGGGCTTCCTGCGGTACGTCGCCGACTGTGTGGAACACCCGGAGCTGCTGCTGCGCACGCTCTGAGTATCCGGAGGCGAGGCCCCGCACCCGGAGGCAGTGCCATGCGTCCGAAGGGTCGGCCCGCACCCGTACGGCCCCCGCCCGCACGTCCCGTATCCGTACGGCCCGCTCCCGTGCGGGGCCTGCCTCCGTCGCGCCCGGTCCCGGTGTTGCGGGGCGTACATACTTCGGTGCATGAGTGCGAAGAGTGCCCCGGGGTCCGACGCGTACGACGCCGTAGTGCTGGCGGGTGGTGCCGGGCGGCGGCTCGGCGGAGTGGACAAGGCGGCCGTGCCGGTGGGCGGACGGCCCCTGCTCGACCGGGTGCTGACGGCCTGTGGCGGGGCGGGCACGACCGTCGTGGTCGGTGGCCGCCGGGCCACCGCCCGCCCGGTGACCTGGACGCGCGAGGAGCCGCCGGGCGGCGGCCCGCTGGCCGCGCTCGGCGCCGGGGCGCGGGAGACCGGGGCGGACCTCGTCGTCGTGCTCTCGGTGGACCTGCCCTTCGTCGACCGGGCGACGGTGAGTGCTCTCGTACGCGCCCTGGACACAGCCGAGGACGCGCACCAGGTGGAAGGCGCGATGCTGGTCGACGCCGGCGGACGCGACCAGCCGCTCGTCGCCGTGTACCGGGCAGAACCGCTCCGACGCGAACTCGCGCTGCTGGAAACGGAGTACGGCACGCTCGCCGGGCTGCCGCTCCGATTGCTCACCGCGGAACTCGACCTCGTCCGCGTCACCGCCGCCGCCCCCACGGCCTCCTTCGACTGCGACACCTGGGAGGACATCGCGACGGCCCGCGCCCGTATCAGGGAGCATGGGCACGTGTTGGATGAATGGATCACCGCAGTCAAGGACGAACTCGATGTCGATGTCGACGTCGACATCCCCCTCCTCCTCGACCTCGCGCGCGACGCCGCGCACGGCATCGCCCGGCCCGCCGCCCCCCTGACGACCTTCCTCGTCGGGTACGCGGCCGGACGGGCCGGTGGCGAGGGCCCCGAGGCCGTCGCCGAAGCCGTCCGCAAGGCCACCGCCCTGGCCGCGCGCTGGGTGGCGGAGTCGCAGCAGGCCGGCACCCCACCGGGCGAAGCCCCGTCGGGCGCCGGTCCCGACGACTCCCCCGGGACCACCGAGGCGGGCCCCTCATGAGCGGACCGGAGTACGGAGAGATCGACGGGATCGAGCAGGCGCTCGCCCTGGTCAGCCGCGAACAGCCGGCCTTCCCCGGCCCGGCCGCCGCAGCCGGTACGGGGGCGGGCCCCGGACCGGGCACGGCGGGGGGCCCGGCAGCAGGAGCGAACCCGGGACAGCCCGACCCGGCGCACACCGCCTCCGGTCCCGCCGACCCCCACCCCACCACCAGCTCCTCCCCGGCCGACCCCGCCCGGACCGCCCGCGCCGAGAACGCATCGGCGCCCCCCACCCACCCCGCGGCCACCCCCTGGGCCGAGGCCCGCGCCACCGCGACCCGCGCCGGGTACGCCGCCCCCGCCCGCCCCCGCCGCGTACCCCTCGACCAGGCACTCGGCCAAGTGCTCGCCGAGCCGCTCGAAGCACTCACCGACCTGCCGTCCTTCGACACCTCCGCCATGGACGGCTGGGCGGTGGCGGGCCCGGGACCGTGGTCCTTCCAGGAAGGCGCGGGCATCCTCGCGGGCCGCGCCACCGCCGAACCCCTGGCTGACGGCGAGGCCGTACGGATCGCCACCGGCGCCCGGATCCCCACCGAGGCCACCGCCGTCATCCGCAGCGAGCACGCCAGGACCGACGAGACCAAGCTGCGGCTGCACGCACTGCGCGAAGTGATCCCCGGTCAGGACATCCGCCCGCGCGGCCAGGAGTGCCGGACCGGTGACCACCTGCTGCCCGCGGGCTCGGTGGTCACCCCGGCCGCGCTCGGACTGGCTGCCGCCGCCGGGTACGACGCTCTGCTGACGATCCCCCGGCCCACCGTCGAAGTGCTCGTCCTGGGCGACGAGTTGCTGACCGCGGGGCTTCCCCGGGACGGCATGGTCCGCGACGCGCTCGGCCCGCTGCTCGCGCCCTGGCTGCGCGCGCTGGGAGCCGAAGTACTCGACACCCGTTGCCTGGGCGACGACCCGCAGGCGCTGCGCAAGGCGATCCTCGGTTCGGAGGCCGACGTGATCGTCACCACCGGCGGTACGGCGGCGGGACCGGTCGACCATGTCCGGCCGTTCCTCGAAACCGCGGCCGGAACGGGCGCCGAAATCCTCGTCGACGGCGTCGAAGTACGCCCCGGCCACCCCATGCTGCTCGCCCGACTCGCCCCCGACACCCACCTGGTGGGGCTCCCCGGCAACCCTCTGGCCGCCGTGTCCGGGCTGCTCACGCTGGCCGAGCCGCTGTTGCGAGCCCTCGCGCACCGGCCCGTGCCCGAGCCGTACCGGGCCCCCGTGCGTGACGAGATCCCCGGCCATCCCGTCTCCACCCGGCTCGTCCCCGTCACCCACCGCGCCGATCACCGCACCGGCGCCGAGCACGCCGTACCGCTGCACTACAACGGTCCGGCGATGCTGCGGGGGATCGCCGCCGCCGACGGCCTGGCCGTTGTGCTGCCCGGTGGGGCGCGAGCTGGAGAAGAGTTGGAGATTCTCGATCTACCGTGGGCCGAGGGATGTTTCACGTGAAACTGTGCCGACGATGTTGCGCCGTTGAGGCCCCTGGCCCGAGCGAAGGATGTTTCACGTGAAACTGCCCGGCGACGATGCCATGGCCCGAGGCGCCGAGGAGCAGCTGAACGCCGCTCCGGTGAAGCTGCCGAAGCAGGTGGTCGAGCGGCCCCTGCGACAGGTCGCCAAGCGCCTGATGATGGCGTTGGTCGTGCTCGCGGTGACCGTGCTGATCGTATGGGTCGACCGCGACGGCTATCACGACAACTCCGACGGCGGGGTCGATCTCCTCGACGCCATCTACTACTCGACCGTCACCCTCTCCACCACCGGGTACGGCGACATCGTCCCGTACAGCGACGGCGCACGGCTCACCAACGTGCTGCTCGTGACACCGCTGCGCGTGCTCTTTCTGATCATCCTCGTCGGCACCACTCTCGAAGTCCTCACCGAGCGGACCCGCGAAGAGTTCCGGCTGAATCGCTGGAGGTCCCAGTTGCGTGACCACACCGTTGTCATCGGCTTCGGTACGAAGGGCAGGTCCGCGATGCAGACCCTCTTCGCGACCGGCCTCAAGAAGGAACAGATCGTCGTCGTCGACCCGAGTGCCAAGGTCATCGAGACGGCCAACGCCGAGGGACTGACCGGGGTGGTGGGCGACGCGACCCGCAGCGACGTGCTGCTGCGGGCCGAACTCCAGCGGGCCCGGCAGATCGTCATCGCCACCCAGCGCGACGACACCGCGGTCCTCGTCACCCTCACCGCCCGGCAGCTCAACCGCGGAGCCAAGATCGTCGCCGCGGTCCGCGAGGAGGAGAACGCCCCGCTGCTGCGCCAGTCCGGGGCCGATGCCGTGATCACCAGCGCGAGCGCGGCGGGCCGGCTGCTCGGCCTCTCGGTGCTCAGCCCGAGCGCGGGCACCGTGATGGAGGACCTCATCCAGCAGGGCAGCGGTCTCGACCTGATCGAGCGACCGGTCATAAAGAGCGAGGTCGGCAAGAACGTCCGGGAGACCGAGGACCTGGTGGTGAGCGTGCTGCGCGGACACCGGCTGCTCGGCTACGACGACCCGCAGGCGAGCCCGCTCCAGATCACGGACCGGGTGATCTCGATCGTCCGGGCCTCACCGGCCGCCGACGGGGGCAACAGCGTGCGGCTCACCTCGGCGGAATAGCGGCGGCGCTTCACCGGTCCGGGGGCCGTTGTCCGGGCCCTTCGGACTGATCCCGGGCACCAGGGGTAGTTTCGAGGCCATGCATGCGATCACGATCCCTGAACCCGGTGGCCCCGAGGCACTCGTCTGGGCGGAGGTCCCCGACCCCGTTCCGAACGAGGGCGAGGTCCTCGTCGAGGTCGCCGCGAGCGCGGTCAACCGCGCCGATCTGCTCCAGCGGCAGGGCTTCTACGACCCGCCGCCCGGCGCCTCCCGCTACCCCGGACTGGAATGCTCGGGCCGCATCGTGGCGCTGGGCGCGGGGGTGCACGGCTGGGCCGTCGGCGACGAGGTGTGCGCGCTGCTCTCCGGCGGCGGCTACGCGCAGAAGGTCGTCGTGCCTGCCGGACAGCTGCTGCCGGTGCCCGACGGAGTGGACCTGGTGACAGCGGCGGCACTGCCCGAGGTGACCGCCACGGTCTGGTCCAACGTCTTCATGATCGCCCACCTGCGCCCGGCCGAGACGCTGCTCGTGCACGGCGGGGCCAGCGGCATCGGCACCATGGCGATCCAGCTGGCCAAGACCGTCGGCGCCCGCGTCGCGGTCACGGCGGGCGGACCGGAGAAGCTGGCGCAGTGTGCGGAGCTGGGCGCCGACATCCTGATCGACTACCGCGAGCAGGACTTCGTCCAGGAACTGCGCAAGGCCACCGACGGGGCGGGTGCCGACGTCATCCTCGACATCATCGGTGCGAAGTACCTCGACCAGAACGTGAAGGCGCTCGCCACCAGCGGCCGGCTCGCCATCATCGGGCTCCAGGGCGGGGTGAAGGGCGAGCTGAACCTCAACGCCCTGCTGCGCAAGCGTGCCGCGATCACGGCGACCTCGCTGCGGGCCCGGCCGCTGGGAGAGAAGGCGGCCATCGTGGCGGCCGTCCGTGAGCACGTGTGGCCGATGATCGCCGCGGGCCGGGTGCGGCCGGTGGTCGACCGGGTCTTCCCGATGGACCAGGCGTCCGAGGCCCACAAGGCGCTCGACGAGGGCAGCCACATCGGCAAGATCCTCCTCACCGCGAACTGACCGCACCATTCGACGCCCGCCGCGCCGAGCACCCGCCGCGCCGAGCACCCGCCGCGCCGAGCACCCGCGTGCCGCGCGCCTGCGTGCCGCGCGCCTGCGTGCCGCGCGCCTGCGTGCCGAGCCCGCGTCGCCCCGGGCACACCGCCCCGGACAGCACAGGGCCCGGGTTCCTCACCCCAGTACGGGAGGAACCCGGGCCCTGTGCGTCGTGTTCACGAGGGACTGCGGGGCCTTACAGGTACGGTCCGCCCGTGCGGGACGCCGTCTGGCCGCCGTCCTCGTCCTCCTCGTGCGAGGCACCCGGCGGCAGAGCCCTGCGCATCTGCTCCAGCTGGGCACGGGCCGCCATCTGCTGGGCGAACAGCGCGGTCTGGATGCCATGGAAGAGCCCTTCGAGCCAGCCCACCAACTGGGCCTGCGCGATGCGCAGTTCCGCCTCGGAGGGGATGGCCTCCTCGGTGAACGGCAGCGACAGGCGCTCCAGCTCCTCGACCAGCTCGGGGGCGAGCCCGTCCTCCAGCTCCTTCACCGAACTGGCGTGGATGTCCTTGAGCCGTACCCGGCTCGCCTCGTCCAGGGGAGCCGCGCGGACTTCCTCCAGGAGCTGCTTGATCATGCTGCCGATCCGCATGACCTTCGCGGGCTGTTCCACCATGTCCGTCACAGGCACCTCGCGCGACTCGTCGTCACCGCCGCCGAGCGCCATTCCGTCCTGTCCGACGACCAGGACCTGGGGGCTCTCCTGCGACCGTTCACTCCTCGGCATCTCCATGCCGACATTGTCTCGTACACGTGCTTCACAAGTGGGTGTGCCCCCGCACAAAGGTGATCCACCTTCGTACGGGGGCACAGCTTCCGGCACGTACCGGGTGCGGACGCTGCCGGGGGCGGAGCCTCAGGCCTCCGCCCGGCGGGCCAGCGCGCCCCGCGAGCGGGTGACCAGCGCCGCGAGGAGCGCCGCGCCCAGCGGTACGGCGACCAGCAGTGCGGCCAGGGTCTCCCACGGGATCACGACGGCCAGCTCGGCCGACGGACTGCCGCCCCAGCCCTGGTCGAGGCTGTCCTGGAAGTTGGCCTCGTTCTGCCGCTGCCGGGTGAGTATCAGCCCGATCGCGGGCAGCACACCCGCCGCCGAGCCGAGGACCACCCCCATCAGGGCGACCGTTCCGCACTGGAACCCGCTGAGGGTGCGGCGCACCCGGGGCGGGGCGCCGACCGCGGAGAGCGTCTTCAGGTCGGGTTCGGCGTCGGCCTGGGCGAGCCCGGTGGCGATGCCTGCCGCACCGATGGTGACCAGCCCGGCGAACACGGTCAGGGCCAGCATCACGATGCTGTTCTTGCTGCTGTACCCGGACTCGATGATCCAGCCGCCCATCATTCCGCCCTGCAGCCCGACCTTGTCGAAGTCGGCCGAGAGCGCCTGCGTCTGCTCGGTGCTGGGCAGTGCGGAGGTGGAGAAGAGCACGCCGAACGGGACGGTGGTGAACCCGGCGGACTCGGCCAGCGCGGGCGGCACCAGCAGTTCGAGGCCGTACGAGTTGACGCTCGTCGGCGCCAGGTGCACCGGCAGCTGGCGTACCTCGCCCGGTGCGTCCTTGTTGGCGGCGGTCGCCTCCTCGGCCTTCTTGCGGTCGGTGATGAGACGGATGCCGGTCTTGCCGTTGACGACGTTGCCCCGGTCGAAGGAGACGGCCTTGCCCTGCTTGAGGGCGTTGATCACGCCGGGGTCGGTGATGTCGAGCGCCTTCAGGGCGTTCACGTCACCGACGGTCACGCCGTTGGCGGACGGCGCGGTGCCGCCCTCGTGGGCAGGGGCGCAGCGCCAGTCCTTGGCCAGCTTGCGCCGTTCGGGGACGGAGAAGGACTCAGGTCCGTCGGGGCCGTCGTACAGCGGGCACCGGTTGGCCTTCGGGACGACGATCTGGAACTGCCCGCACTCCTTCTCCTCGCTGTACGTGGTGCAGTTCCTGCTGCCGACGACGATGCGTCGCAGATCGGCGAGCACGTCGAGGGAGGTGTTCGACTGCACGGCCGTGCGGATCGCGGGCACGTCGCGCCCGCCCGCCTCGTCGGTCGTGGCGTAGCCGCTGCCGTACGGAAGCTGGGCCTGGTAGCCGGCCCGGTCCTTGGCCTCCTCGCTGGCGGCGTAGGTGGCCACCGCGACGGTGCCGGCGACGGCGGCCAGCACCGCGGCGACGGCGGGTGCCGTACGTCCCCGGTTGCGCACCGCGTCGCGCAGGGCGAGCCGGGGGGAGAGCGGCAGCCAGCCGCCGATCCGGCCGAACGCGCCGACCAGGACCGGGGTCAGTGCGACGACACCCAGCTCGGCGAGTGCGCTGCCACCGGCGACCAGGAGATAGCTGTCGCTGGCCATCGACCCGTACAGGGCGATCGCGGCACCGATGAGGACGGCGATCACGCCGATCACGGGCAGGACGCGGTTGGCCTTCCGCACGCCGCGGCGGCCGGTGAGCGAGGTCAGTACGGACTGCCGGGAGGCGGTGATCGCGGGCACGATCGCGGCCAGCAGACCGGTGAGCACGGCGACCAGGGCGATCCCGAGCAGTTCCAGCGGGCGCAGGGTGAACGAGCCGAACCGCTTGCCCATGGTCTCTTCGAGGACCGGCTGCAGCGCCAGGGTCAGCGCGATGCCGAGGGCGGTACCGACGACGGCCGCGGTCACACCGATGACCAGTCCGCCGGAGAGCACGATGGCCCGGATGTGGCGGCGGTCGCCGCCGTTGGCGCCGACGAGACCGAGCTGGCGGCGCGAGCGGCGGGCGCCCACCGCGAAGGCGGGTCCGGCCAGCAGGCAGATCTCCAGCAGGGCGAGGACCACGATGGTCACGGCGACCATGAGCATCTGCTCGGTCTCGTTGCCGTAGGTCATCTGGTCGGAGCCGTTCCTCTTGAAGTACGGCACCTCGGACTTCGGCGGCGGGGAGAGGATCACGGAACGGGAGTCGACCTGGATGCCCTTGGCGTTGGCGGCCTTGACCATGTTCCACGTGAAACCGTCGCCCCCGACGGAGACGTAGTACGAGGCGGTGCCCGCGGCCTCCGGCAGTCCGGCCTTCTCCAGCGCCTTGTTCAGGGGCTCGATGAACGTCCCGGGCGGGGCCGTGACCTGGTCGGACTCCAGGCTGTCGGGAAGCTCGTAGGCGCCGACGACGGTGAACTCGGTGTCGAGGGCACGCGCGGTGACGGTGTCGCCGATCTTCAGCCCGCTGGCCTCCAGGAAGTGCGCCGTCGCGGCGACCTCGCCGGCCTTCTCCGGGAAGCGCCCGTCGAGCAGCGTGTGCCAGCCCGCCGCCATCGGGTCGGCGGCCTTGACCTCGCGGACCTCGGTGTCGAGCAGGCCGTGCGTGGTGCGCAGCCGGGTCATCGCGGCGGTGCTGGTGAGGACCTTGGCACCCGCCGGGACGGCCTTGCTGATGTCCGCCTTGCCCTCGGGGAAGGGCTTGTTGCGGTAGGCGTCGAAGCCTTCGACCGGCTCCGCGCCCTCGTGCCGGGCATCCGGCGGCTGGAAGATCGCCAGCCCGCCCCAGCCGGGGTCGCTCAGCCGTGCGTCGGCGGCCCCGAGTTCACGGTCCAGTTTCTGTTCGGCGGTCAGTTCCGCACTGCGCAGCGTCACGTCGACGGCGCTGACGCCGAGGATGGGCACCGCGATCATGGCGAGGACCAGGATGCTGCGGCCCTTGGAGCGCCAGGCGTCGCGGCGGGCGATCCGGATCGCCGCGAGCCAGGAGTGGTACCAGCCGGTCACTTGGCGCCCGCCTGACCGGCGGAGCCGGGCGCGGTGCCCGCCGCGAGCAGGGACTCGGCGTCGCTGCGCATGGTCTCGTCGACGACGGAGCCGTCGCGCAGGAAGACAACCCGGTCCGCCCAGGCGGCGAAGCGCGGTTCGTGGGTGACGAGGATGCCGGCCGCGCCCGCGTCGCAGCGCGAGCGGAGCAGGGCGAGGACGGACTCGCCGGTCTCGGAGTCCAGGGCGCCGGTGGGCTCGTCGGCGAGGACCAGCCGGCGGTCGCCGACCAGGGCGCGGGCGATGGCCACGCGCTGCTGCTGGCCGCCGGACATCTCGTCCGGGAAGCGGTCGGCGAGGTGGCCGAGGTCCATCTCCTCCAGCGCGGCGAGCGCGGAGACGCGGGCCTTGCGGGCGGACGTCCCGTCGAGTTCGCGGGGCAGGGCGACGTTCTCGGCCGCGGTCAGCGCGGGTATGAGGTTGTAGTCCTGGAAGACGTAGCCGATGCTGCGGCGGCGCAGGGCGGCCAGTTCCTTGCGGCTGACCCGGGTGATGTCGTTGCCCTCGACGACGACACGGCCCGAGGTGGGGCTGTCGAGGCCGCCCGCGATGGTGAGCAGGGTCGACTTGCCGGACCCGGAGGGGCCCATGACGGCGACGAGCTCGCCGGGGTAGACGGACAGGTTCACACCGCGCAGGGCGTGCACCTCGGTGGCACCGCTGCCGTGCACACGCGTCAGCTGCTCCAGCTGCAGCACGGGCTGCCGTGACGCCTGGGTCTGATGGGACTGGTCGGGCATGGGTGAGGGGTCCCCCCTGGAAGGGCCGCGCGGCACGGGTGTGGCGTGGCGGTTGTACGGAAGACGGGTGGTCCGGGCGGCCGGCGCTCTCCTGGAACCGGCGGCCGACTGCTGCCCGGGGGCTCAGCGGCGGCCGAGGCGCGCGCGAGCGGGTTTCTCGGAGGCGGCCTTGGTGGTGTCGGCCTGGGGCGGAGTGGCTCCCCGCACGGCCGTGGCGGAGAGCCGGACGAGCCGGGACTCGCAGTGGTCGAGCCAGCGCGCCTCGGCCTCGGTCTGGAAGATCAGCTGTTCCAGCACGAGCAGCCAGGCCACGTCGTCGCGGCCGCGCTCGCTCTCCTGGCCGCTGCTGGCCTCGACCGCGATCAGGGCCTGCGCCTTGAGCCGGGTGTAGTCCTGCATGGCCTTCAGCGTGGCGCTCCGCTGGGACTGGATGACGGCCCGGATGTCGACACCGGCCGCGCCGACGGCCATGGCGAGCTTGATGGCGAGTTCGTCGCGGGGCGGGCTGGTGCGGTCGACCGGCCGCTCGAACCACTCGTGCAGTTCTTCGCGTCCGGCGTCGGTGATCGCGTAGAGCGGGTGCCCGGCGTCGTCGTCGCCGTCCGGGACGACCATGCCGTCGCGCTCCAGGCGGCTGAGCGTCGTGTAGACCTGCCCGACGTTCAGGGGCCAGGTGGCGCCGGTACGGGACTCGAATTCGGTACGCAGCTGGGAGCCGTACCGGGGGCCCTGTTCGAGGAGGGCGAGTAGCCCGTGGCGGATCGACATACTCAGTATGTATACCCAGTATGCCTCTGCTGGCAAGCCGCTCCCCGTCGGCCCGGGACCCTTACCTGCGGCGCATCCGCATCCCCAGGAACCCCAGCCCCAGCCCCACCAGGGCGATCCCTGCACCCAGCGGAAGCGGCTCGAAGCCGAGCGGCGCCGGGGGCGGTGCGGCCTGCCGCAGGCGCGCCGGAGCAGGGCTTTCCCGTTCGGGGCGGGGGGTGGCGGGGCGGCGCGGCTGCTGTCGCGGGGGCGGTACGGCCTGCGGCACATAGGCCGGAACCGGGTGCGCCTCTTCCGGTTCTGGTGCCCTGCCGGGGCGGACCCGTCCGGCCCCGGCCCGCCGCCCCGCGAGACGGCCGGGACCGGGTTCCGCGGTGACGTACGGGGCGGGAGCGGCGGCCGGGTCACCAGGGGTCCCAGGAACCGCAGGAGCCGCAGGAGTCGCCGCGTGCGCGGGAGCCGCGTACAGGGCCGCCAGGCCCACCGCGCGGGCCGCCGGGCCCGCCACGTACGCGGCAGCCGGGCCGCACCACAGCAGCGCCGCTGCCAGGACGACGGTGCACCGTGCACGGAGCCTGGGGATCATCGGGCGACCGCCTCCCGTCCGGTACCGCCGAGCCATCGGGAACTCAGCGTCACATACCGCTACAGAACGGGCATCCGGACCGCCACACACCCAAGCCGCCCGGCACCCCGGCTCCCCAGCAGCCCGCAAACACCCCTGAGCCGCCCAGCACCCGCAAACGAAAGCGGCCCGGCACACCGAGTCGGTGTGCCGGGCCGCCCTGCGGGACCGTCCGGGAGAGGGAAACCGTTACGCCGGGTTGCCCGTGGAGACCTGGAGTTCGATGGTCGTCTTCTCCGGGTCCATCGGCTGGCCCCCGCGCGGGTACTGCTCGATGACCGACTCCTGGCCCCACTGGTTCTCGTCGACCGGCTTCTCCTGGACGCGCCAGCCCGCCGCCTGGAGGCACTCCTTCACGGAGCGGACGTTCTTGTAGACGAAGTCCGGGGTCTTCACCTTGGTCGGGTCGAGGGAGTCCTCGTCCGGCTGGGTGCACTCGGTGGTCTTGATGGTCTTCGACCGGTCGGGACCCTTGAAGCCCTCCTTCTGCCCGGTCGCCTGCTCCGGGTTCGGGTTCGGGTTCTCGGTCCCGTTGTCCTTCGGCACGAGGGCGTAGATCACGCCGCCGATCGCGAGCAGCGCGACCGCGATCGCACCGACGACCAGCGGCATGTTCTTCTTCTTCGCGGGCGCCGGGGCCGGGCTGTGCGTGACGTGCTGCGGGGTGTACGCGGCCGGCGGTGCCGGAGTGGGGGCCGCGTAGCCCTGGTTCGGATAGCCGTAGGCGGGCGCAGGGGTGGGCGTGTGGGCCGGAGCGGGGGTCGCCGGGCCGTACGGGCTCGGGGCCGGGGTCGGCGGCTGGTACGGCGTCTGCACGCTGCCCTGCGGGTAGCCCCCGCTCTGGTCGACCGGCGGGAACACCGCCGAGCCCACGCCGGAGCCGCTGCCCTGGGTGGGGCCGCTGCCCGGCACGATCGCCGGAGCGGCGCCGGGGTGGACCGTGGTCAGCACGCGCGCGCACTCGTCGGCCATCGCGGCGGCGCTGGGGAAGCGCTCGTTCGGGTTCTTCTTGAGCGCGCGGGCGACGAGCGCGTCCACGGCCGGCGGGACGCTCCGGTTGATGGAGGACGGCGCGACCGGCTCCTCCTGGACGTGTGCGTACGCGATGGCCAGCGGCGAGTCGGCCTCGAACGGCAGTCGGCCGGTGAGCAGTTGGAACAGCATGATGCCGACCGAGTACAGGTCGGAGCGGGCGTCCACGCCGCGTCCCAGCGCCTGCTCGGGCGAGAGGTACTGCGGGGTGCCGACGACCATGCCGGTCTGGGTCATCGAGGTGACGCCGGACTGCATCGCGCGGGCGATGCCGAAGTCCATCACCTTGACCACGTTGCGCTTGGTCATCATCACGTTGCCGGGCTTGATGTCGCGGTGGACCAGGCCCATCTCGTGGCTGGTTTCCAGCGCCGCCAGCACGTCCGAGGTGATCTTCAGCGCCTTGTCGGCGGGCATCGCGCCGTAGGCCTCGATGTCTGCCTGGAGGACCGAGCCGAGCGGCTTGCCCTCGACGTACTCCATGACGATGTACGGCATCTGCGCGCCGCCGAGGTCGTCCTCGCCGGTGTCGAAGACCGAGACGATGTTGGTGTGCGAGAGCTTGGCCACAGCCTGGGCCTCGCGCCGGAAGCGTTCGCGGAAGGCCGCTTCGCGTCCAAGTTCCGTGTGCAATGTCTTGATCGCGACCTGGCGGTCCAGCGCCGAGTCGTAGGCCAGATAGACGGAGGCCATTCCGCCTTCGCCGAGCAGGTCGCGGAGCTGGTACCGACCACCTGCCACCGAGCCGCCCGCGTACCGGCCCTGCGTGCCGTCCTGGCTCATGACTGTGCATCCCCCTCGGCGCGGTGGTTCCGCGTCAGTCCGTTGTTCTGGTGCATGTGCTGGTGTTCGTGTGGCGCGTGTGCCGATGTCGTGCGTACCGCGACAGTCCGCGATCATCCCTCATTACCGGCCAAGTCTGCCCGAGGGCACTGACACGTCAAGCGAGGTGCCCGTTCCGTGACCGTACGCGCAAGGAACGGTCGCGTAAGTGTTATGAGGAGCGGGTCCCTGGACGGGCAATTTGCACGGGTACAGGCGCAACGGTTTTGATGGCAGGTCCATCTCGGAGAAGGGGCGCCTCGCGCAAGGCTGTAGCGTGACGTGGCGGAGAACCATGTGGACCACCGCGAGCCGGGAACACGACCGAAAAGGTCCCCCCGGATGCGCGGACGGATGATGACGGCGAGGACTGATGGCACCCGAACCCGAGGACACCGGCGGTGGAGTGTCTGACCTGCCGGAATCGTTCGGTATGGGCGGACTTGTCGGTGACGGCCGGTACCGGCTGACGCACCGGCTCGGCCGAGGCGGCATGGCCGAGGTCTTCGCGGCCGAGGACGTACGGCTCGGACGCACCGTCGCGGTGAAACTGCTGCGCTCCGACCTTGCCGAGGACCCGGTCGCCAAGGCCCGCTTCACGCGCGAGGCACAGTCGGTCGCCGGCCTCAACCACCATGCCGTGGTCGCCGTGTACGACTCGGGCGAGGACCGCATCGGCGGCAACCTCGTCCCCTACATCGTGATGGAGCTCGTCGAGGGCAACACCATCCGCGACCTGCTGCTCAACGCCGAGGCCCCGGGCCCGGAGCAGGCGCTGATCATCGTCTCCGGCGTGCTGGAGGCCCTCGCGTACAGCCACCAGCACGGCATCGTGCACCGCGACATCAAGCCCGCGAACGTGATCATCACGCACGGCGGCGCGGTCAAGGTGATGGACTTCGGCATCGCGCGCGCCCTGCACGGCGTGCAGTCGACGATGACGCAGACCGGCATGGTCATGGGCACCCCGCAGTACCTCTCCCCCGAGCAGGCGCTGGGCAAGGCCGTCGACCACCGTTCCGACCTGTACGCGACCGGCTGTCTGCTGTACGAACTGCTCGCGCTGCGGCCTCCCTTCATGGGCGAGACGCCGCTGTCGGTGGTCTACCAGCACGTCCAGGACCTTCCGGTGCCGCCGTCCGAGATGTCGGACGTGGCGCCCCCGGAGCTGGACGGCCTCGCCATGCGCGCCCTCGCGAAGGACCCGGACGACCGGTTCCAGAGCGCAGAGGAGATGCGCGGGCTGGTCCAGTACGGGCTGCAGATGCTCCAGCAGCAGGGCAGCCACACCGGCACCTGGAACACCGGTCCCGTCGAGATGCACGAGAGCGGCTACACGCCCGCCCACGGCGTCGCAGCGACGACCGCGATGGGACACCCGCAGCACGGCGACACCTCGCAGTTCCAGCAGGGCGGCCCGATGCTGCCGCCGCGCAACCCGCACGACGGGTCGTACGACGACGGCTACGACGACCGCGGCAGCGGCGGCCGGGGCAAGATGTGGATCTTCGCGATCCTGGCGGTCCTGGCCATCGCGGGCGGTGTGGCGTACGCGGTGAGTGCGATGAAGGACACCCCGACGGACGGGCCGACGAAGAAGCCGAGCGTCTCCAGCACCCCGTCGAAGACCGAGAACTCGCCCTCGCCGACCGAGGACGAGGAGACTCCCGGCGGGAACGACGGCGACACCGGCAACGGCACGGTGACCGGCGGCGGCACGGGCGACTACCCGTCCACCGACAAGCCGACGAAGTCCCCCACCAACAAGCCGACGAACCAGCCGACCAACAAGCCGACCACCCCGACCAAGCCCCCGGTGACCAAGCCGCCGAACGGCGGTACGGACCCGGGCGGAACCGATCCCGGCGGCACCGACCCGGGCGGCACCGACCCCGGCGGTACGGACCCCGGCGGTACGGACCCCGGCGGCACCGACCCGGGCGGCACCGACCCCGGCGGCACCGACCCGGCGGGCGGCGGCGCGGGCAACGGCGGCAATCCGGCCGGCGGCGGTGCGGGCAACGGCGGTACGGACCCGCTGGCGGGCACCACTCCGTAAGCACCTCCCAGGACCCTCGGTGGGGGGGGGGGGGGGGGGGGCGGGGGCCCCCCCCCCGCGGCCCCCCGGCCCCCCCCCCCCCCCCCCCCCGCGGGGCCCGGGCCCCCCCCCCCCCCCCCCCCCGCGGGCCCCCCCGCCCCCCCCT
>NZ_JBIAMU010000019.1:78697-117669 GCF_042874215.1 Streptomyces sp. NPDC004111
GGGGGGGGGGGGGGGGCCCCGGGGGTACGGCCCCGGGGGGGGGCACCAACACCTAAACCCCCACCACGCACCCGGGGGGGGCCCGGCCCGGGGGGCCCGGCCCCCCACCGCGTTCCTCCCCGGTGCCACGCCCCGCGCACCCGGCGCGGGGCCCGGCGCCCCCGCGCTCACCCCGCGAAGGCGTCCAGCACCGCCTCGTACTCCTTGGTCCACCAGACCGCCAGGGCCGACGCCGCGGGAAACTGCGGGTCGGCCCTTCGGTCGTGCAGCTGGTAGCGCCAGCGCAGTATCCAGAAGTCGTTCAGCCGCTCCCACCACACCCGGTGCACCGCGGCGGCCAGCTCGGCCTCCCCCGCGCCCGAGGAGCGCCGGTACGCGCGCGCGTACGCGCGGGCCTTGTCCAGGGCCAGTTCGCCGCCGGGGCGGACGAAGAAGATGGCCGCCGCACGTACCGCCTCCTCCGCGCGGGGCTGCACGGCGAGCCGGTCCCAGTCGACGATGGCCGCGGGCTCGGCGCCCCGGTAGAGCAGGTTCAGCGGGTGGAAGTCGCCGTGCACCCAGCCCGCGGTCGGCTCGGCGCCCGGGGCGGGGCGCCGGTGCGCGTGCCGCTCCAGGAGCGTGCGCCGCTCCAGCAGCCGGTGTTCGGCCAGCAGGTCGAAGGAGTCCTGCGGATGGCGCCTGCGGGCCAGCAGCAGCAGTTCCTCGATCGTCTCGAAGCTGTCGTGCGGGTCGGCGCTGTCGTGGCCGCCGTCGAGTCCGGCCGCGGACTCCATGACCTGGTCGAGCAGGGTGTGCACGACGCCCAGCAGCGAGCCCAGCCGCAGCGACTCGGTCTCGGTGAGCTGGGCGCCGTCGCGGTGCCGGCCGTCGACCCAGGGGTGCAGGGCGTAGCAGCGCCCGCCGATCACGGCGACGGTGTCGCCGCCGGTGTCCTCGACGGGCGGGGCGACGGGAACGCCCAGCTCCTTCAGCCGCTGGGTGGCGCGGTGCTGGCGGGCGATGGCGCCGGGGTCGCCGTCGAGGTGGTGCTTGAGGAAGAAGTCGCCCCGGGTGGTGGCCAGCCGGAACCCCTGGTTCAGCAGGCCCTGGGCGACCCGTTCGCAGGAGAGGGGTTCGCCGAGGGCGGTGTACCGGCGCAGCAGCTGGCCGACGGGCGGCACGGTGGGCACCTGTGCGGGCGGGGCGTGCCGGGCGAACCCGGTCGGTGCGAGGGGCGGTCCGGGCGGCTCTTCGGGGGCCGGTGCGGAGGCGGGTGCAAATGAGCGCGGCACCCGGCAGATGTTAGATCACCGGGGCCGCGCCGTCTTACACGGTGTGCTGGAGCAGTCGCTCTCTGGAGCCCTTCAGGGTGTGGACCAGGAAGAACTGCGGATCGATCCGCATGTGGACGGGCTCGAACGGCTCGCCCTCGACCTCGGTGGGGCCGGGGCCGAAGAGGGCCAGTTCGGCCGCGCTCGGCTCGACGACATGGGCCTCGCCGGTGGCCTGGACGGACCACAGCAGGCCGTCCGCGGAGTTGAAGTTGTCGGTCTCGTACGCGACCACGCTGCCGTTGCAGGCCTGGTGGTAGCCGTATCCGGCGTGCATCCGGAGCAGCAGGGCGCCGTCCTCGGTGACGACGTGGCGGGCCACGGCCAGGAAGGGCAGCGCGCGCATGCTGGTGGCGATCCTGCCGTAGGGCATGGAGGTCAGCAGCTCGATGGCGCGGTCGCTGTCGGAGTGGGGCATGCCTCCACCCTGCGCCATGGGCGGGTGGCGGCGAAAGAGACCTAGGTCCCGAGACGCGGTGCGAAGTGCCTGATCAGGGGGCCCAGGTCCAATTTCAGCGGCGTTCCTCGGCCTGCATCCTGGCGACGTAGGCGGCGGCCTGGGAGCGGCGTTCCATGCCCAGTTTGGAGAGCAGGCTGGAGACGTAGTTCTTGATCGTCTTCTCGGCGAGGTGCAGTCGTTCGCCGATCACCCGGTTGGTCAGGCCCTCGCCGATCAGGTCGAGGATCTTGCGTTCCTGCTCGGTGAGGTTGGCCAGCCGCTGGTCGCCCTTGGCGCTGTTGCCGGCCCGCAGTCGCTCCAGCACGCGGGCGGTGGCGACCGGGTCCAGGAGGGACTTGCCCGCCGCGACGTCCCGTACGGCCGAGAGCAGTTCACTGCCGCGGATCGCCTTGAGGACATACCCGGACGCACCGGCCATGATCGCGTCGAAAAGGGCCTCGTCGTCCGCGAAGGAGGTGAGCATCAGGCATTTGATGTCCTCGTTCTGTGAACGTACTTCGCGGCAGACCTCCACGCCGCTGCCATCGGGCAGCCGGACGTCGAGAACGGCTACGTCCGGGCGGGTCGCAGGGATCCTGACCAGGGCATCTGCGGCTGTGCCCGCTTCTCCGACGACCTCGATGTCCTCCTCGACGGAGAGCAATTCATGGACACCCCGCCTGACGACTTCGTGGTCATCAACGAGGAAAACGGTGATTTTGCCTGTTTCGCGCACGGCGCCATCCTCACACATGAACTCTTCCCGTGCCCGAGGTGACCGGGATAACGTGCCCCTGTCCCGGCGGCCTGCAAGGCTCTGACCAGTGGTTGTTCCCGCATTCCTCGATTTACTTGGAAATCCAAGCAAAATCGCAGGTCAAATGGGGTTTCGCAGTTATGCGAAGCACTGGGTAACGTGCTTTTGACAGGGCGCTCGCCGGGGCACCTGTCACGCCTTGTCCCGGCCGAGCCGCACCCACCCCGTGCGCGGGTACGGGCACAGGGCGAGCCGCACTGGTCTCCCGGCAGACCCCGGGGGCCGGACCGACGGAGGAGCACGCACGTGACCGTGGAGAGCACTGCCGCGCGTAAACCGCGACGCAGCAGCGGAGCAGGCACCAAGCGCGCCAGCGCCAAGAAGCCCTCGCCGCAGAAGCCCGACGAGCCGCAGCTGGTTCAGCTGCTGACGCCCGAGGGCGAGCGTCTGGAGCACCCGGACTACGAGATCGACCTGTCCGCCGACGAACTGCGCGGGCTGTACCGGGACATGGTCCTCACCCGCCGCTTCGACGCCGAGGCGACCGCGCTCCAGCGCCAGGGCGAACTGGGCCTGTGGGCCTCGCTGCTGGGCCAGGAGGCCGCGCAGATCGGCTCCGGCCGCGCGCTGCGCGACGACGACTACGTCTTCCCGACGTACCGCGAGCACGGCGTCGCCTGGTGCCGCGGGGTCGACCCGACGAACCTGCTGGGCATGTTCCGTGGCGTCAACCACGGCGGCTGGGACCCCAACAGCAACAACTTCCACCTCTACACGATCGTCATCGGCTCGCAGACGCTGCACGCCACCGGCTACGCCATGGGCGTCGCCAAGGACGGTGCCGACTCGGCCGTGATCGCGTACTTCGGCGACGGCGCGTCCTCGCAGGGCGACGTCGCCGAATCGTTCACCTTCTCCGCGGTCTACAACGCCCCGGTCGTGTTCTTCTGCCAGAACAACCAGTGGGCGATCTCCGAGCCCACCGAGAAGCAGATGCGGGTGCCGCTCTACCAGCGCGCCCAGGGCTTCGGCTTCCCGGGCGTCCGCGTCGACGGCAACGACGTGCTGGCCTGCCTCGCGGTCACCAAGGCCGCGCTGGAGCGGGCCCGCAGCGGCCAGGGCCCCATGCTCATCGAGGCGTTCACCTACCGGATGGGCGCCCACACCACCTCCGACGACCCGACGAAGTACCGGGCCGACGAGGAGCGCGAGGCGTGGGAGGCGAAGGACCCGATCCTGCGCGTCCGCACCTACCTGGAGAAGCAGGGCCTGGCCGAGGCCTCCTTCTTCGAGGAGCTGGAGGCCGAGAGCGAGGCGCTCGGCAAGCGGGTGCGCGAAGTCGTGCGCGCGATGCCCGACCCCGACACCATGGCGATCTTCGAGAACGTCTACGCGGACGGGCACGCGCTCGTCGACGAGGAGCGCGCCCAGTTCGCCGCCTACCAGGCGTCGTTCGCCGAGGAGGGCAAGTAAGCCATGGCAGTCAAGAAGCTTCCGATCGCCAAGGCGATCAACGAGTCCCTGCGCAAGGCCCTGGAGACCGACCCCAAGGTCCTGATCATGGGCGAGGACGTCGGCAAGCTCGGCGGTGTCTTCCGGGTCACCGACGGCCTGTTCAAGGACTTCGGCGAGGGCCGGGTCATCGACACCCCGCTCGCCGAGTCCGGCATCGTCGGCACCGCGATCGGCCTGGCCCTGCGCGGCTACCGGCCGGTCGTGGAGATCCAGTTCGACGGCTTCGTCTTCCCGGCGTACGACCAGATCGTCACGCAGCTCGCGAAGATGCACGCCCGCTCGCTCGGCAAGATCAAGCTGCCGGTCGTCATCCGCATCCCGTACGGCGGTGGCATCGGCGCGGTCGAGCACCACAGCGAGTCGCCCGAGGCGCTGTTCGCGCACGTCGCGGGCCTGAAGGTCGTCTCGCCGTCCAACGCGTCCGACGCGTACTGGATGATGCAGCAGGCCATCCAGGGCGACGACCCGGTGATCTTCTTCGAGCCGAAGCGCCGCTACTGGGACAAGGGCGAGGTCGACGTCGAGGCGATCCCCGCGCCGCTGCACCAGGCACAGGTCGCCCGCGAGGGCAGCGACCTGACGCTCGCGGCGTACGGGCCGATGGTCAAGGTCTGCGTGGAGGCTGCCGCGGCAGCCGCCGAGGAGGGCAAGTCCGTCGAGGTCGTGGACCTGCGGTCGATGTCCCCGATCGACTTCGACACGCTTCAGACCTCGGTCGAGAAGACCCGCAGGCTGGTCGTCGTGCACGAGGCCCCCGTCTTCTACGGTGCGGGCGCGGAGATCGCCGCCCGGATCACCGAGCGGTGCTTCTACCACCTGGAGGCCCCGGTGCTCAGGGTCGGCGGCTACCACGCGCCGTACCCGCCGGCCCGCCTGGAGGAGGAGTACCTCCCGGGGCTGGACCGGGTGCTCGACGCCGTCGACCGCTCGCTCGCGTACTAAGGGGCCGACCACCATGACGACTGAAATCTCCTCGCGCTACCGCGAGTTCAAGCTGCCCGACGTGGGCGAGGGACTCACCGAGGCCGAGATCCTGAAGTGGTACGTCCAGCCCGGTGACACCGTCACCGACGGCCAGGTCGTGTGCGAGGTCGAGACCGCCAAGGCGGCCGTCGAACTGCCCATCCCGTACGACGGGGTCGTGCACGAACTGCGCTTCGAGGAGGGCGTCACCGTCGACGTCGGCACCTCGATCATCACGGTCGACGTGGCCCCGGGCACCGCCGCCCCCGAGGCACCGGCCGCGCCCGAGCCCGTCGCGGCACCCGCCGCCGAGCCGGCCGCCCCGGCCGCCGACGAGGACGACGCGCCCAAGGGCCGCCAGCCGGTCCTGGTCGGGTACGGCGTCTCCGAGGCGTCCACCAAGCGCCGCGCCCGCAAGACGGACGTGCCCGCCCCGGAGAAGGCCGCCTACGCCGCCTCCGTACAGGCCGAGCTGAACGGCACGTCGCTCGCCGCCCAGGCCGCCCCCGCGGCCGGCGAGGACAGGGCGCGTCCGCTCGCCAAGCCGCCGGTCCGCAAGCTGGCCAAGGACCTCGGCATCGACCTGGCGTCGGTGACGCCGACCGGTCCGGGCGGCATCGTCACCCGCGAGGACGTCCACGCGGCGGCGGCTCCGGCTCCGGCCGCCCCTGCCGCCGCCGATGTTTCACGTGAAACGGTCGCCGCCGCACCTGTCGCGGCACCGGGGTCCGTCTCCGTCGACGGCGTCGCACGTGAGACGCGCATCCCGATCAAGGGTGTGCGCAAGGCGACCGCCGCGGCGATGGTGAACAGCGCGTTCACCGCCCCGCACGTCACCGAGTTCGTCACGATCGACGTCACCCGCACCATGAAGCTGGTCGCGGAGCTGAAGGACGACAAGGACATGGCGGGGCTGCGGGTCAACCCGCTGCTGATCATCGCCAAGGCCCTTCTCGTCGCGATCAAGCGCAACCCGGCCGTCAACGCGGCCTGGGACGAGGCGAACCAGGAGATCGTGCAGAAGGAGTACGTGAACCTGGGCATCGCCGCGGCCACTCCGCGCGGTCTGATCGTCCCGAACATCAAGGACGCCCACGCCAAGACCCTGCCCGAACTGGCAGCCGCGCTCGGCGAACTGGTGGCCACAGCCCGCGAGGGCAAGACGTCACCGGCCGCCATGCAGCACGGCACCGTGACCATCACCAACGTCGGCGTCTTCGGCGTCGACACCGGCACGCCGATCCTCAACCCGGGCGAGTCCGCGATCCTCGCGGTCGGTGCGATCAAGCTCCAGCCCTGGGTGCACAAGGGCAAGGTCAAGGCCCGCCAGGTCACCACGCTGGCGCTCTCCTTCGACCACCGTCTGGTCGACGGCGAGCTGGGCTCCAAGGTGCTGGCCGACACGGCGGCGATCCTGGAACACCCCAAGCGCCTGATCACCTGGGCGTAGCGGCAGTGAAAAGGGCCCTGGGGCCGGCCTCCGAGCGGAGTGCCGGCCCCGGGGCCCTGTGCCGTGTGCGCCCTGCGCGTGCCCGGCGCTACGTGCTGCCGTTGAGGCGGTGCCTGCCCAGCTTGAAGCCGAGTGCGAAACGGCTCGCGCACCGGTACTCGTCCATCAGCTGCCCGATCCGGCGCTGCACGGTGCGTACGCTCAGGGCCAGTTCGCGGGAGATCTTCTCGTCTCCCCAGCCGCGTGCGAGCAGTTCGACGATGCGGCGTTCTTCGACGCTGTGCGACATGACTCGTATCCACCCCCCGTGGACCAGTGGAATCAAGGTCCCGAACACCCTGCCGTGACCGCGCAGTTGGGGGCAAGACCGCTTTCCGGCCCGGCGCGGGCCGAATGCTTTCGGCCGTTCGGTTCCCGGCTGGCGGGAAGTCGTCACGGTTGCCCCGGACGCTTCAGCTCCCCGGTGCGTCCCACTAGCTTCGGTGGTGCAAGACAGTTCCAACGCACACATCCGTAGCAAGAACACACACAGGGGAGAAGAACGTGTTGAAGCTGCGTATAGCGAGTGCTGCTGTTCTCGGCGTCGCGGGCCTCGGGGCGACCGCGCTGCCCGCCCAGGCCGCAGCGCCCACCACCGCGCCGACGTCCCAGTCCACGCAGGCAGCCGCCACACAGGCAGCCGCCACGCAGGCCGCCGTCGCGCAGGGCGTGTCCACGCGGGTCCGGGCAGTGAAGGGGGTCACCTGTATCGACCTCTTCGGCGCCGGGAAGCTGGTGGCGACGGGCTGCTTCCAGTCCAACGGCGACGACATCGGGGTCAGGGACCAGCGCAAGGACGGGCTGCGCGCGGTCGTCACCTGGAAGACGAACTACGGCCGGTCCGGCAAGTGCCAGGAGACCCGCGGCGGCGGCAAGAGCACCATCTGCAACTACAACATGAAGAAGGGCAAGAAGGTCCGCTTCAAGGTCGATGTGCGCAACGGCGCCAATGGCAACCCGAAGTTCTCCTCGCCCTACTCGCCGTGGCTGAGCATCGGCAAGTAGGGGTCGCGAGGTAGCCCGGACCCCAGTCCCAGCAGCAGGCCCGTCCGCATGCCGGACGGGCCTACTGCTTGTACCCCTGTTGTATCTATGCTGTGCGCATGCCAGCCGCACCCCCCGCCGCCGAACGTGTCTACGACCACATCAAGCGAGGCGTCCTCGACCGCAGCTACGAGGGCGGAACGCTCCTCACCGAGGGCCACCTCGCCGAAGCCGTGGGGGTGTCGCGCACCCCGGTGCGCGAGGCCCTGCTCCGGCTCGAAGTCGAAGGACTGATCAAGCTCTACCCGAAGAAGGGCGCCCTGGTCCTCGCCGTCTCCGCGCAGGAGATCGCGGACGTGGTGGAGACCCGCCTCCTGGTCGAGGAGTTCGCCGTACGCAAGGCCGTACCCGCGCCGCCGCACCTGATCGCCCGGCTGGAGGAACTGCTCGCCGAGCAGCAGCGGCGGGCCCTTGCCGGGGACCTCGCCGAGGTCGCCGTCACCGACCGCTGCTTCCACGCGGAGATCGTGCGGCACGCCGGAAACCGGATCCTGTCCCGCCTCTACGACCAGATGCGCGACCGTCAGCTGCGGATGGGGGTCGCCGTGATGGAGGCGCACCCCGACCGCATCGCGCTCAACATCACCGAGCACGCCGAGATCCTCGACGCCATCAGGGCAGGTGACGCGGACGCCGCGGCGGCCTGTGTGCACCGGCACGTCGGCCGGGTCAAGGTGCTGGTCAGGGGGGATGACCGGTGAGCAGGTCAGGAGGTCCGGTGCTGCACGGGGACCCGCCCGGCGGGCGCCGGGCGGTCGCCGTGTGGGGCATCGGCGTCGCGGTCTACTTCGTCGCCGTCACCTTCCGCACCAGCCTGGGGGTCGCGGGTCTGGACGCCGCCGACCGGTTCCAGGTCAACGCGTCCGCCCTCTCGACGTTCTCGATACTCCAGCTGCTGGTGTACGCGGGCATGCAGATACCCGTCGGCCTGCTGGTCGACCGGCTGGGCACCAAGAAGGTGCTGGCCATCGGCGCGGTGCTGTTCACGCTCGGCCAGCTCGGCTTCGCGCTGTCGCCGACGTACGGCACGGCGCTGGTCTCCCGGGCGCTGCTGGGGTGCGGTGACGCGATGACGTTCATCAGCGTCCTGCGGCTGGGCTCCCGGTGGTTCCCGGCCCGGCGCGGACCGATGATCGCGCAGGTCGCGGCGCTGTTCGGCATGGCCGGCAATCTCGTGTCGACGCTGGTGATCGCCCGGTCGCTGCACGGGCTGGGCTGGACGGCGACGTTCGTCGGCAGTTCGGCCGCGGGTCTGGTGGTCCTGGTGCTGACCCTGTTCCTGCTGAAGGACCACCCCGAGGGCCACGAGCCGCCGCCGGTGCCGAAGGCCGGACCCGCCTTCGTACGGCAGCAGATCGCGGCGGCGTGGCGGGAGCCGGGCACCCGGCTGGGCATGTGGGTGCACTTCACGACCCAGTTCCCGGCGATGGTGTTCCTGCTGCTGTGGGGGATGCCGTTCCTGGTCGAGGCGCAGGGCATGTCACGGACGGCGGCCGGTGAACTGCTGACGCTGATCGTGCTGTCCAACATGGCCATCGGGCTGGTGTACGGGCAGGTCATCGCGCGGCACCACGCGGCGCGGGTGCCGCTGGCGCTGGGCACGGTCGGGGCGACCGCCGTGCTGTGGGGCTCCGTGATCACCTATCCCGGGGAGCACGTGCCGCAGTGGCTGCTGGTCCTGCTGTGCGTGGTGCTCGGGGCCTGCGGACCGGCCTCGATGATCGGTTTCGACTTCGCCAGGCCCGCCAATCCGCCGGAGCGGCAGGGCACGGCGTCCGGGATCGTGAACATGGGCGGCTTCATCGCCTCCATGACCACACTGCTCGCGGTGGGCGTGCTGCTCGACGCGACCGGCGGCAACTACCGGATCGCGTTCGCCTCGGTGTTCGTGCTGGAGGCGGTCGGGCTCGCGCAGATCCTGCGGCTGCGGACGCGGACGGCGCGCCGGGAGCGGGAGCACCTGGTGGCCAGCCGGGTGGAGGCCGTGCACGTACCCGCGTAGGCGGGAGCCGATCCGCGCCCCTGGGGCCGTGTCCGGTCCGGGTGACACGTCCTGGCGGGGCGCGGGTGCTACGGCGTCACGGCGAAGTTGTCGAGGATGGCGTCGGCGAGTTCCTGGTCGCCCTCGACCTTGATCTGGTCGGCGACCGCTCCGTAGCGGACCCGGCCGCAGGCCAGCCGGTGGAAGGTCTCCCAGTCGAGGGCGATCGTGGCGAGCGGGCCGAGCGAGGGGGTGCCGTCGATGGTGCCCCTGCCCTGGTCGTCGACGCGGACGGTGCGCAGGAACTCGACGGGGCCGTGCACGTCGAAGACGACCGCGGAGTTCGGCGGTGCGCCGGCCTCCTTGGCGACGACCTTGGGCAGCGACTGGAGCAGCAGGTCACGGGCCACGTAGGCGCCCGGCGAGTCCTGGTTGCCGGGGCGGTGGAAGGTGGCGCGCAGGTCCTGCTCGTGCACCCAGACGTCGAAGGCCCGCAGCCGCAGCGCGAGTTCGAGGGTCAGCTGCTGGCCGCCGAGGGGCGAGCGGATCAGGGCGTCGGGGGAGCGGTTCTCGTTCCGCAGCTGCCGGGAGCGGCGGATGATCGTGTACTCCAGCTCGGAGGTCATCTCCGGCGCCGTGTGGTGGCGTCGTACGTCGACCTGCACCTCTATGTAGCGGGCCAGGTCGGAGGTGATGTGGAAGAGGTCGCTCGGCAGCGTGTGGATCGGCCGGGGGTCGCCCAGCATTTCGCACTCCATGCCGATGACATGGGAGACGAGGTCGCGCACCGACCAGCCGGGGCACGGAGTACGGCGGTTCCACTCGCCTTCGACGAGCGGCTGCACCAGCTCGGATATCGCCTCGATCGAGTGGGTCCAGGCGTCGGCGTAGGTCTGCAGGGCGGGATGGACGGTCACGGGACCCCTCGGGCGGTTCAGTGGCGGCGGCGCGGGCAGTGCGGTGCGTGCGGTGGTGCGGATGCGTGCGGTGTGCGGGCGGTGCATGCCGGGTAGCGGGCTCGCACGCTAAGTTACGCTGCCCGAAGGCACCCCGGCAGTGCTTTCGTGTGACGATCGTAGGCCCGTGTTGACGACTTGAATGCCAGGACGGTGGTAGTGTGCGCGCCTCTCTCCTCCAGATCGCAGTAAATGACGATGAATCGGTCAATTCCCGTCGGGAGCGGGCTGCTTCGCTGGTGAGGGCGCAGCAGCATAGCGACCTCGTGGTACTGCCCGAGCTCTGGCCGACCGGCGCGTGGAGCTACGCCGGCTTCGCCGACGAGGCGGAACCGCTGGAGGGACCGACGTACGAGGCGATGGCCAAGGCCGCCCGGGACGCCGGGGTGTGGCTGCACGCCGGCTCCTTCGTGGAGCGCGACCCCGAGGGCCCGCTGTACAACACCTCGCTGGTCTTCGCGCCGGACGGCGAACTGGCCGTCGCGTACCGGAAGATCCACCGCTTCGGCTTCGACGAGGGCGAGGCCGTGCTCCTCGGCGCCGGGCGGGAGTTGGTCACCGTGCCCGCCGCGGGGCTCAGGCTCGGCCTGGCCACCTGCTACGACCTGCGCTTCCCCGAGCTGTTCCGGGGCCTCGTCGACGCGGGCGCGAACGCCTTCGTGATCCCGGCGGGCTGGCCCGCGCGGCGCCGCGAGCACTGGTCCCTGCTGGCGCGTGCGCGGGCCGTGGAGAACCAGGCGTACGTCCTGGCCTGCGGTACGGCGGGTACGCACGCGGGGGTCGAACAGGCCGGGTACAGCGTGGTGGTCGACCCGTGGGGCGAGGTGATCGGCGAGGCGGGGGCCGGCGAGGAGACCCTGGTCGTCGAACTGGACGAGGCCAGGCCCGCGGCCACCCGCGAGCAGTTCCCCGCGCTGAAGGACCGGGTCCTGGGAGTGGCCGAGCCCGAGCGGAGGTAACACCTCCGCCCTGTGGGCGCGGGGCGCCGGAGCAGGACCGCTGCCCGGCAGGGCGCGCGGGCGGCGCGCCCGCCCGGCGGCCCCGCGGGGAACGCTCCGGCCGGGGCGGCCTCAGTCGCCGTCCCGTTCCTTCTCCGCCATCCGGATCACGCAGACCGCGACCGCGATGAGCAGGGCCGCGTCCGTGTCCTCCCGTACGACATTGACCGCGTACGTCTCGCGCACCCGGAACCACTGGCGGGAGATGTGTGCCAGGAGTTCGCCGTCGTACTCCACGGCGAACTCCCGGTCCAGCACCCGGCCGCTGACGTCCAGTTCGGTGCCCTCGTTGAGGACCACGCGGTAGTGGTTGCGGATCAGCGACAGCCGCTTCTTGCGCACCGTCGCCAGGGTCTCGCCGTCGCGCTCCAGCTTCATGGTGTCGCGCCAGCTGAGCATCTTCTCCTTCAGCGTGATCAGGACCCGGCCGCTGGAGTCCTTGATCTCCAGGGTGTCCCGGAGCCGCAGCGCCTTGCCGTCGACGAGGAAGGCGTGCCGCCCCTGCTCGTCGTCGATCCAGTAGTCGTCGCCGATCGCGAAGAGCTTGTCGCGTACAAGAAATTTCATGCCATGACGGATACCCGCACGCGCCGGGTTGTCACGCTCCGGGCGCGTCCTGGCCGCCGGCGGCCTCCGCGCTCGCGCGGTCCTCGCCGAGGTGGCGTACGTACGTGAGTCCGGGGCGGCCCTCGAAGTCGGCCGGGCCCGTGGTGACGAAGCCGGTACGGTCGAGCACCGCGCGGGACGCGGTGTTGTCGAGGGTGGTCCGGGCGTGCAGGGTGTGCAGGCCGTAGCGGCCGGCGGCCAGCACGAGCAGTTCGCGGACGGCCCGGGTGGCGAGGCCCCGGCCGGTGGCCTTCTCGGCGAGCCGGTAGCCGACTTCGGCGGTGCCGTCGGCGAGGTCGACGAGGTTGAACCGGCCCAGCACCTCGCCGTCCTCGGCGACCAGGAGGTGGAAGGCGATGGTTCCGGTGGCCTGCTCGGCGAGCAGGGCGTCGTGCCGGTCCGCGAACTCCGCGAAGCAGGCGTCGCCCCGGTCGGGCACGGCGGCGGCGAAGTAGGCCCGGTTCGCGCGCTCGAAGGCGAGTAGGGCCGGCGCGTGCTCGGCCCGCAGCGGCTGGAGTTCGGGCACCTCGGCGTCAGCCCGCCTGGATGCGGAAGCGGGTCAGACCGGGTTCGAGGTCGTCGCCGGGCCAGGGCACGAGTCCGGCCTTCTCCAGGACCCGGATGGAGGCCGGGTTGTCGAGGGAGGCCTTGGCGCAAACGGTGTGCACACCGGGCGCCGCCAGGGCGTGGGCGACCAGGGCGCGCGCCGCCTCGGTGGCGTAACCGCGCCGCCAGCGGGACGGGGCGACCCCGTACCCGAACTCGACGGCCCCCTCCTTCGGCGGCCAGAACAGCCCGATGGCACCGACCACTTCGCCGCTCTCGCGCTCGATCATCTGCCGGTGGCCGTACGGGCCGAACCACTCGGGGTTCTTCGGGAAGAGCCCGGCCAGCATCTTGTCGCCCTCGGCGGGGAAGTCCGCCGCCCAGTGCGGAAGCCGCCGGCCTTCGAGGACCGCGTCGATCTCGCCGGGGACCCAGCTGTGCAGCAGGAGGCGGTCGGTGGTCAGGTCGTGGGACGCGTCGGACACGCAAAACTCCTGGTGGAGGGTGGGGCGGAAGGGAAGTGCCGAGCGGAAGATAAGCGGAGCGGACGCGGGACGACAAGGGGATTTACGGCGGTGGGGGGGGGCGGAGGGCGGCGGGCGGAGGGGGCTGGGATAGCGGGGTGGGGGGCGGGGCCCGCCCCCCCCCGGGGGGGGGGGGGGGGCGCGCCCCCCGCCGCCCGCGGGGGGGGTGTGTGGGGGGGGGGGGGCCCCCGCGGCCCCGGGCGGGGGGGGGCGGGGCGCCCCCGGGGTTTTCGGGGGGGGGGGGGGGGGGGGGGGGCGGGGGGCGGAGGGGGCTGGGATAGCGGGGTGCGGCCGGTCGCCCTCCGCTCGGGGCGGGGGACGACCGGCCGCGCTGCTGACCTCGTACGGGGAGTTGCTTTCCGGTGGGGAAGCCGCCTTCGGCGTGCGGGTTACTTCACCGGGCGGTTGAAGACGGAACGGGCCCACAGGTAGCCGACCAGCGACAGACCGACGCCCCAGCCGAGCGCGATCCAGCCGTTGTTGCCGATGGGGGTGCCCATCATGAGGCCGCGCAGGGTCTCGGTCAGCGGCGTGAAGGGCTGGTACTCGGCGAACCAGCGCACCCCGGTGGGCATCGAGTCGGGGGTGACGATCGCGCTGCCGAGGAAGGGCAGGAAGGTGATCGGCATCGGCGCGTTGCTGGCCGTCTCGACGCTCTTGCTGGACAGGCCCATGGCCGCCGCGATCCAGGTGAGGGCGAAGGCCAGCAGGGTCAGGACGCCGAAGGCGGCGGCCCATTCGAGGACGTTGGCGTTGGGCCGGAACCCGCACAGCAGGGCCACGCCGAGCACCAGCACCAGGCTGAGCATCGTCTGGATGACACCGCCGATGACATGGCCGGTGAGGACGGAGGCCCGCGAGATCGCCATGGTGCGGAAGCGGTTGATGATGCCCTCGGTCATGTCCATCGCGACGGAGACCGCCGTGGAGAGCGAGCCGGAGGCGACGGCCATCAGCAGGATGCCGGGGGCCACGTAGTCGATGTACTCGCCGCCCCCGCCGATGCCGTTGCCGAGCGCGCCGCCGAAGACGAACACGAACAGGAGCAGCATCACGATGGGCATGGAGACCACCGCGATGGTCATCGAGGGATAGCGCTTGGCGCGTTTGAGGTTGCGGCTCAGCATGGTGAGCGAGTCGCGCAGGGCGTACGACTTGGTGGGTGCGGGGGCGGTGGAGAGGGCGGCGCTCATCGCACGGACTCCTTGCGGGGGGTGGGGTTGGTGGCGGGGGCGGTGGTGTTGCTCCCGGTGCTGCTGGCGCGGGTGCTTCCGTTGCTGGCTCCGTTGTGGGCGCTTCCGTTGCTGTCTCCGGTGCCGCTTCCGTTGCCGTTTCCGGTCAGGGTGAGGAAGACGTCGTCGAGGTCCGGGGTGTGGACGGTGAGGGCAGCGGCTTCGATGGCGGCGCCGTCGAGCTGGTCCAGAACCGCGCGCAGGGCCGGGATGCTGCCGTCGCTCGGGATGTCGAGCGTCAGCGCCTCGGCGTCGGTGGTGACCGGGTCGAGCTGCTGTGCGGCGAAGGCGAGTTGGTGCGCCTCGTGGAAGCGGAGGCGGATGTGGCCGCCGGGGATCAGCCGCTTGAGCTCCTCGGCGGTGCCCTCGGCGACGATCCGGCCGCCGTCCAGCACGGCGATGCGGTCGGCGAGCTGGTCGGCCTCCTCCAGGTACTGGGTGGTGAGGAAGATCGTGATGCCGTCGGCGACCAGCTCCCGGATGAGTTCCCACACGGTGCGGCGGCTTCGCGGGTCGAGGCCGGTGGTGGGCTCGTCGAGGAAGATGACGCTCGGGTCGCCGACCAGGGTCATCGCGAGGTCGAGCCGGCGGCGCATACCGCCGGAGTAGGTGGCGGCGGTCTTCTGCCCGGCCTCCGTCAGGTCGAAGCGCCGCAGCAGGTCGGTGGCGCGGTGCTTGCTCTCGCGGCGGGTGAGGTGGTGCAGCTTGGCCATCAGGAGCAGGTTCTCCTCGCCGGTGAGGAGGTTGTCGACGGCGGAGAACTGTCCGGTGACGCCGATCGAGGAGCGGATCGACTCGTCGGCGGTGCCGAGCGCGTGCCCCGCGACCCGGACCTCACCGGAGTCGGCGCCGGGGGCGATCAGGGTGGAGAGGATCTGGACGGTGGTGGTCTTGCCGGCCCCGTTCGGCCCGAGGAGGGCGTAGATCGTGCCGCGCGGGATGCGGATGTCGACTCCGTCGAGGACGACTTTGTCGCCGTAGGACTTCCGGAGGGAGGTGGTGCTGATGGCGAGGGTGGGGGTGGGTGCGAGTACGGGGCCGGGGCCGGTGGCAGGGCCTGGAGTGGCGGACAAGGCGCTCATGGGGTGACCTTTCGGGTGTGGGTTGGGTGGGTGCGGGTGACTGTGCGGGTGCGTCTGGGGTGGGTGGGGCGCACCGTTTCGCTCCCGGCCCGCTCCCTTGGGCGGCGGGGCCGCCCCCCGGGGGCGGTACGGGCGGGCAAGGGGGCGGCGCCCCGGCGGAGCTGGGGCTTGGGGGTCCGGGCGGCTGCGGCGGTTCGCGGTGGGGCCACTGTTGCGGCGGCGTGGCGGAGGTGGGCCGGGCCGGGAGGGGTGCGGCTCCGCCGGGGGCCGCCCCATGCCCACCCGTCCCGCCCCCTGGGCGGCCCCGCTGCCCATGGGGCGGTGGGGCGGCGGTGGGCTCGGTCGGCCGAAACGTGTGGCGTGGGCATGACAGGTAGGGAGGGGTCCCGTCCAGCGGGCCCCTCGATGCCGGGCCTGCCCCCGCGCCCAGCAAGGCCCCTCGATGCCGGGCCTGTCCCCGCGTTCAGCGGGCCCCTATGCCGGGCCTGCCCCGTCCAGCAGGCCCCTCTAAGCCGGCTCTAGCCCCGGGTCCGGCGGATCTCGATGTTTCCCCATCGCGTCCGCGCCCTGACCTCCACCGTGTCCCCCGCGTCCTCCGGTGCCGGCCCCTCCGTCGCGGTGAGCGCGTTGTGCACGAGCCCCCGTTCCGAACTGACGTCCAGCCACGCGGCCGTACCCGAGCGGACCCCGACCTCGATCCCGCCGTACGACGTCTCCAGCTGGACCGTTCCGCGCGCCACCTCCGCGACGCGCAGCGCGCCGTGGGCCGTCGCGGCGGTGACGGAGCCCTCGGCGCGCTCGACGAGGATGTCGCCGTTCGAGCCGTTGACCCGCAGTTCCCCGCCGACGGTGCCGACGTTCGTCGCGCCGTGCGAGTTCTTCAGGACCGCGTTCCCCGCGACGGCGCCGACGCGCAGTCCGCCGGAGCTGGTGGTGATCGTGGCCTGCCCCTGGACGTGGTCCACGGTGACGTTCCCGTGGGACACGGTCAGCTGCAACGGCCCGGTCTCGTCCAGGTGCACGTCGCCGGTCGAGGTCTTCACCCGGACCTCGCCGAGCCGCCCCTCGCCGCGCACCTCGGTCCAGGAACCGTTCACCTCCGCCTGCGAGCCCGCGGGCAGTTCGCAGACGACGTCGACGATGCCGGTGCGCCCGAGTCCGAGCCGGTTGGTCTTGGGCGTCGTGACCGTCAGGGTGCCGCCCGTGTACGAGACCCGGGTCTGCTCGGCCGCCCGTACGTCGGCGTCCTTCTTCGGGTTGCGCGGGCTTACCTCGACAAGGGTCTCGGTGCGGCCCGCCGCGATGAGCCGGACCGATCCGGCCTCCACGCGGAAGGTGGAGGCGATCGGTTCAGGAGTGTCGAAAGAAGGCATGGCTGTCCCGTCCTCTTGGGTCGTCGGGGTGTCCCCCTGCGGGTGGTGCCCGAAAGCGTGCGACGCACGTGGTGCGTCCGAGACGCGTGCGGCGTGCGGTGTTCGTCGCGCGACGTACGTGCCGTGTGCGGCGTGCGGTGCGCGGTGTTCGTCGTGCGTGTGGTGTACGCGGCGCCGGTGCGCCGTACCCTCAGCGCGCCCAGCCGGTGAAGCTCTGGCCGCTGTTCATCGCGCGGTCCCCGGCCCGGACCGGGGCACCGGCCCCCGCGTCGACCGCCGCGGACACCGCGCGTACCAGCCACGCGTTGACCGAGAGTCCCTCGCGGCCCGCCGCGTCCTCGGCGCGGGTCTTGAGATGGGCGGGCAGCCGCAGGTTGATGCGCGCGGTGGCGCCGCCGTCGCCCTCGTCGACGGCGACCGGAACCGGGGGTGCGGCGGCCGTGGCGGCCACGGCGCCCGGCTGCTCGAAGGCGCCGCCGGAGGGCAGCGTCACCACGAAGTCGGGGTCGAGCCCACGCAGTCGTACGTCGACCGAGCCGGGGGCGAGTTCACGGGTGATCTCGTCCATCGCGGCGGAGAGCGCGTTGAGCAGGGTGAGCCGGGTCGCCGACTCCAGCGGAGCGGTGAGCCGCTCGGCCAGCTCGCGTGCTTCGGTCCCGCCGGCTTCGGCGGCCACCGCGAGTTCGCGGCGGAGGGTGTCTACGTACGGCGTGAGGTCCATGACGCCATCATGGCACCATCGTGGTGCCATCGCAAGGGGAAGTTTGGCTCAGAGTGGCGTCACGCACGGAGCAAGTGCCCCCGCGGAACCCTCCTTGCGGTTCTGACCTGCGCTCTTCCCTCTCCGCGAGGTTTCATGAGCTGGTTACGCACGGCGCGCACCACGGTGGCACCCTTGGTGCCATGACTGCCCCCACCCCCGTGACTCCCGACCCGACCCCCGGACAGGGCCCCGCTCCCGCCCCCCGCCGCGCCCGTGTGCGCGCGCCCGAACTGGTTGGCAAGGGCGGCTGGCTCAACACGGGCGGCAAGGAGCTGACCCTCGCCGACTTCCGCGGGCGCGTCCTCATTCTCGATTTCTGGACCTTCTGCTGCATCAACTGCCTCCACGTCCTCGACGAACTGCGCGAGCTGGAGCAGCGGCACAGCGACACCACCGTGATCGTCGGGGTGCACTCGCCGAAGTTCGTGCACGAGGCCGAGCACCAGGCCGTGGTCGATGCCGTCGAGCGCTACCAGGTGCACCACCCGGTCCTCGACGACCCCGAGCTGGCCACCTGGAAGCAGTACGCGGTACGGGCCTGGCCGACGCTGGTGGTCATCGACCCCGAGGGGTACGTCGTCGCCCAGCACGCCGGTGAGGGCCACGCCCACGCCATCGAGCGGCTGGTCAGCGAGCTGGAGGCGGAGCACGAGGCGAAGGGCACCCTGCGGCGCGGCGACGGCCCGTACGTCGAGCCCGAGCCGGTCGCCACCGACCTCCGCTTCCCGGGCAAGGCGCTCGTGCTGCCGGGCGCGGACGGCGGACCCGGCAACCTCCTTGTCTCCGACACCACCCGCGGCCAGCTGGTGGAGCTGGCGCCGGACGGCGAGACGGTGCTGCGCCGCATCGACGGAGGCAAGAGCGGCGGTACGGGCGGCGGTGGAGGCGGTTTCAACGAGCCGCAGGGGCTCGCGCTGCTCCCCGACGGCCGGGTGGTCGTCGCCGACACCGTCAACCACCAGCTCAAGTCGTACGACCCGGCCACCGGCGAGGTCGCCGTCCTGGCCGGTACGGGCAAGCAGTGGTGGCAGGGCGAGCCGACGTCCGGGCCCGCGCTGGAGGTGTCGCTCTCCTCGCCGTGGGACGTGGCGTGGTGGCGCGGCGAGGTGTGGATCGCCATGGCCGGGGTGCACCAGCTCTGGGCGTACGACCCCGGGGCGGGCACCGTCCGGGTCGCCGCCGGCACCACCAACGAGGGTCTGGTGGACGGCCCGGCCGGCGAGGCCTGGTTCGCCCAGCCGTCCGGGCTCGCCGCCACCGAGGACCGCCTCTGGGTGGCCGACTCCGAGACCTCGGCGGTGCGCTGGGTGGACACGGACGACGTGGTGCACACGGCAGTCGGCACCGGCCTGTTCGACTTCGGCCACCGCGACGGGGAGGCCGGACAGGCGCTGCTCCAGCACCCGTTGGGCGTCACCGCGCTGCCGGACGGCTCGGTCGCGATCAGCGACACGTACAACCACGCGCTCAGGCGGTACGAGCCGGCGACCGGTCAGGTCACCACGCTCGCCACGGACCTGCGCGAGCCGAGCGACGCCGTGCTGGTAGGCGACGACATCGTGGTCGTCGAGTCGGCCCGGCACCGGCTGACCCGGCTGCGGCTGCCGGAGGAGGCGGTACGGGTGGAGGCCGTCGCGCACCGTACGCGGCGGGCGGCCACCGAGGTCGCCCCCGGAACTCTGCGGCTGGACGTGGTCTTCCAGGCGCCGAGCGGCCAGAAGCTGGACACCCGGTACGGCCCCTCGACGCGTCTCCTGGTGTCGGCGACGCCGCCCGAGCTGATCGCCGAGGGCGACGGGACGGGGACCGACCTCGGCCGCGACCTGGTGCTGAACCCGGAGGTCACGGAGGGGGTGCTGCATGTGTCGGCGATGGCGGCGTCCTGCGACGACGACCCGGCGAACGAGTACCCGGCCTGCCATGTGCACCAGCAGGACTGGGGCGTTCCGGTGAAGCTCGTCGAGGGCGGCGAACGGCGACTGGCGCTGGTGCTGGCGGGACTGGACGAGTAGGCCGGGCCAGGCCGACGGAACCCGGTTACGGCAGTGCGGGTTCCGTGGCCAGGGCCGCCGCGGCCCGGTTGTAGCGGGTCTCGTACGACGGGTCGCCGGTGAGCCGCCACAGGATGTCCAGCGCCCGGCAGGCACCCTCGTGGTAACCGGCCTCCTCGGCCGTGGCCGCGGCGAGGGAGAGCAGGCCGAGGCCCTCCTCCAGGCGGCCCAGCTGGGTCAGCGACTCGCCCTGCGCGGTCTGCAGCAGGGACCGGCGGATCGTTCCGGCGTCGGTGCTGCCCAGGGCGAGTCCGTCCAGCGAGTGCTGGAGGGCGGCCTCCGGTTCGCCCGCGCGCAGGCAGTGCTCGGCGAGCGTCTGGAGGGCGAGCATCTCCGTCGGCCGGTCGCCCGCCCGCTGGGCGAGCGCGGCGGCCCGTACGCAGCCCTCCCGCGCCCCTTCCACGTCGCCGCGCGCCTGCTGCGCGTGCGACAGGTTGATCCGGCCGATCGCCTCGTCGACCGGGTCGCCCGCCCGCGCGGCCAGCACCGGCGCCAACTCCAGGTGCGGATAGGCCTCTTCGGACCTGCCCTCCTCCATCAGCACCCAGCCGAGCAGCGCCCGGACCCGCGACTGGGCGTCCGCGTCGTCCTCGGCCTCGGCGGCGGCCAGCGCCTGCTCCAGTACCGGAACCCAGCGCTCCCGCACCCGCCACAGGATGTACGGCCACTGCAGGATCCCGAGCCGCCACACCAGGTCGGGGCGGCCCGCCTCCTGCGCGGCGGCCATCGCCCCGGCGAGCGCCTCGCGTTCCGCCTCGTACCACTCGATGGCCTCGGTGCGGCTGCGGAACTCCCGTACGGCGGACGGCTTCGGAACATCGCCGGGGAGCGCGCAGCAGGGGCGGCTGCCCGGCTCGGCGACCGCGTTGGCGGCCAGCTCGGTGTGGAGGTAGTGGCCGACGAGTCGGGTGAGGGGGGTGTGGCCGTTCGGGGGCTCGCCGGGTGCCCCCGGTGCGGGCTCCGGCGCCGTCTCCGGTCCGGAGTCCGGTGCCGTCTCCGGTTCGGACTCCGGCCCCGTCTCCGGTGCCTCCGGTCCGGCGTCCACCGTCGCCGCGAGTCCGCGTGCGTACAGCCGGACCAGGTCGTGCAGGGCGAACCGGCCCGGCAGTGACTCCTGCACCAGGTGGGCCGCGGCCAGCTGGTCGAGGGCCGCGCCCGCCTCGCCCGGGGTGATCCCGGCGAGCGCCCCGGCCGCGTACCGGTCGAAGAACTTCCCGGTGTGTGCGCCCAGGCTGCGGAACACCCGTGGTGCCGCGCCCGTCAACTGCTGCACGCTGAGCCGCAGTTCGGCGGCCACGCCGCGGTCCTCGGCCGAGAGCAGGGCGAGCCGCCCCTGTTCGTCGGCGAGTTCGGCGCCGTGCCGGTCGAGGGTCCAGTCGGGGTGGGTGGTGAGCCGGGCGGCCGTGATGCGCAGCGCGAGCGGCAGTCCGTCGCACAGGGCGGCCAGCCTGCGGGCGGCCTCGGGCTCGGCGGCGATCCGCCGGGTGCCGAGCACTCCGGCGAGCAGCGCGGTGGAGTCGTCGGGGCCGAGGACGGTCAGCGGGACGGGCCGGGCGAGGTCGCCCGCGATGAGCCCGTCGAGCCGGTTTCTGCTGGTCACGAGGGTGACGCAGTCGTCGCCCGACGGCAGCAGCGGTCGTACTTGCTCGGAGCTGCGCGCGTTGTCGAGTACGACGAGGATCCTGCGGTCGGCGGTGAGCCGCCGGTACAGCGCCGCGGCGGCGGCGGGCGTCTCGGGCATGGCGCGACCGCTGACGCCGAGCGCGACCAAGAACTCCCGTATGACGTCGGCCGGTTCGGGGTCCGCGAGCGCGTCGAAGCCGTGCAGGTCGGCGAACAGCCGCCCGCCGGGGAAGTCGGCCCGCCGCCGGTGGGCCCAGTGCAGGGCCAGCGCGGTCTTGCCGACCCCGGGCGGCCCGGTGACGAGCAGGATCGGCGCGTCCCCCTCGCCGGCGGCGTCCCCGAGCGCGGCCAGCTCGGCATCACGGCCGAGGAAACCGCGCGGATTGCGCGGGAGGGACTCCGGGACGGTGTGGGCGACGGCCCCCGGAGGAGTGGTGGCGGCGGGTACGTCGACGGGGGCGGCCCCGGGCGGGATGACAGCGCTGCTCCCCGAGGGGGCGCTTGCGCCGCAGCCACTTCCCGAGGCGCCGTTTCCGCAGGAGTGGCCCGCCGAGGAGCCGCCGCCGGTGGGGGCGGTGCCGGGACGGGACGGGTGCGCGGCCGGAGCGGCGCCGGGGACCGTACCGGGGGCGAGGTGCTCCGGCGGGTACGGGGCGTTCGGACCCGGCGCGGAGGCCGAGGTCGGCGGCGCGGTGTGCGCTCCGGCAGCCGGGGGGTGCGGGGCCGGGGTCGGCGTGGTGGTGTGCGATCCGGCCGGGGGCTGGGGGGCCGGGGCTGGGGTCGTGGTGTGCGGTCCGGCCGGGGGTTGCGGGGCCGGGGCCGGGGTGTGCGGTTCGGTCACGGGCTGGGGGGCCGTGCCCGGCGTCGTGGTGTGCGGTCCGGTCACGGGCTGCGGGGCCGGGGTGCCGGGCGCGGATATCTGTGCGGCGGCCGTGCCTGCCTCGGGCCCCTGCGGGGCGGCCGGCCAGGAGGCGTCGGTGGACTGCGGTTCGGCCGCGTGCCGGTGGGGTGCGTTGGGTGCAGGCGTTCCGGGTGCTCCGGGTGCCCCGGGCGCTCCAGGCGTTCCGGGTGCCCCTGATGTCCCAGGTGCTCCAGGCGTTCCGGGTGCTCCGGGCGCTCCAGGTGCCGCGTGCGGTGCGGGCGTTGCGGGCGCATCCGGTGGTGCCGTCGTGCTCCCGGCATCGGGCCGGTGCCCGGCGGCGGGCCGGTCGGACATGCGGGAGGCGACAGCCCGGCCGTCCGTGGCCCGGCCGTCCCCGGTCCGGCCGTCTCCGGTCCGGCCGTCTCCGGTCCGGCCGTCTCCGGTCCGGCCGTCTCCGGTCCGGCCGTCTCCGGTCCGGCCGTCTCCGGTCCGGCCGTCCGTGCCCGCCCCACCAGCACCGCTCCCCAGAGCCGCCGCTCCCGCGCGGCGTTCGCCGTCGCCCTGGAGGATCGTCCGGTACGCGTTCTGGAGCGCGCGGCCCGGGTCCACTCCCAGTTCGTCCGCGAGCAGGCGGCGGGTCCGGTGGTACCAGTCCAGCGCGTCGGACTGCCTGCCCGCCCGGTACAGCGCCAGCATCAGCGCCGCCGCCAGGGTCTCCCGCATCGGGTGGGCGACCGCCTCGGTGCGCAGCACGGCCGCCGCCCGGCCGTGCTCGCCCAGTTCGCCGTACGCGTCGGCCAGGTTCTCCACCGTGACGAGGCGGGTCTCCTCCAGGGCGTGCGCGGCGGCCTCCAGCGGCTCGGAGGCCACGGTTCCGGTCAGCGCGGGGCCGCGCCACAGCGCGAGTGCCTCGCGGAGCATCAGTACCGCGTCGGCGGGCTGCCGCTGGCGCTTGGCGAGCTGTACGAGTTCCTCGAAGCGGTGCGCGTCGAGCAGCGACTCCGACATCTGCAGGACGTACGCCCGGCCCCGGGTGGCGAGTTCGACCCCGTACGCCGCCGCCTCGCCGTCGTTGAGCAGTGCCCGCAGCCGGGAGACGTGGCCCTGCACGACGGTGCGCGCGTGGGCGGGCGGCTCCTCGTCCCAGACGGTGTCGATCAGCTGGTCGACGGGGACGGCGGTGTTGGGGCGCAGCAGGAGCGCGGCCAGGACGCTGCGGCGTTTGGCCGGGCCGAGGGGCAGCTCTCCGGTCTCGGTGGCGACGGACACCGCTCCGAGCAACCGGAACTCCACTGCGCCTCCGCTGCCGACCTGGGTGAATTCTGCGTTCCCGGTGAAAGGGAACCAATGGGTCAGCTTACCGAGCCCTTACCTCCGGGCTCACCGTGCCGAGATCACATTTCCGTGCCTGCTCGCCCGCCCGGCTCACTCGTAGCGCCGGTAGCGCTCCTCCGTGACGCCGCCGGCGGAGGGCGGGACGCCCATGCCCCTGCGGCGCTTGAGGACGCTGGTGAAGACCACGATGCCGATGATTCCGACGAGCATCATGATCACCCCGACCAGGTCGAGGTTGACGCTTTCCATTTCCCAGTCAGTGGCGAAGGTCAGGATGGCCCCCACTGCGACGAGGACGATGCAGCCGCCCAAGCCCATTTCAGTTCGCCTCCGAGGATGATCGCGAATGACCGTTCCGGCCCTGTCGGTGTACGTGGCGCGTACCCGGGGCCGGAACAGCCATGCGTGGAGGCGGAGTTCAGCCCTCCAGGAACGCGGTCAGCGCGTTGGCCAGCAGGTAGGGGTCGTCGGCTCCGCACAGCTCGCGGGCGCTGTGCATGGAGAGGATCGCCACCCCGATGTCCACGGTCTGGATGCCGTGGCGGGCCGCGGTGATCGGGCCGATGGTGGTGCCGCAGGGCATCGCGTTGTTGGACACGAAGTGCTGGAGGGGCACGCCGGCCTTCTCGCAGGCCGCCACGAACACGGCGCGGCCGGAGCCGTCGGTCGCGTACCGCTGGTTCACGTTGACCTTGAGGATGGGACCGCCGTTGGCGCGCGGGTGGTGCGTGGGGTCGTGCCGCTCGGCGTAGTTGGGGTGCACGGCGTGGCCGGTGTCGGAGGAGAGGCAGACGGTGCCGGCGAAGGCGCGCGCCCGGTCCTCGTAGGTGCCGCCGCGGGAGAAGACGGAGCGTTCCAGCACGTTGCCGAGGAGCGGGCCGTCGGCGCCGGTGTCGGACTGGGAGCCGTTCTCCTCGTGGTCGAAGGCGGCGAGCACCGGGATGTACGGGAGCTTGTGGTCGCCACTGGCGTCCGCGCTCGCGACGGCGGCGAGGGCGGCGACGCAGGCGTGCACGGACAGCAGGTTGTCCATCCGGGGGCCCGCGACGAGCTCCTTGTCGCGGCCGAGGTAGGACGGCGCCTCGATGGCGTGCGGCATCAGGTCCCAGCCGGTGATGTCCTCGGCGTCGAGGCCCGCCTCCTGGGCGACGTACGCGATGAGGTCGCCCTCGTGGACGTCGCCGAGGCCCCAGATGGGCTGCATGTGGCGCTGCTTGTCGAGCTTGAGGCCGTCGTTGGCGCCGCGGTCGAGGTGGATGGCGAGCTGGGGGACGCGGAGCAGGGCGCGGTCGATGTTGACCAGGCGGTGCGAGCCGTCGCGCAGGGTGAGCCGGCCGGCCAGACCGAGGTCCCGGTCGAGCCAGGTGTTGAGCAGGGTGCCGCCGTAGACCTCGACGGCGACCTGCCGCCAGCCCTGGTTGCCGGAGTCGGGCAGGGGCTTGACCCGGAGGTTCGGGGAGTCGGTATGCCCGCCGACGATGCGGAACGGGGTGTGCGCCTGGGCGCCCTCGGGGACGTACCAGGCGATGATGGCGCCGCCGCGCAGGACGTACTTGCCGCCCGTCGACCCGTCCCAGGCGTCGGTCTCGGCGACCTGACGGAAGCCGACCTTCTCAAGGCGCTCGGCGGCGGTGGCCACCGCGTGGTACGGGGAGGGGCCGGCGGCGAGGAAGGACATCAGGTCGTCGGTGTGGCCGCGATCGAATCGGGCTGTGGTGCTGCTCATACGCCCAGCGTAGCGAGCACGCCCGTGCGGCAACCCGGCCGATGCCGCCCGGGATCGCGGCGCGGGCCCGCCGGGACGGTGAGGGCGGTGCCGCCGTTACAGTCCCGGCGGGCGTTCGAAGCGCCGTCGCAGCGGCATCCGGCGCTCTCCGCGCGCCACCCGCGGCAGCATCTGCGGGGTGCCCGCCGCGCGCTGTGCCTGCCGGCGGCGGCCCGCGCAGAAGATGCACTCCTCGCCGGCCGGTGCGTCCGGGTCCACGGGGGCTCCGGGGTGCTGTGCGCACCCCGAGGAGTTCCGCGGCCGGGACAGCTCCCTGGCCAGGACGAACGCCCGGTGCAGCTCGGCGGCCAGCGCCGCGAACTCCTCCGGCGCCGACGACGTCCCCAGGTCGAAGGAGCGCTCGTTGACCAGCGCGAACTGTGCCGTCAGGGCCGCCAGCGTGGCCTTCGGCGCCGACCCGTCCGGCAGCCTGGGCCGCTCCTCGGCGGGGCTGGGCGCACCGCGCTCGGTGAGCCGCCTGCGGTGGTTGCACAGCAGGCAGCGGCCCCAGCCCTCGGGCGCGGTGGGGTCCACCGCCCCGTCGGGGTGCTCCTTGCAGCCGGTGACGTTGCGGGCGGGAGCGAGGTCGGAGGCCGTGCGGTAGGCCCCGTACAGCGAGTCGGCGACGGGTTCGTACTCGGCGGGGTGGGCGCCGTCGTACATCTCCTTCACCAGGTCGCTGGCCGTGCCCAGCCTGCTGCGCAGCTCCTGGAGCGCGTACGGCAGCCCGGCGGGGACGGAGTACCCCTTGCCCTGCGATTCCTGTCCAGCCATTCCAGCCATGTCTCCAAGCCTCGCACGCACCACCGACAACGGGCCGGACCGTGCCCCGGCGAGGGGGAACGGTCCGGCCCGGAGGGTCCGTGCGGGGGCGGGTGCCTAGAAGGCGGCCTCGTCCAGCTCCATCAGCGAGTTGTCGACGGCCTCGGCCTTGGCCCGCTCGACGCCCACGCCCGGCAGCACGTTGGCCGCGAAGTACTTCGCCGCCGCGATCTTGCCGGTGTAGAAGGGGACGTCCTTCGAGGAGGCGCCGGCCAGCTTCTCCTGGGCGACGGCCGCGCCGCGCAGCAGCAGGTAGCCGACGACCACGTCACCGGAGGCCATCAGCAGCCGGGTCGTGTTCAGGCCCACCTTGTAGATGGACTTGACGTCCTTCTCGGTGCCCGCGAGGTCCGTCAGCATGGCGCCGACGATGGCCTCCAGGTCCACGGCCGCCTTCGCGAGCTGCTCACGGGCGCCCGCCAGCTCGTCGCCGCCGGTGCCCACGGCGAGGAACTTCTTGATCTCCTCGGCGAGCTGGTTCAGCGCCGCGCCCTGGTTGCGGACGATCTTCCGGAAGAAGAAGTCCTGGCCCTGGATGGCGGTGGTGCCCTCGTACAGGGTGTCGATCTTGGCGTCGCGGATGTACTGCTCGATCGGGTACTCCTGGAGGTACCCGGAGCCGCCGAAGGTCTGGAGGGACTGGGCGAGCTGCTCGTAGGACTTCTCCGAGCCGTAGCCCTTCACGATCGGCAGGAGGAGGTCGTTCAGCGCGATCTCGGCCTTGGCGTCCTCGCCGGCGGCCTCCTTCACCGCGATTTCGTCCTGCACGCACGCGGTGTGCAGCACCAGCGCGCGCATGCCCTCGGAGTACGCCTTCTGCTCCATGAGCGCGCGGCGGACGTCCGGGTGGTGGGTGATGGTGACCTTGGGCGCGGCCTTGTCCATGAAGTTGGCCAGGTCGGTGCCCTGGACGCGCTCCTTGGCGTACTCAAGGGCGTTCAGGTAACCCGTCGAGAGCGTCGCGATGGCCTTCGTGCCGACCATCATCCGGGCGAACTCGATGATCATGAACATCTGGCGGATGCCGTCGTGCTTGTCGCCGATCAGCCAGCCCTTGGCGGGGTGCTGGTCGCCGAAGGTCATCTCGCAGGTGTTGGACGCCTTGAGGCCCATCTTGTGCTCGACGTTGGTGGCGTAGACGCCGTTGCGCTCGCCCAGCTCGCCGGTCTCCCAGTCGAAGTCGTACTTCGGCACGAGGAAGAGGGAGAGGCCCTTGGTGCCCGGACCGGCACCCTCGGGGCGGGCCAGCACGTAGTGGAGGATGTTCTCCGACATGTCGTGCTCACCGGACGTGATGAAGCGCTTCACGCCCTCGATGTGCCAGGAGCCGTCCTCCTGCTGGATCGCCTTCGTGCGACCGGCGCCGACGTCCGAACCGGCGTCCGGCTCGGTCAGCACCATCGTGGAGCCCCACTGCTTCTCGACGGCGATCTGCGCGACCTTCTTCTGCGCCTCGTTGCCCTCCTGGAAGAGGATGCCGGCGAAGGCCGGGCCGGAGGAGTACATCCACACGGCCGGGTTGGCGCCGAGCAGCAGCTCCGCGTAGGCCCAGATCAGCGAGCGCGGGGAGGTCGTGCCGCCGATCTCCTCCGGCAGGCCGAGCCGCCAGTACTCGGAGTCCATGAAGGCCTGGTAGCTCTTCTTGAAGGACGCCGGGACGGGCGCGGTGTTCGTCGCCGGGTCGAAGACGGGCGGGTTGCGGTCGGCGTCCTCGAAGGACTCGGCCAGCTCGTTCTCGGCGAGGCGGCGCAGCTCGTCGAGGATGCTCTTGGCGGTCTCGACGTCCATCTCCGCGAACGGGCCGGTGCCGTACAGCTTGTCGCGACCGAGCACCTCGAAGAGGTTGAACTCGATGTCCCGGAGATTCGACTTGTAGTGCCCCATGGCGACGGCTCCGTATAACTCGGGGAGGCAGGATCCTCGTAACAACTACCAGCAAGTAGCTACCAGGATGCTACCCATCGGTAATAAGCCGCAACCCCGTGCGCCGAGATGTGGCGCACTACTCTTTGGCCCATGTATGGCTACGAGCAGAATCCGGGCGCGCAGCAGGGCTACGCCCCGCCGGGGGGAGCCCAGCAGGGTTACGCCCCGCCGCAGCCGCCGCCCCAGCACCAGGCCGCTCCGCAGGGCGGGTACGGCGAGCAGCCGCTGTACCCCGAGCCGTCGCCGCCGTCGCTGGCCGACGGGGTGCGCGCGTTCACGACCGGGACGCTGTCCGCCGAGGACTTCCAGCAGATCTTCGCCTCCTCGAAGGTCTACTGCCCGCGCGGCGAGGGGCCGGGATTCCTGGCGCTGCACAACACCCAGCACCCGGTGATCCCGATGTTCACCACGCTCAAGGAGCTGCGGAAGTACGCGGGCAAGGAGTCCAAGTACTTCGTGATCACGGGTGCCGAGGTCATCGACCTGCTGCCGACCGGGTACGGCTTCGTGCTCGACATGGAGGGCGAGCACCGGATGGTGTTCGACGCCAAGGCCGTCGAGCAGATGGTCGACTTCGCGATGCGCCGGATGTACGGCTGAGCCGCCCGCCGCACGCCTGACCGGCCCGGCTGCTTCCTGCCGGGACCCCGCCGTTCCCCCGCCGGGAATGGCCACGCCTTGCGGGATGTTCACCATTCAACTAACTTGAAAGAGGAACATCCCGCGAGGAGGGTCTCTGATGCCCGCAGTAACTGTCGAAAACCCGCTCACCCTGCCGAAGGTCGTCGCGTCCGCCGACGCCGTGGCGCGGCCCGTGCTCGCCGTCACGACGGCGCCGAGCGGCTTCGAGGGGGAGGGCTTCCCGGTGCGCCGCGCATTCGCGGGCATCAACTACCAGTACCTCGACCCGTTCATCATGATGGACCAGATGGGCGAGGTGGAGTACGCGCCCGGCGAGCCCAAGGGAACCCCCTGGCACCCGCACCGCGGCTTCGAGACCGTCACGTACATCATCGACGGCCAGATGGACCACCAGGACTCCAACGGCGGCGGCGGATCCATCACCAACGGCGACACCCAGTGGATGACGGCGGGCGCCGGCCTGCTGCACATCGAGGCGCCGCCGGAGGCGCTGGTCGTCAGCGGCGGACTCTTCCACGGCCTCCAGCTGTGGGTGAACCTGCCGGCCAAGGACAAGATGATGGCCCCGCGCTACCAGGACATCCGCAACAACCAGGTCCAGCTGCTCACCACCCCCGACGGCGGCGCACTGCTGCGCGTCATCGCGGGCGAGCTGGACGGGCACGAGGGTCCCGGCATCACGCACACCCCCATCACGATGATCCACGCGACGGTACGGCCCGGCGCCGAGGTCACGCTGCCCTGGCGCTCGGACTTCAACGGCCTGGCGTACGTGTTGGCCGGCCGCGGCACGGTGGGCGGCGAGCGGCGCCCCATCCACATGGGCCAGACGGCGGTCTTCGGCGACGGCGGCTCGCTCACGGTCCGCGCCGACGAACAGCAGGACTCCCACACCCCCGACCTGGAGGTCGTGCTCCTCGGCGGGCGTCCGATCCGCGAGCCGATGGCGCACTACGGGCCGTTCGTCATGAACAGCCAGGCGGAACTCCAGCAGGCCTTCGACGACTTCCAGGCCGGCCGCCTCGGCACGGTCCCGGCCGTCCACGGCATGTGAGCGGGTGATCACCGGCCGGTCCGTGCCCGGCCGGTGATCCGCCGGCAGTGACCGTCGGCCCCCGTCCCGCGAGGGCGGGGGCTGACGGTGTGTCACCCGCTCGGACTCCGCCCGCGCGCGGACACCCCGTCGCCGTGCTCTGGTGGGCCCATGTCCCCCACCCCGGCCGGCCAGCTGCTGCCCGAACCCGTTCGCCGCACCGCGGCCTGGTGCGTCGTGGCACTGCTCGTGGCCGGAGTGACGGCCGTCGGGGTGTGGCTGTGCATCACCTTCAAGACCGCGGTGACGCCCGTCCTGCTGGCGATCCTCGGCACCGCGCTGCTCGGGCCGCTCTACCGGCGGCTGGTCCAGGTTAAGGTCAACAAGTCGCTGGCCGCGGGGCTCACCTGCGCGGCCGTACTCGCCGTGGTCGGCGGCGCGTCCTGGGTCGTCGTGAACGCCCTCGTCGACACCGGCGAGCAGATCGTCACCTCCGTGCAGACGGCCGCCTCCGACCTCGTCGAGCGGTTCGGCGGCGAGGGGACCACGCTCAACGACCTCGCCGACCGCTCCAAGGACCTCCTCGGCAAGTTCGGCGGCACCGCGGCCTCCGGGGTGCTGGCGGGAGTCGGCATCGTCGGGCAGCTCGTCGCGACCGCCGTCCTCGCACTGCTGCTGATCTTCTTCTTCCTCCGCGACTCCGACCGCGCCGTGGCGTCCCTGCGCGGGTTCGCGCCCCGCGACGCGGGCGACACCGTCGAGGCGATGGCCCGCCGGGCCTTCGAGGCGGTGGAGGGGTTCATGCGCGGAACGACCTTCATCGCGCTCATCGACGCCCTGTGCATCACCGTCGGCCTGCTGATCCTGCGGGTGCCGGGCGCGGTGGGCCTGGGCGCGCTGGTCTTCGTCGGGGCGTACATCCCCTACCTGGGCGCCTTCCTCTCCGGCGCCGTCGCGATCCTGGTGGCGCTCGCCGACCGGGGCGTGGTGATCGCCCTGTGGGCGCTGGGCGTGGTGCTCGCCGTGCAGGTGCTGGAGGGGCACATCCTCCAGCCCATGATCCAGAGCCGGACGGTCCAGATGCACCCGGCGGTGGTGATGGTGGCGATCACCGCGGGGGCGTCCGTCGCCGGGATCATCGGCATGCTGCTCGCGGTGCCGCTGACCGCCGCCGCGTTCGGCATCTTCTCCGAGGTCCGCCAGCGGTACGCGGCTCCGCGCGAGGAGCCCGGGGAGCTTCCGCGGCACGGCTGAGCCCGGTGGGACCCGGCGTCGCGCCCAAGCGGCCCGGGGCGGCCGGGGGCCCGGTCGTACACGGAAGCGGCGCGGTGGGACCCGGTGGTCTCAGACCTCCTCGTACGACACCGGCGGTGCGTCCTCGTACAGCTCGAACCAGATCGACTTGCCCTCGCCGCGCGGGTCCACGCCCCAGGCGTGCGCCAGCATCTCCATCAGCAGCAGCCCCCGCCCGGAGGACGCCATCTCGCCGGGCCGCCGCTTGTGCGGCAGCTCGTCGCTGACGTCCGTGACGTCGACCCGCAGCCGCCGGGCGCCGGCCGGTCCGCTCACCCTGGCCGTCAGCAGGGCGTCGCCGTCGGTGTGCACCAGGACGTTGGTGACCATCTCGGAGACCATCAGGACCGCCGAGTCGACCTGGTCCTCGTCCGCCCAGTCGTGCAGCAGCTCGCGCAGCTGGCGGCGGGTGCCCGCGATCCGTTCGGGCTCGGCCTGGGCGACCGTGACGGCCGTGCTGCGCACCGGGGACGGCACCGCGGCGACCGCCTCGCGGCTCAGCAGCAGCAGGGCGATGTCGTCCTCGCGGCGGTCGGACAGCGGGCCCGTGGTGTGGTGCGAAGGGGGCCCGTGCACCGCCTGCACCAGATCGTCGGCGAGCTTCTCCAGGTCGAGCTCCCGGTGGTTCTCCATGATCGTGCGGAGCCGGGTCCAGCCGGACTCCAGGTCGTGGCCGCCGGTCTCGATCAGCCCGTCCGTACAGACCATCAGCGTCTCGCCCGGCTCCAGTGCCAGCCGGGACGTCGGATAGTCGGTGTCCGGGTCGATGCCCAGCGGCAGGCCGCCCGCCGTCGTACGGACCAGGACCGTGCCGTCCGACATCCGCACCGCGGGCTCCGGGTGTCCCGCCCGCGCCAGCTCGACCGTCCCGTCGGCCGGGTCGACCTCCAGATACAGACAGGTCGCGAAGCGCGGGCTGGAGTGGTCCTCCGGGGCGTAGGTGTCGGTGATGCCGTGCAGGAAGCGGGAGGCGCGGGAGAGCACCGCGTCCGGGCGGTGGCCCTCCGAGGCGTAGGCGCGCAGGGCGATCCGCAGCTGCCCCATCAGTCCGGCCGCCCGTACGTCGTGCCCCTGCACATCACCGATGACCAGGGCGAACCGGCCCGAAGGCAGCGGGATCATGTCGTACCAGTCGCCGCCGACCTGGAGTCCGCCACCGGTCGGCACGTACCGCGCGGCCACCGTCATGCCCGGTATCTCCGGCCCCAGCGTCGGCATCATCGACCGCTGGAGGCCCTCGGACAGGGCCCGCTCCGACTCCTCCACGCCCGCCCGCGCGAGCGCCTGCGCCAGCATCCGCGCGACCGTCGTGAGCACCGACCGTTCGTCGGGCGTGAACGCCACCGGGTGCGCGAAGCCCGCCATCCACGCGCCCATCGTCCGCCCCGCCACGATCAGCGGCACGAACGCCCAGGACCGCCGCCCGAACCCCTCGGCCAGCGGCCAGGTCGCGGGGAAGCGGGTCCGGTAGTCCTCCGGCGTGGGCAGATAGATCGCCCGCCCGGTCCGCACCACCTCGGCCGCCGGATAGTCCGTCTCCAGCGGCATGTCCGTGAACGGGTCCTCGTCGCCAGGTCTGTGCCCGTGGTGGCCGATCGTCGTCAGCCGGTCGCCCGCCACCCCGAACACCGCGAGCCCGTCCGGGGAGAACCCCGGCATGGACAGCGAGGCCGCGACCCGCAGCACCTCCGCAGTGGACCGCGCCTCTGCCAGAGCCCGCCCCGCGTCCAGCAGGAACGCCTCCCGGGAGCGGCGCCAGTCACCGGTCACGGGCGTGCGGGCGGCGGTGCCCGGCGGGGACTCCGCGACCTCCTGGATGGTGCCGATGAGCTGGTAGTCCCCGTCGGCGTCGAGGGGCTTGGAACGGCTGCGCACGGTACGCAGGACCTGGCGGCCGTCCTCGGACATGATCCGCAGCCGGGCCTCGGCGACCGTCCCCTCGGCGACGGCGAGCTGCACGATGCCGTGTATCTCGTTCCAGTCCACGGGGTGGAAACGGGCCCTGGCGGCGGACTCCGTCAGAGTGACTTCCTCGGCGGGCAGGCCGACCAGGCGGGCCGCCACGGCGTCGAAGGCAACGGTCCCTGAGGCGTTGTCCCACTGCCACAGGCCCGTGTCGATCGCGGCCAGCACGTCCTCGGTGCGCATGGGCCCCATCCTCCCAGGTCGTACGAGGATGAGCCGCTCAGGGCAGCCAAGTCCCCTCTTTCCCGTTCTGCGCCCGCCCGGGGGCGGCCCGGCGGACCCCGGGCAGGCCGATCGGCGCCGGGCGATGTTTCACGTGAAACGGCGGTGGGCGGGGGTGGGCCCCGGGCCGGAAAAGGGGATGCGGGAGGCCGGTAACCTTGACGGAAGTTGATTCCCGCCTGTCTCGCGAAGAATCTCGCGAAGAATTGGATGAACGATGCAGCATCGGTACAGGTCCCACACGTGCGGCGAGCTCCGCGCCTCCGACGTCGGCGCCGACGTCCGGCTGAGCGGCTGGCTGCACAACCGTCGCGACCTGGGCGGCATCCTCTTCATCGATCTGCGCGACCACTACGGTCTGGTGCAGCTCGTCGCCCGCCCCGGCACCCCCGCCAACGAGGCCCTCGCGAAACTGACCAAGGAGACCGTCGTCCGCATCGACGGCAAGGTCTCCGCCCGTGGCGCGGACAACGTCAACCCCGAGCTGCCCACCGGCGAGATCGAGATCGAGGTCGGCGAGGTCGAGGTGCTGGGCGCCGCCGCCCCGCTCCCCTTCACCATCAACGCCGAGGACGGCGTCAACGAGGAGCGGCGCCTGGAGTACCGCTTCCTCGACCTGCGCCGCGAGCGCATGCACCGCAACATCATGCTGCGCTCCTCCGTCATCGCCTCGATCCGCTCGAAGATGGTGGCGCTCGGCTTCAACGAGATGGCGACCCCGATCCTCACCGCGACCTCCCCCGAGGGCGCCCGTGACTTCGTCGTCCCGTCCCGGCTGAACCCGGGCAAGTTCTACGCCCTGCCGCAGGCCCCGCAGCAGTTCAAGCAGCTGCTGATGATCTCGGGCTTCGACCGGTACTTCCAGATCGCGCCGTGCTTCCGCGACGAGGACGCCCGCGCGGACCGCTCGCCGGGCGAGTTCTACCAGCTCGACATCGAGATGTCCTTCGTCGAGCAGGAGGACGTCTTCCGCCCGATCGAGCAGCTGATGACCGAGCTGTTCACCGAGTACGGCAACGGCCGCGAGGTCACCTCGCCGTTCCCGCGCATCCCGTTCCGCGAGTCGATGCTGAAGTACGGCAACGACAAGCCCGACCTGCGCGCCAAGCTGGAGCTGGTCGACGTCACCGACGTCTTCGCCGGCTCCGGTTTCAAGGCGTTCGCGGGCAAGCACGTGCGCGCGCTGCCCGTCCCGGACACCGCCGGCCAGTCCCGCAAGTTCTTCGACGGCCTGGGCGACTACGCGGTCGAGCAGGGCGCGAAGGGCCTGGCCTGGGTCCGTGTCGGCGAGGACGGCCAGCTGGCCGGTCCGATCGCGAAGTTCCTCACCGAGGACGACGTCAAGGCGCTCACCGACCGCCTCTCCCTGGTTCCTGGCCACGCCGTCTTCTTCGGTGCGGGCGAGTTCGACGAGGTCTCCAAGATCATGTCGGCGGTGCGCGTCGAGGCCGCCAAGCGCGCGGGCCACTTCGAGGAGAACGTCTTCCGGTTCTGCTGGATCGTCGACTTCCCGATGTACGAGAAGGACGAGGAGACCGGGAAGATCGACTTCTCGCACAACCCCTTCTCGATGCCCCAGGGCGGCATGAAGGACCTGGAGGAGAAGGACCCGCTGGACATCCTGGCCTTCCAGTACGACATCGTCTGCAACGGCATCGAGCTGTCCTCCGGCGCGATCCGCAACCACGAGCCCGAGCTGATGCTCAAGGCCTTCGAGATCGCGGGTTACGAGGCGGAGACCGTTGAGCAGGAGTTCGCGGGCATGCTGCGCGCGTTCCGCCTCGGCGCCCCGCCGCACGGTGGCATCGCCCCGGGCGTCGACCGCATCGTGATGCTGCTGGCGGACGAGCCGAACATCCGCGAGACCATCGCCTTCCCGCTGAACGGCAACGCCCAGGACCTCATGATGGGCGCCCCGACCGTCCTGGAGGAGGCCCGCCTGCGCGAGCTGAACATCCAGCTGCGGAAGCCGGTCGAGAAGTAGTACGCGGCTGCGCGTCGCTCGTTGTCGCGTCACTTGTTTCGCGTCGCTCGTGGAAAGGCCCCGGAAGCCGTCGCTTCCGGGGCCTTTCCCCTGTGCTCTGCTCTGCGCGCCGCCCCTACGGCAGCCGCCACAGCTGGGCCTTGTTGCCCGGGGTGCAGGTCTCGACGGTCAGCTGGCGGCCCGCGCCCTTGTCGGTGACGCAGCCGTCGCCGACGTAGTAGTTGATCTGGTGGGCGCCGCCTGCCGGGGTGGTCTTCCAGGCGGTGATGTAGCCGTTGTAGCCGCTCCCCCCGGCCAGTACGAGGCCCGTCTTCTCGTTGAACGCGGGGGCCTGCTTGAGGCCGAGGGCGCTGCCCGCCAGGCTGCACGCGTGGAACTCGGGGAACTGCGCCGCTCCGCCCTGCACCCAGCCGAACTGGGCGCTGCCGCCCGAGACGACCTTGTTGCCGGTGCCCGTGGCAGAGGCGGTGGCGAGCCCCATCGGCCGGCCGCTGCCGACGTTGGTGATCGCTCCCCAGCCGTCGCCGCCGCAGTCGGCGGGCTTGCCGGGGCCGGGCGGCGGCTTGGGCTTGTCACCGGTGCTGCCGGTGCCGCCGCTTCCGCTGCCCGCGCCGCCCGCGTTCCCACCGCTGCCGCTGCCGGTGTTCTGGCCCCCGCCGGACGCGGTGCCTCCGGCCGCCGGGGTGCCGCCGTGCTGGCCCGTTCCCCCGGCTTGCTTCGCACTGCCGCCGCCCGCCGCGCCCGTACCGCCGGTGGTGTCCTTGGCGGGCGCCGAGGGAGCGGTGGTACCGGGTGTCGTGGGGCCGCTGCCGGTGGGCGGCGCGGCGGGCTGCCGCGCGCCGGGGGTGGCGCCGGCGCCGGGAGTACTACCCGGCGAGGGCGCCCCGTCGGCACGGTCGCTCCGCTCACCCGGCAGCAGGTTGAGCGCGGTGACGGTGACCGCCGCGAGCACGACGGGCACCGCGACGAGCAACGGCCCCCGCCGCCGCTTCCACCAGGGAGCGGCGGCCGGCACGGAAGCGGCGTTGGCCCCAACACCGGGGACGGGCCCCGACACGAGAAGCGGATCGGACCCGGGCCCGGCGGCGGGAGCGGACGCCGGTCCGGCCCCGGGACCGGACACAGCCCCGGCTGCGGAACCGGCTGAGGGCCCGGCGGAGGCCCCGGGCGCAGCGGTCTCTCCGGGGCCCTTTCCCGGCCCGGCCTCGGCCACCGGCCTGGCCTCGGCCACCGGCCCGGTGCCGGGACCGGGAGCGGTGCTCGTCGCAGGCTGGGCACTGTGCTGAGCCACGCCACCGGTCGTCGGCCCGACGCCGTTCCCGGACCCGCCACCACCGCCGTGCGGACCGGCCCCTGCCGTTGGCCCGGCACCGGGTATCAGCCCGGCACCGGGTATCGGTCCGGGATCTGCCACTGGCCCGCCACCGGCCACCTGCCCAGGACCAGCCACCGGCCCGGCACCGGCCACCGGCCCCGTGCCCGGGATCGGTCCCGCGTAGGCGGCGAGCCCTCCGCCGAAGGCGGGGCCTGGGCCGTCGCCCGGGGCCATGCCGAAGGCGCGGCCCGCCCCGGGCGCACGGTCCGCTTCCGGCTCCCCGTCCGCAGCCCGTGCCGCATCAGCCACCGGGCTGCCCCCGGCCACTTCCACCGCTCCGGCGGCACCGGCCACACCGCCCACACGCCCGGCACCGCCCACACCGCCCGAGCCCTCGGCACCGGCACTCGCCACCGCTGCACCCCCGGCACCGGCACCCGCCACCGCCGCACCCCCGGCACCTGCACCTGCACCGGCACCCGCCACTGCCGCGCCGCCCGAGCCCTCAGCAGCAGCCGTCTCCGCTCCGCCCGAGCCCTCGGCGGCAGCCGCCCCGGCCTCCGCCCCGGCCTCCGCCATGTCCGCCGCTTCGCGGGCCGCCGTTGCCATGGAGGACGCGTCCGGCCAGCGTTCCTCCGGGGTCTTCGACAGGGCTCGGGACACGAAGGCGCGGACCGGGGCGGGGAAGGCGGGCGGGAGTTCGGGGGCCGGTTCGCGGATGTGCTTGAGGACGATCTCCAGGACTGTGTCGCCGTTGAACGGCACGTCCCCGGTGAGGAGTTCGTAGGCGACGACGCCCAGCGAGTAGAGGTCCGACGCGGGCACGGTGGCGATGCCCTCGGCCTGTTCCGGGGCGATGTACAGGGCCGTGCCCAGCACCGAGTGCGAGGCCGTCAGCCGGGACGCCGCCTTGCTGTGCGCGATGCCGAAGTCCGTCACCGTCACCCGGCCGTCCTCGCGCAGCATCAGGTTCGACGGCTTGAGGTCGCGGTGCACGATGCCCCGGCGGTGAGCGGCGTGCAGCGCGTCCAGTGCCTGGGCGACGATGCCGAGCGCCCGCCGGACGGGCATCGGCGCCTCGTCGTCGCGGACCTCGTCGAGCGGGTGGCCGTCGACCAGCGCCATCACGATGTACGCGATGCGGTCGCCGTCCTCGTCGGCCGCGGGCTCCTCGCCGTAGTCGTGGACGTCCACGATGCCCGGGTGGCTGAGCGACGCCAGCACCTTCGCCTCGCGCCGGAAACGGGCCGCGAACTGCGGGTCCTCCAGCAGCTTCGGCAGCAGGATCTTGACCGCGACGGACCGCTCCAGCACCTCGTCCCGTGCGCGCCAGACCTCGCCCATGGCGCCGCCGCCGATGCGCTCGGCCAGCGCGTACCGCCCGCCGAGCACGGTCCCCCGACCCCACATGCCCTGTTTCCCCCTCGTGGTGCGACCGTCCTCGTCGACGGTCCCGGTGGTCAGCCAGGGGCAGTCTGCCAGACGGTGCGGGGCCCAAGTGGCGCCGGGGGAAGGGTGTTTGGCCGGTCGGTCAGGCCGGGCCGCGCCGCGCTCTGCGGCCGGTCCTGAGCCAGAACGGGAGCGCGAGGCACAGGGTCGCGCCGGTCGCCCCGGCCATCCACAGCGGTGCCCGGGACGGTTCGGCGAGGATGCCGACGACGATTCCGGTGACGGTGAGCAGCACTCCGGCGAGGGTGACGATCCGCAGCTGCGGCGGCTGTTCGCCCAGGGATTTGGCGGCGGTCGGCGACACGTCGGGGTGCCTGCGGTACCACCAGGCCATGACCAGCATCATCGCGCCGAGCGGCGCCACGGTCAGCGCCGCGATCTGCGGGACGACGTGCGCTCCGTCCGGGGCGTCGCGGGTGTGCTGGGAGACCTCGCCGAACCGCAGGACGCGCGTGCTGCCGCGCCAGTCGGCCGAGGTGACCCGGCTGCCCTCGGGGGCCTCGTAGAGCGGGCCCCGGCCGTCGAGCCGGATCCAGCGGGCGTCCCGGGCGCCGTCGTCGGCGATGCTCACCCAGTACTCCGAACCCTTGCCGCTGCCCGACGCCCGGTGGCCCCGCAGGGTGCCGGGGACGAGCCGTACGCAGTCGCGGTCCGCCGCGTCGGGCCGTGCGGCGTCGCAGGAGGGGGCGGCGTACGCGATCCGGAAGGCGTCCGCCTCCGCCTGCGCCGTGCGCACCGGCCCGAGCAGCAGCACGCAGGCGGTCAGCAGGAGCCCGGTCCCGGCGGCCAGCAGCCCCACGAACTGGCCGCGCGACATGGCGGGAGCGGGAGCGGGCGTGGGAGCGGGCGTGGGACCGGGGACGGGCGCGGGGCCGGGGCCGGGGCCGGGGCCGGGCGGAGGGCTGTGCATGGGGGGCGTGCTCTTCTCGGGAAAGCTCGGGAAAGCTCGGGGAAGCTCGGGGAAAACAGTGGCCGGGGGCGAACAGCGAAGGGGGGGGGGGGGGGGGGGGCCCCCCCGCCCCCCCCCCCCCCCCCCCCCCCCCCCCCCCCCCCCCCCCGCCGGGCCCGTTGGTGCCGGGATGCTCAGGGGACCAGGACGACCTTGCC
>NZ_JBIAMU010000019.1:117679-215460 GCF_042874215.1 Streptomyces sp. NPDC004111
GGGGGGGGGGGGTTGGGGCGGGCGGCCGGGGGCACCGCGGGGGGGGGGGGGGCCACCCGGGGGGGGGGGGCCCCCCCCCGGGGGGGGGCGGGCCCCCCCCCCCGGGGGGCCCCGCCCCCCCTCGTACCCCGTATCAGTCCTTCTTCGGCTCCTCCAGGCGCGGGAACAGCACCGCGCCCTTCGTCACCGTCGCCCCCGCCGGCAGCCGGCCCCAGTCGGCCGCGTCCTGGACGCGCTGGTCGGCGAGCGCGCCGAGACCGGCCGCCTCCGCACCGAGCGAGTCCCACAGCTTCTGGGACGTCTCCGGCATGATCGCGTTCAGCAGGACGGCCATGGCGCGCAGCGACTCGGCCGAGGTGTAGAGGATCGTCGCGAGACGGGCCCGGCCTTCCGCCGAGTCGTCCTTGGCGACCTTCCACGGCTCCTGCTCCGTGATGTAGCCGTTGACCTGCTTCACGAAGTCGAAGATCGCCAGGATGCCGCCCTGGAAGTCCTGCTCGTCGCCGATCAGCCGGTCGGCCTCGGCGACGGCCTTCGCGAGGCCGTCGCGTACCGCCTGCTCGGCGTCGCCGGGGGCGTCCGCCGAGGGCAGCGTGCCGCCGAAGTACTTGCCGACCATGGCGGCCACGCGGGAGGCGAGGTTGCCGTAGTCGTTGGCCAGCTCGGACGTGTAGCGGGCGGAGAAGTCCTCCCACGAGAACGAGCCGTCGCTGCCGAAGGTGATCGCGCGCAGGAAGTACCAGCGGTAGGCGTCCACGCCGAAGTGCGAGGTCAGGTCCTGCGGCTTGATGCCGGTCAGGTTCGACTTCGACATCTTCTCGCCGCCGACCATCAGCCAGCCGTTCGCGACGACCTTGCCGGGCAGCGGGAGGCCCTGCGCCATCAGCATCGCGGGCCAGATCACCGCGTGGAAGCGCAGGATGTCCTTGCCGACGAGGTGCACGTCGGCCGGGAAGACCGACTGGAACTTCTCCTCGTCGAAGCCGTAGCCGGCCGCCGTCGCGTAGTTGAGGAGCGCGTCGACCCACACGTAGATGACGTGCTTGTCGTCCCACGGGACCGGGACGCCCCAGTCGAAGGTGGAGCGGGAGATCGACAGGTCCTGGAGGCCCTGCTTGACGAAGTTCACGACCTCGTTGCGCGCGGACTCCGGCTGGATGAAGCCGGGGTTGGCCTCGTAGAACTCCAGCAGCTTCGGGCCGTACTCGCTCAGCTTGAAGAAGTAGTTCTCCTCCTTGAGGATCTCCACCGGCTTCTTGTGGATGGGACAGAGCTTCGTCCCGTCCTCCGCCTCGATGAGATCGCCCGGGAGCTTGTACTCCTCGCAGCCCACGCAGTACGGGCCCTCGTAGCCGCCCTTGTAGATCTCGCCCTTGTCGTACAGGTCCTGCACGAACTCCTGGACGCGGTCCGTGTGACGCTTCTCCGTCGTCCGGATGAAGTCGTCGTTCGCGATGTTCAGGTGCTCCCAGAGAGGCTTCCAGGCCTCTTCCACGAGCTTGTCGCACCATTCCTGGGGCGTGACCCCGTTCGCCTCGGCAGTGCGCATGATCTTCTGACCGTGCTCGTCCGTGCCGGTGAGGTACCACACCTTCTCGCCGCGCTGACGGTGCCAGCGCGTGAGCACGTCGCCTGCGACGGTCGTGTAGGCGTGGCCCAGGTGAGGAGCGTCGTTGACGTAGTAAATGGGGGTCGTGACGTAGTACGCCGCCGCCCCCTGCTTCTCGATTCCAGTGGCCGCCATGCGGAAATCTTAATCGCCGGTACGGGGCCTCCTCACCCGCATAAAGCCCGAGCGGCCCGCACCGGGCCGTGGCGGGCCGCACACGGGCGGAGGGCCGCCCACCGGGGACGGCCCTCCGTGTGTTCCCGCCGTACGGGTCAGCCCTTGAGCCACTCCGCCGAGCCCGCCAGCAGCCCCTTGTACAGGGCGGCGTCGGTGAGGTCGGCGGGGGCGGGGCCCGCGTGGAAGAAGGCGGCGTTCGGCACGTCCAGCTTGCGCAGGTAGTCGAAGCCCTTGGCGTCGGTGTCGCCGAAGGCCACGAACTGCCAGAACAGCGGCAGCCGGGCCGCCTCCGCCAGTGCGGCGGTCGCGGCGCCCTTGGCCTCCGGCGCCCCGTCCGTCTGGAAGATCACCAGGGCGGGGCCGTCGTACTCGCCCTCCCCCTTGCTCTTCTCGTAGTGCTCGACGATCTCCTCGACGGCCCGGTGGTAGCTGGTGCGCCCCATGTGCCCGAGGCCGGCGTGCAGGGTGTCGATCTTCCCCTCGGCGTCGTCGAGGGTGATCGTGCCGGTGCCGTCGATGTCGGTCGAGAAGAAGACGACCGGTACGACGCCGCTGCCGTCGAGGTGCGCGGAGAGCGCGAGCGCCTGCTCGCCGAGCTTCTGGGCGCTGCCGTCCTTGTAGTACGGACGCATCGACCCGGACCGGTCCAGCACGAGGTACACCCGCGCACGGGCCCCCTCGGCCTCCACCTTCTTGAGCGCGCTCCCGGCGGCCCGGTACGCGGCGGAGATCTTGGCGGTACGGGCCTTGACCTGCGCGGCACTGAAAGCGGGCCCGGCGACGCGGGCAGGTTCCCCGACCGCCTCGGACGCGGCCCCGGCCTCGGCGGCGACGGGCTCCGGCTCGGCCTGGCCAGCCGTCTCGGGCTCAGCGGCCGGCTCGGCCTCGGCGACGGGCTCGGGCTTCGGCTCGGACTCCGCTGCGGGCACGGCCTCGGCGACGGGCTTGGCGTCGGCTGCTGCGACGGGCTCCGGCTCGGGCTCGACGACCGGCTCTGCGACCGGCTCTGCCTCGGCGGCGGCCACGGGCTTCGGCTCGGGCTCCGGCTCGGTGGCGGTGGCCTTCGGCTCGGGCTCCGCCACAGGTGCGGCTTCTGCGGCGGTGGCCTCAGCCTTGGTGCCCTCGGATTCGGGCTCCGTCACGGGTGCGGCTTCGGCGGCCACGGCCTCTGCCGTGGCGCCCTCGGACTCGGAGGCGGCCTGGGCTTCGGCGGTCTCGGGCTCCGCGACGGCCTCGGGCTCCGCGACGGCCTCGGGCTCCACGATGGCCTCGGCGACCGGCTCGGCGGCAGCCTCCGGCTCGGCGGCAGCCTCCCGCTCGGTGGTGGGTTCGGCCAGCGGTTCTGCCTCGGGGGCAGTCGTCGGCTCCGGCGCGGGGGTGGCCGTGTCCTCGGCCTGCTCCGGTGCCCGCTCCTCCGCCTTCGGCGCGGGGGGTTCCGCCACGACCGGGGGCGTCGTTTCCGCGTCCGCTGCCGTCTCCGGCTCAACCTGGCCAGGAATGAGGGCGGTTACCGACTCGACCTGCTCGGCCTGCTCGGTCTGCTCCGCCTTCTTCTCGGCGGTCGACTGGGACGGCACGCTCTTCTCGCGCGGGGCCGGTGCCGACTTCGGCTTGTCGAAGGCCTCGGCCACCAGATCCGCCGCCAGGCTGCCCCGCGACTCGTCCGCCGCCGCGTCCGCATCCTTCTCCGGCTTCGCGGACGGCTTCGAACTCGCCTCCTCCGCACGCGACTTCACCGAATCCGCGCTCTCCGGACGCTCCGCACCCCGGGCGTCGGCCGATTCGGCGGCCCCCTGCGTGCGCTCGGTCTGGGACGGGACCGAGGGAGCTGACGACTCGTTGGTCTGCTCCGAGTTCTGCTCCGACCGGCCGCCAAACACCTTGCGCAGCAAGCTCCGAATGCCCATGGGCGAGGCCTTTCGAGTGAGAGTGAGTGGGGTGCGTTGTATGTCCATGACTGGCGGGATTGATCCCTGACCAGGGGTGACACGTAAGGTTAGCGGCCGCGTTCCACCGGCCGGAGCAGTGGCTTCCGTGGCCCCGGGCATCCACGTTCCCAGCTCCCGATTGCGCCGGACGGGTGGGGTTTGTCCGAAGAACTGCGAATCGGAGTGGCGGTCCGTGCCTTCTCGTGCGTCGTCCGCATCATGAGGAAAGTACGAAAACCGGACATCCCGGAAACCGCTTCGACCCGTTCTCCCGAACGGTCCGACCCACCCGAACCGCATGACCTGCCCGACTCAAGGAGTCCTGCAATGAAGACGATGTGGACCGCTCTGCTCAGCGCGATCGTCGCGCTCCTCGCGACGCTCGGCTTCGCCGCTCCGGCGAACGCCGCCACCGTTCCCGCCGACACCACCACCGGTGGCCCCGCCGACGCCCCGCAGTCGCCGGCCCAGGCCCCGGCGACCCCGTCCCTCCTGGAACGGCTGCTCTCGCCGGGCGGAGGTGCCGCCGAGTCCGCCGTCTCCACACGCTGGTCCGCCGACGGCGTGATGCGCTCCGTGCCGCCGACCATGAAGCAGCGCATCCGCGCCGAGGCGCACGGCGGCTCCCCGTCGGTCCGCCAGGTGCCGGCCCTCGACCGTACGAACTCCCTCGCCCGGGACGCCCTCGGCCGCGACGACTTCGAAACGGCCGCCTGAGCCACCTGGGCACCGGCGTCCGACGCACACCGCGTCAGGGACGCGACACCCAGGAGCCGACGCTCCACGGCCGGACACCCCGTGGCCACGACGGGCATCACGCCCCGCGGCCACCGAGAGACGGTCGCGCAGGACCGAAGAGAACAACCGCAAGACGTCAGGAAAGCGTTCCGAGCCTGTACTCCAGCCCGTCCAGGGTCCGCTGAAGTCCGTAGTCGAACTTCGCGTCCCGGGTCTGTTCGGGACTCCTCCCCCGATGATGGTTCTGCCCTTCGCTGAGCCTCGGATACTCCTCCTTCGAGGCACGTGCGGCAGCGGCGGCCGTCAGACTGTCCACCCATTCCTCCTCGCTGCGGCCACTGCGCGCGATCATCGAGAGATAGGCGGCCTCACTGGTCGCGACCCCGATGACGTACGAGAAGACCGTGCTCATGGCCAGTTCCGTCTCCTCGCCCTCGAAACCGGCCGAGTGGATGACGGCGGCCAGTCGTTCCGAAGTACGCATGACGTTCGGCCCCAGGTGGACCAGACCCACCTGACCCAGTACGGAAGCGATCCACGGGTGGCGGAGCACCATCGCCCGCAGGCTGTAGGCACTGCTCACGGCCGCGGCACGCCACCCCGGCGAAGCGTCCACGTCCGGGACTTCCAGTTCCCCGTAGACCTCGTCCACGACCAGCTCGATGAGCTCGTCCTTGTTGGCGACGTGCCTGTAGAGGGACGTCGCGCCGGCGCCCAGGCGGGTGCCGAGCTTTCGCATGCTCAAGGACTCGATGCCGTCGGCGTCCAGCAGTCGTACCGCCTCCGCGACGATCTGCTCCCGGCTCAGCTGTTCCCGCTGCTTGGTGCGCGGGCGCGTCCACACGGACGCGATCTCCGGGGTCTTCTCGGCCGGGGCCATGGCGGGCCTCCCTCTCCTCGGTGCTTCCCGTTCTGCTGAGCCCCACCGTAGCGCACGCCGTTTGCCCATTGCGCACACCGTGCGCAATGCGTACAGTGTTCGCAACGAGAGTACGCCGTACGCCTCGCCCGGCAGGGCGTCGCACAGGGGAGGTTGGTCATGAAGAACGCAGAGCCGTCCGAGCGGACAGCCGCGGCAGGGACGAGCGCACGGCCGGTCGAGCGCGATCCGCGCCGCTGGATCATCCTGGTGGTGCTGTGCCTGGCCACGCTGGTGCTGGTCATCGACAACATGGCGCTCACCGTCGCCGTCCCGGCCCTCTCCGAGGACCTCGGGGCGAGCCCGCAGCACATCCAGTGGGTGCTGGAGTCCTACATCCTGGTCTTCGCGGGACTGCTCCTCACCTCGGGCAGCCTCTCCGACCGGTTCGGCAGGCGCCGGGTGATGGTGATCGGACTCGCGCTCTTCGGACTCGCCTCACTGGGCGGGGCGTTCGCCACCGAACCGGCCCAACTCATCGCCGCCCGCACGGCGATGGGGATCGGCGGCGCGCTGATCATGCCCAGTACCCTCTCCATCCTGATGACCGTCTTCGCCGCCGACGAACTGCGCAAGGCGATGGCCGTCTGGGGCTCCGTGTCGATGCTCGGCCTGATCGGCGGCCCGGTGCTCGGCGGTGCGCTGGTCACCCACTTCTCGTGGGGCGCGGTCTTCCTGATCAACGTCCCGGTGGCGCTCCTGGCCATCGTCGCCGCGCTCGTCCTGATGCCGGAGTCCAAGGGCCCCTGGAAGAAGGCCGATCCGGTCGGCGCGGTGCTGTCGGTGGTCGGCATGGTGGCACTGGTCTGGACGATCAACGAGCTTCCCAAGGGCGGTCTTTCGCACACCTCCACCCTGGTCTCGCTGGCCGTCGCCGTCGTCACGCTGACCGTGTTCGTCGTCTGGGAGCTGAAGGCCGAGTCGCCGATGGTTCCGCTGCGCCTCTTCAAGGACCGCAACTTCGCGGGCGGCAGCCTCTCGCTCACCCTGGTGCAGGTCGGCAACGGCGGTCTGCTGCTGGTCGTCACCCAGTACGTGCAGTTCGTGCTCGGCTACTCGCCCACCGAGGCAGGCTCCTCCTTCATCCCGATGGCCGTCGCCGCCCTCGCCTGCAACGGCCTCGGCGCCACCCTCGGCCAGCGGATCGGCAACCGGGCCATGGCCGCGATCGGCCTGGTCGTCCTGGCGGGCGGGTTCGTCGCCCTCGCCTCGCTCAACCCCGGTGACAGCTACGCCCTCCTGGCGGGCGGCATGGTCGCCATCGGTGCCGGTGCGGGTCTGGCGATGCCGGCCGCGATCACCGCGCTGATGGGTGCGATTCCGGCCGAGCACGCCGGTGTCGGCTCGGCGCTCAACGACACCATCCAGCAGGCCGGTGCGGCGCTCGGCGTCGCGGCCCTCGGTTCGATCCTGGCCACCGGCTACACCGCCGCGATGCCGGAGGCGGCACCGGAGGCGGCCCGCCACTCGATCAGCGAGGCGCTGGCCCTCGCGGCCCGGAACGGGGACGGCGTGCTGGCCCGGACGGCCCGGGAGGCGTTCACCTCGGGCATGAACACCACGTTCCTGCTCAGCGCGGTGGGTGTGGTCGCGGCCGCGGTACTGGCCTTCGTGATGATGCGGGACGCGAAGAAGGGCCCGGGTCAGGCGGAGCGGGGCGAGGAGCCCGCGCCGGTGGAGGACGCGGACGAGCGGCCGGGGGCGGCGGAGCAGCCGCTGATGAGCACCGCCCGCTGACCCCACGTACCGCCCGTACATCACGTACCGCCCCACACCATCCCATACGCCCCGTACCACCACGTACCGCCCCGCACCACCCCGTACGACCGCTCTCCGCCCCCCGGCTCCCGGACCGTGCCACGGTCCGGGAGCCGGGGGCTTTCGGGTGACCCGGCCGTGCGCGCGTGTGTGCCGGTCGGCTGGACTTCACCCTTCGTTCATCCGCAGTGCCCCGGGTGCGCCCCGTGGGGCACCTAGTGTCACGGCCGAAAGCCAACTGCCCATTTCGTACGTAGGTGCGTACGTATCCGCGGGCAACCCATCCGGAGGGGACCGACCGTGCGCAACCTGCTGCCGCTGCTCAACCCGTCGTCGCACGGGGGCGCGCGCTCCGCGCTGACGTGCCGTTACCGCTGTGGCGACGCCTGCTTCCAGGAAGTCCCGAACACCAGTGACAACGAGTACGTCGGCGATGTCATCGCGGGGGCGCTTTCGCGCCGTTCGATGATGCGCGCGGCGGCCGTCGTCACGGTCGCGGCTGCCGCCGGTACGGCGCTGACGACGGCCCAGGCCCCGGAGGCGGTCGCGGCGGGCCACGGCCACGGCGGCCACGGCCACGGCGGCCACGGCGGCGGGCACGGTTCCAAGGGCAAGGCCGCCCGCGGTCTGCGCTTCACCCCGGTCGCCCCCAACACCGACGACAAGGTCACCGTCCCCGAGGGCTACACCCAGAACGTGGTGATCCGCTGGGGCGACCCGATCCTGCGCGGCGCCCCCGCCTTCGACCCGGAGAACCAGACCGCCAAGGCGCAGGCCGGTCAGTTCGGCTACAACAACGACTTCCTCTCGCTGCTGCCGCTGCGCGGCGAGCGCGGCCGTCAGGTGCTGGTCGCCAACCACGAGTACACCGACGAGAACCTGATGTTCCGCGGGTACGACGCCAAGAACCCGACCCGCGAGCAGGTCGAGATCGGCAAGGCCGCGCACGGCCTGGGCGTCGTGGTCGTCGAGGAGACCCGTCGCGGCAACGGCCTCGTCGCGGTCCCCCGCCACCACCTCAACCGCCGCATCACCGCCGACACCCCGATGCGGCTGACCGGCCCGGCGGCCGGCAGCAAGCTGCTCCGCACCTCGGCCGACCCGACCGGCCGCAAGGTCCTCGGCACCTTCGCCAACTGCGCCGGCGGCACCACCCCGTGGGGCACCACGCTGCACGGCGAGGAGAACTTCAACGGCTACTTCGCCAACGCCGACCACGACGCCAGCCCCACCGACAAGCGCTACGGCATCGGCAAGGGCGAGACCGAGCGCAAGTGGGAGCGGTTCGACAAGCGCTTCGACGTGAAGCAGGAGCCGAACGAGTCGCACCGGCACGGCTGGGTCGTCGAGCTCGACCCGTACGACCCGGACTCCACCCCGCGCAAGCGGACCGCGCTCGGCCGCTTCAAGCACGAGGCCGCGCAGCCCCGGCTGACGGACGACGGCCGCCCCGTCGTCTACATGGGCGACGACGAGCGCTTCGACTACCTCTACAAGTTCGTCTCCTCGAAGCGGATGAAGAAGGGCAGCTCGCGGGCCGCCCGCGAGCACAACCTGACCCTCCTCGACGAGGGCACCCTGTACGTCGCCAAGCTGACCGGCGACTCTCCGACCACCGAGATCGACGGCACCGGCAAGCACCCCTCGGACGGCGAGTTCGACGGCAGCGGCGTATGGATCCCGCTTGCCACCGGTGACAGGTCGCACGTCCCCGGCATGACCGCCGAGGAGGTGTACGTCTTCACGCGCCTCGCGGGCGACAAGGTCGGCGCCACCAAGATGGACCGCCCCGAGGACGTCGAGCCGTCCCCGCGCACGGGCCGCGTGTACGTCGCCCTCACCAACAACACCGACCGCGGCAAGCCCGGCAAGCCCGGCGCGGACGAGGCCAACCCGCGCAACCAGAACAAGCACGGCCAGATCCTCGAACTGGCCGAGCACCGCAACGACCCGGCGCAGACCCGCTTCGCCTGGAGCCTGTTCCTGGTCGCCGGCGACCCGAAGGACCCGGCCACCTACTTCGCGGGCTTCCCCAAGGACCGGGTGTCGCCGATCTCCTGCCCGGACAACGTCGCCTTCGACCCGCACGGCAACCTGTGGATCTCCACCGACGGCAACCAGCTCGGCACCCACGACGGCCTCTTCGGCGTCGCGGTCTCCGGTGAGCGCCGGGGCGAGCTGAAGCAGTTCCTCACCGTGCCGAAGGGTGCGGAGACCTGCGGTCCGCTCATCCAGGACAACCGCGTCCTGGTCGCGGTGCAGCACCCGGGCGAGCTGGACGGCGCCTCCGTCGAGAAGCCGGGCTCCACGTGGCCGGACGGTCCGGGCAAGCTGGTGCGCCCGGCGGTCGTCTCGGTCTGGCGCAAGGACGGCGCCGACATCGGCGTCTGATCCGCCTCCCGAGGTCCCGTAGTGGCCCCGCCCCCTCGTGGGGCGGGGCCGTCGCCCGTTCCGGAACGGGCGGCGCCGCACTCCCCCGCCCCGGGACGAAACCGGCGGAAATACGCCTTCCCGGGGCTGGAAAGGATCACTTCCCCTGTGGGTCCATGGACACCGGAGCACGGGCACGGGCGTTCAGGGGCGGTGGTTCGCGTGGGTGGCTGGACCGACTGGTGGGAGGTTCCGGGGCGGGTGACCGGTTACCCCTCGGCGTGCGCGCGGGCGTACGGCCGGATCGAACTCTTCTCGATCGGCCCCGACTACCTGGCCGTCCGCAAGGCGGACCCGTGGTCGGCCGATCCCTGGGAGAAGCTCGGCGCGCCCGGCTCGCTGGGCATTCCACCGGCCGTGGTCTCGATGCGGCAGGAGAACATCGAGGCCTTCTTCCACTTCGGCCACCGCAACACCTACAACTCCCTCAAGGCCACCCCCTGGAGCGGCTGGTACCCCTTCGACTGCCAGTCGCAGTGGCCGATCGCCGTCTGCTCCTGGGGCCCGAACAGGATGGACCTCTTCAAGGTGGGCACCGGCGACGGACGCGCCCTGGGCCACAAGTGGTTCGAGAACGGCGTCTGGTCGAACGGCTGGGAGAACCTGGGCGGCCAGTTCGGCAACGGCGTCGCCGCCGCGAGCTGGGCACCGGGCCGCATCGACGTCTTCGGCGTCGGGTACGGGAACCGCGCGATCTGGCACAAGTGGTTCGACAACGGCTCCTGGTCCAACGGCTGGGAGGACATGCAGGGAATCACCAACGACGCCCCTTCGGTGGCCAGTTGGGGCCCCGGCCGACTGGACCTCTTCCATACGGGCCTGGACCGCGCGGTGTACCACAAGTGGTTCGCGGGCGGCTGGTCCGGCTGGGAGAACATGGGCGGCATCGCCTGGAGCGGTACGGCGACGGCGGCGCCGGGACCGGGGCGGCTCGCGTTGTTCCACCGGGGGCGGGAGAACACCATCTGGGTACGGAAGTTCGGCTTCTGAGGGCGTGAGCGATTGAGCGCGTGAGGGTGTGAGTGATTGAGGGCGTGAGCGCGTCGGCGCGGTGCGACCGGGGGCGGGCTTCGGCCCGTGCGTTCAGCCCCTCACGCCGGGCACTTCCCCGCCTTCGGGGCGCTGCCCTCGACCAGGACCCGTACCAGGGCGGCCTGGACGCATTCGTTGCCCTGCGTGGTGACGCCGTGGAGGTCGCCGCCGACCTTCAGGAGCGGGGCGTTCAGCCGGGAGGCCACCTTCTCGGCGCCCGCGAGCGGGGTGCGGGGGTCCTTCTCGGTGCTGACGATCAGCGGGCGCGGCCCGGACGGCGCCTTGACGGCCCCGAGCGGCGATCCGGTGCCGGGCCAGGCGGCGCAGGGGGCGAAGTCGGCCGCCACGGAGGGGCCCGCGGGTTCGTTGCGGGCCTTCTCGGCGGTGGCGGCGACCTCGTCGAGCAGGGCCTTGGTGTCCTGCGGCCAGCGGAAGTCGGTGCATTTGTTGGCGAGGTCGAAGGCGAGGCTGTTCGGTACGGGCCTGAGCGCCTGGGCGAGGTCGGCGGGCGCCTTGCGGTCGGCGAACTTCCGCAGGTCGTCGGTGGCACCCGCCGTACTGTCCGAGGCCTTGTCGACGGCGCGCGCGAACCCGGGCCACAGGGCCGGGTCCTGGGACACCGCGTTCACCGACCTGACCAGGTCGGGCGACTTGGCGAACACCGCGGTGACCGCGTCCAGCGGGTTCTCGGCGAGGGCGCACTCGGCGGGCCCCGCCCCCCTGCACCAGGGCAGGAAGCCGCTCAGCGCGGCCCTGACCTGCTCGGCCTGCCGGGTCTTCGCGTTCTTGTCGCGGGCTGAGCCGGCGTCCGCCAGGTCGAGGACGGAGCCGACGGCCTCCGCCGGGCCCGTACGGTCCGGGTCGGCGGTCCCGTCCAGGACGGCGGCGCGCACTCGGTCGGGGTGGGTGGCCAGGTACTGCTGGCCGAGCAGGGTCCCGTACGAGATGCCGAGCAGGCTGATCCGGTCCTCTTCGAGCGCCCTGCGGATCGCCTCCACGTCCTGTGCGGCGGACTTGGTGCCGAGGTGGCCGGTCAGGGGGCCGTACTTCTTCGTGCAGGCAGCCGCGTACTTCTTCACCTCGGCGGTGACGGCGGTGAGGTCCACGGAGGTGGGGACGAGGGTGTTGCCCTCCCTCAGCTTCTCGACGGCCTCGCCGGGCTCGCCGCAGTCGACGTCGGGGGTGGAGGCGTGCGAGCCCCGGCGGTCGAACCCGACGATGTCGAACAGGGCGCGGAACTGGGGCGGCAGCAGGTTGGCCACGGTGTACCGGCCCTGGAGGCCGGGCCCGCCCGGGTCGATCAGCAGTACGCCGATGCGCCGTCGGCGGTCGGTCGCGGGGACGCGGGAGATGGCGAGCGCGGTGCTCCCCGAGTCCGGTTTCGCGGCGTCCACGGGGACCTTGAGGGTGGCGCACTCGCGGGTGGGCTGACCGGTCAGGGGACAGTCGGCCCAGTCGGACTGGAATTCGGGGCGGGGTGGGGCAGGCGGGGGTGGGGGCCCGGTGTTGGTGCTGGTGGCGGTGCCGGTGTGGGTGGGGGAGGGGGGTGTTTCGGGGGTGGGGGTGCTACAGGCGGTGAGGGTGGTGAGGAGGAGGGCGAGGGTGATCAGGAGGGGGCGGGTGAGGGCGCGGTGGGTGTGTGGTGGCACTTTGCCGGGCCCCTTTCCCGCGGGGTGGGTGGTGGTCTCGGTCAGCTTGGGTGGGGTGGGGGTGGGGCGCATCCTGGGTGGGCCGGATGGGTCGGGGGGCGCCCCGTCAGGGGCGCGGGGAACTGCGCGAGCAACCACGCTCCTCCCGCGCGTGCGCACTCTCCCCTGGTGGGCTCGCCACTCGGGGTCCGGGGCGGAGCTCCGGTTTCGGGAAGGGGCGGGGTGGGGTGAGGCTCCGCGCAGCGGGCCACTTGGGTGCGGAGCGGCGGGCCGGGGCCGGGCGGGGCCGGGAATGGGGTTCGGCTCCGCCGGGGGCCGCCCCCTTGCCCGCCCGTTCCGCCCCCGGGGGGCGGCCCCGCCGCCCAAGGGGGCTCGGGCGGGGCGGCACCGCCGCCCAAGGCGGGCTCGGCAGCGGGCGAGTTACGGGGTGTGGAGTTGCAGGTCGGTCAGGAGGGCTCGGTGGTCGGTTTGGGGGAGGTCCAGGAAGCGGACGTTCCGGACGCTGAACTCCCGGCTGACCAGCACATGGTCGATCTGTGTGCCCAGGACGGGCAGGGTCTTCGCCGGCCAGGTCGGGGTACGTGCGGCCCCGGCCGCTGCCGCGCTGTCCCGGAGCCCCGCCCCCGCGTCCAGCACCCGCCGGAACGCGGCGTGGTCCTGCGAGGCGTTGAAGTCGCCCGCGACGAGGGTGGGGCCGCCGCCTCCGGCGACGTACGCCCGGATCGCCTCCAGTTCGGTCCGCCACGTGCCCAGATGCCGGGGTACCGGCGGCAGCGGGTGGGCGAGCTGGACGCGGACCTGCTGACCGCCCACGACGGCCACCGCACCCGGCATGGCGAGGGTCGAGGCGATTCCCTCGGCGGGCTTCAGCGGATACGTGCTGAGGATCGCCGACCCCTCCGCGCCGCCCCGCGCGACGACCTTGCGGTAGGGGTACGCGGCGGCCGGCAGCTCCGTGGCGAGGGAGCGCGCGCAGCCGTGGTCGCACTCCGGGACGAAGACGAGGTCCGGCTTCTCGCTGCGTACGGCGCTGATGAGACCCGGGGTGGCGCGGCCGAACTCGACGTTCGCGGCGAGAACGCGGAGCCGGGCGACCACGGGCCCGTCGTCCACCGCCGCGCCCGCCGGTTCGTACGGCAGCAGGAACCAGCTGTTCACGGCGGCGACGAGGAGGGCCAGACCGATCAGGACGGGCCTTCCGGCGAGCAGGGCGAGGAGCAGCGCGCAGCCGGTGGGGACCAGCAACCAGGGCAGGAAGGCGAGGAGTTGGGGGACGGGGGTGACGGCGTCGATGCCGAGGGCACGGCACCCGACGACGATCCCGGTGCCGGTGAGCAGGAGGGCGGAGGCCCAGCTGAGGAGGGGACGCGGGCGGCGCCCGACGGTAGGGCCCACGCCGCTGTCGCCGTCACTGACGACGGTGCTGCCCCGGCCCGCCCCGGCGCCGCGCGTGTCTGGTGTGTCCATTGGTTCTCCCCCGTGAAGCGCCCCGGAACGCCCGGTATACCGGCCGACACACGGCATCCTCTCGCGCGGACGGCCTCGGCGGGGGCGGTGCGGGCTGCTTCGGCGGCCCGCAGGAGGGCCCGGCTTCGGCGGCCCGCGCGCGACCCGGGGGCCCAGGACCCCGGGCACGGGTGCCCGGCTCATCATTCCGGACCCGTTCCGCTCGCGGGTTGTCCGGGGCTCCTCTTGGGTGGGGGTATGCGTCGCTTCCTGCCCGTCGTGTTCCTCGTCCTGGCGGCACTGCTCCTGCCCTGTGCGGCCGTCGCGGTGTGGGCCGAGCGCGAGATCGACGACACCGGGCGGTTCGTGGCGACCATGGCCCCGCTCGCCGACGACACCGACGTGCAGCAGGCCGTCGCCACCCGCCTCACCACCGAGGTCATGCGGCAGGTCGACCTCGGGCCGCTCCAGGAAGGGGCCGGGCGGATGCTCGGTGAGGCGGTGCGTTCGTTCACCGGCACCGACGCGTACCGCAAGGCGTGGAACACGGTCAGCCGCGTCACCCACGACGCCTTCCGCGACGCCCTCACCGCGCCCCGGGGCAGCGGCGACGCCGTCACCCTCGACCTGGCCCCGGTCACCGAGGAGCTCAAGGCCCGGCTGACCGCCGACAAGGTGCCGCTGGCCGGACAGCTCCCCGTCGTCCACACGGACATCGAACTCGTACGCACCGAAAGCCTCGACGAGTGGCGCGGTGCGTACGAGCGGCTGGGCGCGGCGGCGCGCTGGCTGCCGTGGGCGGTGGCGGCCCTGGTGGTGGCGGCGGTGGTCCTGGCGGTACGGGGGCGGCGCCTGCACACCGTCGCCCTGGCCGGTCTCGCCGTGCTCGTCGGGGCGCTGCTGCTGGCCCTGCTGCTGGCGGTCGCGCACAACCTGGCGCTCTCCGACCTGCCCGACGACCTCAGCCGTCCGGCCGCCGAAGCCCTGTACGCGGCGTTCACCGCGTCGCTGCGGACGGTGGCGTGGGTGGCGGGCGTGGTAGGGCTGGCGGTGGCGGTGGTCGCCGGGGGAGCAGGGTGGCTGACGGGCCGTCGGAAACGGGGCACTCGTTCGGACCACTCGCCTCGCGAGCGGCAGCGGGTGGACACAGGGTGGTCGGCATGAAGATCACCCGCGCTGCCGGCGCCGCCGTACTCGCCTCCCTGCTCGCCTTCTCGGTCTCCGCGTGCGGGGACGGCGACAAGTCACCCTCGGAAGTCGTCTCCAACGCCACGGAGAAGGCGGGCGAGGCCACGAAGAAGGCCGGGGAGATAGGGGAGAAGGCGAAGGAGGCGTACGCGTCGGCGTCCGCGTCCGCGTCGGCCAAGCTCAAGGAGGTCAAGGACGGTATGGACGCCGCGTCCGAGGTCTCGGTGGGCGAGGTGAAGACGGACGAGGACCGGAGTGCGGCCGAGGTGAAGGCCGTCAACAAGCAGGACAAGCAGCAGAGTTACGTGGTGCAGGTGAACTTCCGGGACGACGGCGGGAACCTGCTGGACACGGTCGTGGTGACGGTCAAGGACGTACCGGCGGGCAAGGAGGGCACGGCGGTGGCCCGCAGCAACCGGGCGCTGAAGGGCGGCGTCAAGGCGGAGGTGTCGAAGGCGCTGCGCCACTGAGCGTGGGCCGGCGGGCCGAGGAGTCCGGGGCCCGCGCCCCGTACGGCAGGGCCGCTGCGCGGGGCTTCACCCCACCCCGCCCCTTCCCGAAATGAGTGGCGAGCCCTCCCCGGCGGGGTGCGAATCCGCGGGTGGTACGAGCCCGCTCGCGCAGTTCCCCGCGCCCCTTCAGGGGCGCGGGGAACTGCGCGAGCGACCGGAGAGCCTCTCGCAGGGAATCCACCGGCCCCGCGGCGAGCGGTCTGGGGAAGGGGTGGGGAGGGGCCCAAGCCCGCCGCAGGCGGAGGTGGCGGTGGCTCGACTTGCCGCCGGCACCCCGAGGGTGTGACCTGGGTGGGAGGGGGGAGAGCTCCCACCCCGGGGGCAAGCACGAGAGGTGTCCCCATGGGCGCACACGCAGCGGTACCCGCAAGAGCAACCCACGCATCCCGCGCCGGCTTGGCCATCCCCCTCCTCCTGGGCCTCACCTACGGCATCTACGTAGCCTTCATGGCCCGCGGCGGCAACCCCCTGACCTGGTCGAACGTCTGGTTCGGGGTCCTGTGGGGCGCCGTGCTCGCCGCCGTCGCGTTCCTGGTCGGGCGGACGACCAAGACCCTCGCCCCCGGCATCCGCGCCACCTCGTTCGCCGTGCCCTTCGGCGCCGCGATGGGGTTCCTGCACAGCCTGGGCGGCAGCAGCATCCTCACTTCGGTGGTGATGGGCCTGGCCCTCGCCGCGGGCATGTTCGTCGCCGCGTACTACGCCTTCTACTCGCACAGCGCCTGACGAGCGGCGCCTGACGAGCAGCGCCCGACGAGCGGCGCCTGACGAGCAGCGCCCGACGAGCGGCGCCTGACGAGCGCCTCTCAATAGCCAGCGAGCGCACAGAAAGGGCGGAGCCGTATCGTCCGGCTCCGCCCGATCCCCTGCGCCGACCGCCCTACTCCCCCCGCACCACCGTCACTGGCACCGGCGAGTGCTGCACCACGTGCAGGGACACCGACCCCAGCACGCTCGCCTTCAGCCCGCTGTAGCCCCGCGCACCCACCACCAGCAGGTCCGCGCCCTCGGCGCGGTTGAGCAGGGCCTCGGCGGCGTTGCCCTGCACCGTCTGCTGGGTGACCTTGGCCGCGGCCTCCGCGCCGAGCACCTGCTCGACCGTCTTGGTGAGGATCTCCGCCGCCGCGCGCTCCGGGTCGTACACCGCGGCTTCCGGGGTGAGCCCGGCCCACATCGGGAACTCCCAGCCGGTGACCGCCACGAGCTCGCTTCCGGTCAGTTCCGCCTGCTGCGCGGCCCAGCGCAACGCCCGTACCGAGGGCTCCGAGCCGTCCACGCCCACGACGATCCTGCCTGCCATTTGCGGCCTCCGACCTGTTTGCGTACATTCCGAATTTTTACGAATAGTAGGCCAATTCGACCAAAGCCCGGCGGGGGCCGCCACTCAGGCGACCCCCACCGGGCCCGGTTCCCCGCTCACCTCTCCTGAATCCCCGCTCACTTCACCCGCAGCGCCGCCAACTGCTCCGCGAACGGCACCACGGCCTCCTCCGTCCGGTTCCGGGCTGCTCCGCCCGCACGCCCGGCCATCAGGTCGGCCAGCTCGCCCGCCGCCCGCTCGATGCGGCGCGGCAGCAGCTCCGTGTAGTCGTCGCCGTCCGACCCCCAGTCCTCCGAGGCCGCGAAGACGGCCGTCGGGACGACCTGGGCGCGCAGGTACGCGAAGAGCGGGCGCACCGCGTGTTCCAGGGCGAGGGAGTGGCGGGCGGTGCCGCCGGTGGCGGCGATCAGGGTGGGCTTGGCGGTGAGCGCCCGGTCCACGTCGATCAGGTCGAAGAAGGACTTGAACAGCCCGCTGTAGGAGGCGGTGAAGATCGGGGTGACGGCGATCAGGCCGTCGGCGTTCTCCACCTCCGCCAGGGCGGTGCGCAGCTCCTCGTTGGGGAACCCGGTGACCAGGTGGTGCGCGATCGGCACCGCGAGGTCCCGCAGGTCGATGTGTACGACGTCCGGCTGTACGACGTCCGGGTGCACGGCGTCCGGGTTGCCGGCGCCGCCGCCGGCCAGCCGGGCCCGTACCGCCTCGGTGAGCCGGTCCGCGAGCAGCCGGGTGGAGGACGGGGTGCTCAGTCCCGCCGATACGACCACGAGCTTCACGACGCGTCGACCTCCTTCACGAGCGCTTCCTGTCCTGCCGTCGCCTGCCGCAGCTCCCGCTCCAGCTCCTCCTCCTGCCGCGCCGCCGCGACCCGCGCCGCGTGCGTGGGCGCGTCCGGGACCTGGGCCGGGCGGTTCTTCGCCATCTCCGCGCGGAGCACCGGCACGACCTCCTCGCCGAGCAGGTCCAGCTGTTCGAGGACCGTCTTCAGGGGGAGCCCGGCGTGGTCCATCAGGAAGAGCTGGCGCTGGTAGTCGCCGAAGCTCTCGCGGAAGGTCAGCGTCTTCTCGATGACCTCCTGCGGCGAGCCGACCGTCAGCGGCGTCTCGCGCATGAAGTCCTCCATGGCGGGGCCGTGTCCGTACACCGGCGCGTTGTCGAAGTACGGACGGAACTCGCGCACCGCGTCCTGCGAGTTCTTCCGGATGAAGGCCTGTCCGCCGAGTCCGACGACGGCCTGGTCCGGGGTGCCGTGCCCGTAGTGGGCGTAGCGCTCGCGGTAGAGGTTGATCAGCTTCCGGAAGTGGTCCTTCGGCCAGAAGATGTTGTTCGCGAAGAAGCCGTCGCCGTAGTACGCGGCCTGCTCGGCGATCTCCGGGGAGCGGATCGAGCCGTGCCAGACGAACGGCGCGACACCGTCCAGCGGGCGCGGGGTCGAGGTGAAGGACTGGAGGGGCGTACGGAACTTGCCCTCCCAGTTGACGACGTCCTCGCGCCACAGGCGGTGGAGCAGGGCGTAGTTCTCGACGGCGAGCGAGATGCCGTCGCGGATGTCCTTGCCGAACCACGGGTACACCGGGCCGGTGTTGCCACGCCCCATCATCAGGTCGACGCGCCCGTCGGCCAGGTGCTGGAGCATCGCGTAGTCCTCGGCGATCTTCACCGGGTCGTTCGTGGTGATGAGCGTGGTCGAGGTGGAGAGCAGCAGCTTCTCGGTGCGCGCGGCGACGTAGCCGAGCATCGTGGTCGGGGAGGACGGCACGAAGGGGCGGTTGTGGTGCTCGCCGGTCGCGAAGACGTCGAGACCGACCTCCTCGGCCTTCTGCGCGATGGCGACCATGGCCTTGATGCGCTCGTTCTCGGTCGGGGCGCGGCCGGTCGTCGGGTCGGGGGTGACGTCCCCGACGCTGAAGATCCCGAACTGCATCGCGTTCATCGTGGCCACCTCTGGGCTCTGTCGTACAGAAGGTTGAACATTTAACAACCTCCTCAACGGGAGAGCCCCCCGGCCTATTCCCGATCCGGGAACAGCAGGTGGGAGGGGGTTTCCAGCAGGCGGGAGGGGGTTACTAGGCGTTCAGCCCCGCCTTGATCGCCGAGGTGAACTGCACCACCCGGTGCGCCTGCACCCGGGCCGCGGTCCGTGCCACGTCGTCCACCGGACTGGCGCCCTGCGCGTCCACGTGCGAGGTGCCGTACGGGTTGCCGTCCTCGAACTTGGAGGGCTGGGTGTAGCCGGGCGGGACGATGATGCCGCCGAAGTGGTACGCGCAGTTGTAGAGCGCGAGGAGGGTGGACTCCTGTCCGCCGTGCAGGGTCGCGGACGAGGTGAACCCGCTGTAGACCTTGTCGGCCAGCTTGCCCTGCGCCCACAGCCCGCCGAGGGTGTCGATGAACTGCTTGAGCTGCGCCGACACGTTGCCGTAGCGGGTGGGCGTTCCGAAGATCACGGCGTCCGCCCACTCCATGTCGTCGGGCGCCGCCTCCTCGACGTCGGCGGTGGCGTCCGCGTTGGCGGCCCAGGCCGGGTTGGACTCGATGGCCGCCCGGGGCGCCAGCTCGTGCGCCTTGCGCAGCCGGACCTGGGCGCCGGCCTCCTCGGCCGCGGCGGCGATCTCCTTGGCGAGGGCGGCGATGGTGCCGGTCGACGAGTAGTAGATGACCGCCACGTTGACGCTGGTCGGAGTCGTCATGAGGTGCCTTCCAGGGGACGGGGTGGGGGGCGGATGCGGGCGGCGGCAAGCCGGGCATTCCCGCCATTCATCCCCAAACTAACCCCGCCCGGCGGCCCCCGCCCGGTCTCAGTCCCCGGTGCGGCCGTCCGCCAGCTCCCGCAGGACGTCCAGGTGCCCGTTGTGCCGGGAGGTCTCCTCGATGAGGTGCATCAGCACCCAGCGCAGCGTGGGCCGCGTACCGCGCCCGAGCTCCCGCACGCTGACCGCGTCGAGGTCCGTGGCCGCCACCAGGGCCCGGTACTCCTCGCACTTCGCCTCGTACTCGGCGATCAGCTGGTCGATCGGAGCCGTCGCCCCGAGCCGCATCTCCCGGTCCGGGTCCTCGTCCGTCCAGGGCCACTCGATGTCGTCCTCGCGGCCGAGGAACACCCCCTCGAACCACCACTGCTCCACCCACCTCAGGTGGCTGATGAGCCCGCCCAGGGTCATCAGGGGCGAGCCCGGCAGCGGGGCGTTGCCGATGTGCTCGGCGGCGGCGTCGGCGCACTTGTCGACGGCAACGCCGCGCGCGTAGTCGAGGAAGGTGGTCAGCGAGGAGCGCTCGTCCCAGGCGGGAGGCATGTCTGTTCGAGTCATCGCTGAATGATCAGCGCCCCCGCACCGGATGTCGAACGATTTGGGACGTCCCCCGGAGCGATGAGCCCCGGGGCCGGATTCCGGTTCCCCGAAGGAGTGACCGCTGCCCGAACTTGCCCCGCGCACAACCAACTCGGTGCACGCTGCCGGGATGTCTCCACGCATCGACGTACGGCTGCCGGCCTCCGACCGCGTGCCGGCCCCGCCGCCCATCCCCCCGACCTGCCCCAACTGCCGCCAGGGCGTCCTGTGGAAGGACACCCGCTCCGAGATCCGCGAGACGGACGAGCACCACTGGCGCTGGTGGTGCGGCAATTGCCAGAAACGCTTCCGGCCCACGGAGGAGCACGTCCGCCGCTTCTCCTGACCGGCCGGCCCCCTCGACCGGCCCGGCCGTCCTCACCGTGCCCCGGCCCTCCTGCCGCGACCCGGCAGCCCTCACCGGACCCCGGCCCTCCTCACCTCTTCTCCGCCAGCGACGGCTGCCCGGCCTTCTTGCCGCGCCCCGGCACGAAGCCGTCGTCCACCACCGCGCGCGCCACCACGGTCAGCCGCAGCCCCTGGTTCCGCGCGTGCGACCGCAGCACCGTGAACGCCTCGTCGACACCGACCCGCATCTTCGCGGCCAGTACCCCTTTCGCCTGCTCGATCAGGATGCGGCTGTCCAGTGCCGTCCTGAGCTGGATCGCGGTGATCCGGTGCGAGGTCAGGGTCTGTTCGTGCACGAGTCCGATGGCGGCGGCGTCGGCGAGCGCCTGTCCGAGCCGTACGTCGAAGTCGGACAGCTGCTCCGTGCCTGTACGCAGCAGCAACAGGGCGCCCAGCCGTTCGCCGCGCAGCCGCAGCGGCAGCGCACACGCCCAGGTGTACCCGGCCCGCCGGGCGAGGGGACCGAAGACGGGCCACTTCTCGTCCGCCAGGGTCAGATCGACGCGCGTCAGGTCGGCCCCGTGCGACGCGTCGCCCTGCCCCTGGCCGTCGGCCTGCGGCGATCCGACGTGGCACTCCAGGGCCGGGCCCTCCTCCCCGGCGGCTTCGAGCAGTTCGGAGAGGTGCTCCCCGGGGTCGCAGGGTGCGACGGACCGAAGCGGCTCCCCGTCCGGCGCCAGGAGTACCGCCGCCGCCGACACGTCGAGCAACTGGCGGATGCGTGCGCACAGTTGCTGAAAGAAGTCGATCACGTCGAATTCGTCCACGAGAGTGTCGGCCAGCTCGACGAAGGTGTCGGCCAGCGTCAGTTCACGTTCTCGGTTCATGCTCGATTTCCTTCGTTCCGCAAGTCTCTTCGGTCCTCACTGTTCTCACGGCGTTCCCAGGGGCCGTTCTGGCATTACTGGTGTTTCCGGGCTCGGCGTTGTGCGGTCGTTCTACTGCCGGTCGTCGTTCAGCCGGAGCTTCTTGGCCACGACGTCTTGGGAAACGGCGACAATAGGCCGGTTGTGCGCAAACGCATAAGCGCGCAATCGGTCAAGAGCCGTTGCAAGATCCACGCCAAGATCGACACTCGCCATGCCGGTCGCCTGGTGCACCACGGCCCGGTGAAGCGTGCCGTACGTCTCGCTGCCTGCCCGGACTCCTCCCGTACTGGCGGGACGCGGGGAGAGCAGGTGGTGCGTCAGCGCCTCGCAGAGGGTCAACGCCGTGTAGAGCCCGACCTCGGAGAGGGGGCGTGCTTCGCACCGGTGTCCGGTCAGTGAACCGACCCTTATCGCGCCGAGCCGCAAGGGGAGGGCGAACACCATCCGTATCCCGAGTTCCAGGGCACCGGGGAGGAAAGCCGGCCAGCGGGTCTCGTCCATGCGCCGCAGATCGGTGAGGAGATGCAGCGAACCGTCCCGGGCCGCCTCCAGGCTCGGGCCCTCTCCCAGGGTGAACTGCAGGTCGTCCAGTGGCGCGCTCAACTGTCCGCTGAACCAGAGGAGTTCCGTGGTGGGGACACGGCTGGAGACGGAAATCCCGTCGATCTCCAGCAGCGCGGCACAGTGCGCGGCCCACTTGGAGGAGGGGCCCGGCCCGCCGGACCCCAGCACGCCGACCAGCGCCGACAGCTCTTCGAGTTCTTCAGGCACACGTCATCACCCCGAACGCCGTGGTGGTCCGCGAACGGCTCTTCCTGTGATGCCGCACTGTTCCGAACGGCGCTCTTGATTTCTCAGCCAAGGATGCCAAAGGGAATCTGCCGTTCTCAAGCAGTTGCTGGCATATGCACGCAGTGAGTGACGGTGGATCGGAGGTGGATTCGGGGCCCGGCATCCGTTCCGCTTCGGCTGGAACGGCCGCTAGGCGGCCTTCCGTCTACCCTGCGGCTGCTCGGCGCACCGGCCCCGGACAAGCCCGTGAGCTGGGCTTTCCGCCCGCCGTCCGGGCGAACGGAAGACGGTCTTGCGGCAGGGGTCCTGCTCGTCTGCCGAGGCCGCAGTACGGCCGCCCGTGCGGGTGTACCGGTGAGGGTGGGCCCGCCGCAGTGGGCCGTGTTGACGCGCCGTGTCCTGTTCCGGGCCCGTACGACGCCCCCCGCGTCACCGATCCGTCCCAGGCCGCCGGGCACATTCCTACGACCGTGCGCGGGAGGCGAAGCGGTCGGCGAAATCGATGACGAGTGCACGCAGCTCGGCGGGGCGTTCGACGGTGAACGGGCGGTCCAGTGCGGCGAGCACCGGGGGCAGCCAGTGGAGGTCCTCGACCCGGAGTTCGGCGCGCAGCCAGGGGACGGCCGGAGGGGCTGATTCCGGGTCCGGAACGAGGTGTTCCATGGGCTCCAGCGCCTCCAGGGTCGCCACGGCGGCCGGGAGGTGGATGCGGACGTGCTCGGCTGTGGCCTGGATGCGCAGGGTCACCTCGTGGCGGTACTCCGCCGTGGCGAACCCGGTCAGCACCCGCTGTGCCGGATCGAGGCCGGCGGGTGGCTCGAAGGAGCCGGGCAGCGGCCTGGCGGCCGTGATGCGGTCGAGCCGGAAGGTGCGGTCCTCCCCGATTGCGGGGTCCGTGCCGGTGACGTACCAGCGGCCCGAGTGGGCGACGATGCCGTACGCGTGCAGGGGGCGCTCGCCGGTGCGGCCGTTGCGGTCGGTGTAGCGGACGGTCAGGGGGCGGCGGTGGCGCACCGCGTCGGCGACGACGAGCAGGACCTCGGCGTCCGGGTGCGCGAACGCCGCCGGGGCGGAGGTGAACGCGAGCGAGTCCAGGAGGGCGTCGAGCCTGCGCGCCAGGTGCTGGGGGAGCACCCTGCGGATCTTGGCCGCCGCCGTCTCGCCCGCCGTCGCGTGCGTCGTCCCGGCGGTCGCCGTCAGCCCCGTGCGGCGGCCCGCGAGCAGCCCGAGCAGGGCGGCCAGGGCCTCGTCGTCGGTGAACATCAGCGGCGGCAGCCGGTGGCCGGGGCCGAGCCGGTAGCCGCCGTAGCGGCCCCGTACGGCTTCCACGGGTACGTCGAGGTCGGCCAGCTGCGCGACGTACCGCCGCACGGTCCGGCCGTCGACGCCGAGACGGTCGGCCAGCTCGCCGACGGTCCGGACGCCGCCGGACTGGAGCAGTTCCAGGAGGGTGAGCACGCGCACGGTGGGCCGGGACATGGGGACACGGTAGTCATGAATACCGGGCCGAATGTGTCCTCTATTGCTCCTAGCCTACGGAGAACAGGGCTCACGAGACCCCTCCGACCTGGGAGAACACCATGGACTTCGCTTCGATCCGCATCATCACGGCCGACGTGGCACGGCTCGTCTCCTTCTACGAGAGGGCCACGGGGCTGGCGGCCCACCGGGCCACCGAGGACTTCGCCGAACTCCGTACGCCGTGCGCGACGCTGGCGATTGCCGGGACGCGGACGGTCCCGCTGTTCGCACCGGGGTCCGCCCGCCCGGCGGACAACCACAGCGTGATCGTGGAGTTCCGGGTGCCGGACGTGGACCGCGTGTACGAGTCGCTGTCCGCCACGGACGCGGAGTTCGTGAACGAGCCGACGACGATGCCGTGGGGAAACCGCTCCCTGCTGTTGCGCGACCCCGACGGCAACCTCGTCAACTTCTTCACCCCCGGGGGGTGAGGATCAGCGCGTAGCCGTGTAGGCGAGGAACCCGGCCCACGCGTGGGGCGCGAAGCGGAGCGCGGGGCGGTCGATGTCCTTGGAGTCGCGAACGTGGACGGTGCCGGGGGTGGCCGCGACCTCGACGCAGTCGTTGCCGTCACCGCTGCTGAGGAGTCCGGGCGCGGCCTCCTCCTCGTCGCCTCGCTCTCCGACCGGTGGGGTGTCACTCCCGGCCCCCACCCCTGCAAGACCGTCTGGGCCGAGTGCCGTACCGCCGCCCACCGGTGAGGCGAACGCGCAGGTCGGACCGGGTCGCGGTGCGCCTCGACCCGGTGCACCAGGTCGAGGTGCACCGCGACGCGGTCCCCTTGGACGTACAAAGAACTTCAAGTACTGCGGAACAGAAAGACCTGACCAGACCCCACCGGCTCCCCGCCGGGAGGCCCCGTCACCCACACGAGTGGTTCGGGCCAACTGGGCTGGATTTGGCTCCGGTTGGGTGGCATATGCTCGCCACGATCCACCAGGGATCACCCCACAACTCCAGAAACGCGTCGGCCCCCGGCCGGGACGGCAATCCCGATCGAGGGCCTGACCATAAGAGGAAGCGAACACCTTCCCTATGGATGCCCACGAGCTTAACGCGCCCCCGCGCGCCAGGTCCCGTGGACGCCGGCCTGCCACCCGATCCGGTGGCAGGGGCGTCGTTCACCTGCGGTCCCGTCACCACAACCGGTTCACGGTCGTCGGCGACCACCTCTCCCAGCACGCCGTGCTCGGCCTCACCGCGATGGGCCTCGGCCTGCACATCATGTCGCTGCCCGACGGGGCGAACATCGGGATCAAGTTCCTGAGGCTGCGCTTCCCGCACGAGAGCGAAGCGCGGATCGCCTCCGCACTGCGGCAGTTGGAGACCGCCGGGTACCTCTCCCGCGACCGCGTGCGGCTGCCGAACGGCCAGATCGTCACCCGGACCGTCTTCCGCGACCGCCCCGACGCGCCGCTCGCGCGACAGCACCCCGGTCCGGAGACGGCCCCGCCCCGCCCGGACACCCGGCCCCGCCCGACCCGTGCACCGCACGCCGCCGTCGCCGTGCGTCCCGCCGCGCGGACCCGCCCGGCCCGGCCCGCTGCCGCCGCCGCACTGCCGCCGCTGTGGGCCGGGGAGGACGACGCCGTACCTGCGGAACGGGAGCAGGAGCACCCGTACGAACCCGACCCGCCACACACGCCCGACCCGTCACGCGCACCCGGGCCGGTGCGCCCACCCGAGCCGGTACGAGCCCCTGAGCCGCCACACACCCCCGAGCCGTCACCGGTGCCCGAGCCGAGCACCACCCCGCCCCCCGCCCTCGCCGAGCACCCCGCCGAGCACCCCGCCCCGCCCCGCAGGGACCCGCGTCCGCTGCCCGTGCCCCGGACCTTCGATCCCGAGCGGGACCAGGCCGCCCGCGACCTCCTCGCCGCACTGCGCGAGGACGACACCCGGCTCACCCTCGCCGACCGCGACGTGCACCGGCTGGCCCCCGGTGTGGCCGCCTGGCTGGAGCGGCAGGTGGCGCCGGACGCGGTCCGCCGGGCGCTCACCGAGCGGCTGCCCGACACCCCGCGCAACGCCCGCGCCCTGCTGGCCTACCGGCTCGCGGAGAACATGCCGGGCGCCCTGCCGCCCGCCCCCGTGGTCGTACGGCCCGACCCCTTGCAGGACTGCGACGGCTGCGGACGGGTGTTCCGCGCCCCACGGCCGGGCGCCTGCCGCGACTGCCGAACCGAGGGGCCGGGGGGCACCTAGCATGAGTGGGACGACCCTTCCTGCCCGCAGGTACGGACGACAGGAGCCGCCCGCCATGCCCATCGCCCCGGACGCAGCCCACCCCCACGGCACTGCCCGGTACCGGGACATGCGTGAGGCGATCGACCGGTTGCGGGAAGAACTGCCCGGCAAGTTCGAGGTCACCAAGGAAGGAATCGTCCACGACATGATGTCCCCGGGGGGCCCGCACGAAGTGACGGCCGCGCGCATCAGCCGACGGCTGGAATCCGTGATGCCGGAGAACCTGCTCGCGCACACCGGAACGCCCGACGTGGAACACGAGGCGGAGGGCATCGTGCGCCACCCCGACGTGATCGTCCTCGACTGGGACGACCTGGACGTCGAGACCTCTCTCGCCCCGCACACGCTCCTCGCTGTCGTCGAGGTGGTCTCCCGCTCCAACCCGGACAACGACTGGGTGAGCAAGACGCGGGACTATCCGCTGATGGGCATCCCCGTCTACGCCCTCTTCGACCCCCGCACCGGCACCGGTGCCGTCCTTTCCGGGATCCACTCGACGCCGGACGGCCCCCGCTACGCCGTCCGCGAGGACTTCGTCTACGGCGAGGACGTCACCATCGCCTCCTGGACGATCTCCACCGAGGGACTGCCCCGATACGCCTGAGCCGTGCCCCCGGCGCCTTGCTGCACCCGGGTGATCCGGGCGGCGCGTCCCGGGGGCGGGTTCGCCCGGGGAGTGGGCGGTTGTTGTCACAGTCGGTCAATGCGACGAGTCGAGTTCATGCGAGGGTGCGCGTTGTCGATGGCCGCCTGCCTGCTGGTGGCGGGTGCGGGCAGCAGTGCCCAGGCCGATCCCGTACCGGAAGCGGCCGAGGTGGAGCGGCTGTACCGGGAGGCCAGTACCGCGGTGCAGGCGCACGAGGCCGCGCGCAGGGCGGTGAGCAGGGCGCGGGCCGAGGTGGACCGGCTGCGGGCCGCCGAGGCCGCCGAGAAGGTGCGACTGGAACAACTGCGGGATTCCATGGGGGAGTTGGCGCGCAGTCAGTACCGGGTGGGGGCCGGGTCCCTCACCACCACCGTACGGTTCCTCACCGCGGGCTCCCCCGAGCAGCTGATGCGCCGGATGTCGCTCGCCGGGCGCGGCGGCCACGCCACCGCGTCCCTGCTGACCCGGGTGCGCGAGTCGCAGGCCCGGCTGGCCCGCGACCGGGCCGCGTCCGCGGCGGTACTGGGCGCCCTGAAGGCGGACCTCGTGCGCCAGGCGGCGGCCCGCGGCCAGATCGAGCGGAAGCTCAGGCTGGCTCAGGAGCGGCTGCGGCTTGCCGAGGAGGCCCGCCGGGCGGCCCGCGCCGCGGCCCGGGTGTCCGGGACCGGCTGGAACGCGTCCGCCGCCGGTGCCCCCGGCCCGTCCTGCGGCGGCGGAGGGTCCGCCGAACCGCTCGGCCCGCCGCCCCCGGCCGACCGGGCCGCCGCCCCGCGGTGGGTCAAACCGGTGGACCCCGCGCCGCTGTCCGCCGGTTTCGCCCAGTCCGGCGGGCACTGGAAGCACCGCCACACCGGCCAGGACTTCGCCGTCTTCGACGGCACCGAGGTACGGGCCGTCGGCGCGGGCACCGTCCACTTCATCGGCTGCGGCGACGGCTTCGGGAACCAGGTGATCGTCCGGCACCCGAACGGCTACTTCACCCAGTACGCCCATCTGTCCGTCTTCGGCGTCCGCACCGGCCAGCAGGTCGCGGCGGGCCAGACCATCGCCCTCTCCGGCAGCACCGGCAACATCTCCGGCCCCCATCTGCACTTCGAGGTCCGCGTCACCCCGCAACTGGGCTCCGGAGTCGACCCGTTGCCGTGGCTGCGCGAGCACGGGGTGAAGGTCTGACACCGGCCGGGGGTGTCCGCGAGGGGCGTGCTTTCATACGCGGATGACGACCTCCCCCGCCGTACGGCCCCGCCTGCCCGCGGACCTGCCCGCGCTCGTCCCCGTCCTGCGCGAGGTGCACGAGAAGGACCGCTACCCCCGGAACTGGCCCGCCGCCCCCGAGACCTGGATCGGCGGCGGCCCGTGCCTGGGCGCCTGGGTGGCGGACGGACCCGACGGAGCGCCCGTCGGCCATGCGGCACTGGTCGCGCCCGGGGCGGGCGACGTGGCCCCGGGGCTGACGGCTGGCCCGGTGGCCGTGGTCGCCCGGCTCTTCGTGTCCCCCCGGGCACGCGGCACCGGCACCGGGCGCGCCCTGCTGGCCCACGTGGCCGCCGCCGCCCGCGAACTGGGCCTGCGCGCCGTGCTCGACGTCGTGGCGGCCGACACCGGCTCCGTCGCCTTCTACACCCGTACCGGCTGGGAACCGCTCGGCGGCGGCGAACAGGACTGGGGTGCGGGACAGCTGGTCCCGGTCCGCTCCTTCGGCGCCCCGCCGTTCTGACCGCGCCCCGCTTCCCCCCGCGGGCGCCCGGTACGCACGGAGCCCCGCCCGGACCGGGTGGGTCCGGGCGGGGCTCCGCCGTACAGCCGCTGACCCGCACCGCCCGTGCGGCCGGGTACCGGCGCTGCTAGAGGTCGAACTCGTGCGGCGGCAGGCCCACCGCGAAGCACGCCTCGCGCACCACGGCCTGCTCCGTCTTGTCGAAGTCGCCGTCCGCGCCGCCGATGACGATGCCGATCTGGATGACCGCGCGCGCCTCCGCCGGCTTCTTCTTCGCCTTGGCGATCTCCTGGAGGATGCTCACCTTGCCGAACGCGAAGTCGGCCGTGAGCTTCTCGCAGTACTCGTTGAACCGGCGCTGGAGGTCGTCCGCGGGGAAGTTCTGGAGCACGTCGTTGGTCATGATCAGGGAGGCGACGCGCTGCCGCTCCGACGCGTCGATCGAACCGTCGGCCGCCGCGACCAGGGCGCACATGGCCATGCTGGCGTCCCGGAAGGAGCCGCTCTTCAGCTCGTTCTTCTTCGACTCCAGCTGGGTCTGCATCGTAGAGGCGGTTTCCTTGAGGCGGTCCCACAGGGCCATGAAGTGTCTCCGTCGTCAGGGTCGTCGGCGTGGTCGCCGGTACCACAGTGTTCTACAGCTCTGTAGAACTTAACAGGGTCGGGAGTAAAGACGCCCTAACGGCCCGTCGCCGAGGACTCCGCCGCGATCATCTCCTCCAGCGACGGCGGTCCGGCCGGCGGCTGCTTCCGGCGGCCCTGGAGGCGCATGAACAGCGGTTCCGTCCAGCGCGCGGCCAGCGGGCCGACGATGACCAGGATCAGGACGTACGCCGTCGCCAGCGGACCGATCCTCGGCTCCGTCGCCACCGCGAGACCCGCGATCACTATGGAGAACTCGCCGCGGGCCACCAGAGTTCCGCCCGCGCGCAGCCGGCCCTTGGGCCCGATGCCGGCCCGCCGGGCGGCGTACCAGCCGGTGCCGATCTTGGTGAAGGTGGTGACGAGCGCCAGGATCAGCGCCGGGACCAGCACCGGCGGGATGTCCGACGGCACGGTGGAGAGGCCGAAGAAGACGAAGAACACGGCGGCGAACAGGTCCCGCAGCGGAGCGAGCAGCTTGTGCGCGCCCTCCGCGACCTCGCCGGAGAGCGCGATGCCCACCAGGAAGGCGCCGACCGCGGCCGACACCTGGAGCTGCTGGGCGAGGCCCGCGACCAGGACGGTCAGACCGAGGACGACGAGCAGCAGCATCTCCGGGTTGTCCGAGGAGACCGCCTTGCTGATCACCCGGCCGTGCCGCAGCGCCGCGTACAGGACGAGGCCGACCGTGCCCAGCGAGATCAGGAGCGTGACGCTGCCGCCCGCGAGGCCGACGCCCGCCAGCATGGCGGTGAGCAGCGGCAGGTACACCGCCATCGCCAGGTCCTCCATGACCAGGACGCCCAGGACGACGGGGGTCTCCCGGTTGCCGAGTCTGCCCAGGTCCGTCATGACCTTGGCGATGACGCCGGAGGAGGAGATCCAGGTGACGCCCGCGAGGGCGACCGCGCCGACCGGGCCCCAGCCGAGGACCAGGGCGGCGACGGCGCCGGGGGTGGCGTTGAGGACGAAGTCGACGATGCCCGACGGGTACTGCGTCTTGAGGCTGGTGACCAGTTCGCTCGCGCTGTATTCGAGGCCCAGCAGGAGGAGCAGGAGGATCACGCCGATCTCGGCGCCGACCGCGGTGAACTCCTCGCTCGCGTCGAGGGGTATCAGCCCGCCGTGGCCGAAGGCCAGCCCGGCGAGCAGGTAGAGGGGGATCGGGGACAGACCTATTCGGCCCGCCAGCCGGCCGATGATGCCGAGGGCCAGGATGACGGCGCCGAGTTCGATGAGCAGAGCGGTGGTGTGCACGGTGTTCGAGTCCCTCTGCTCAGTCGTCGGAGAGCGTCGCGCCGGACGAGGTCCCCGCGATGATGTCGGCGAGCGCGTCCACGCCCTGCCTGGTGCCCACCGCGACCAGGGTGTCCCCGATGGCGAGCCGGAAGTCCGGTTCGGGCGACGGGTGCGCGCTGGCCCGGCGCAGTACGGCGACGATCGAGGCGCCGGTGCGGGTGCGGGCCTTGGTGTCCCCGAGGAGCTTGCCGCCGTACGGCGACTTGGAGGTCACCGGGATGCGCTCGGTGACCAGGTCGATGCCGCCGGTCCGGACGGCGTCGGTGGGCGCGGCGTCGAGCAGGTGCGCGAGCGCGGTCGCCTCGTCGGAGGAGAGCGGTACGGCGTGCTGGCAGGCATCCGGGTCGTCCTCGCTGTAGAAGCCGAGGAAGCGGCGGCCGTCGTCGTGGACGACGACGGAGATGTGGCGGCCCCCCTCGGTGGCGAAGTCGTACTGGATGCCTATACCGGGCAAGGTGGAACGGCGGGTCCCCATGGGGTCCTCCATGGCAGGGAAATGAGATCAACTTTAAGTTTCCATTACCCTACTCTGCACCCGAGATGCCCCTGTTTGTCCAGGTGTGTGAAGGTGGAAGGACCGGACGTCATACGGTTTGGCACGTTTCGGGGCGCGCAGTCCGGAGAGGCGAACGGAGCCCACCAAGCAGGCCGGCGAACCGAACGGAACGCATCATGAAGGTCACCGTCACCATCACCGACTGCCCCGCCCGGGACGCCCGCGCGGTCCTCGCCGTACTGGCGGCGGGCTTCCCGTCCTCGGACCGGGGCCCCGGTGACGTACCGCAGGAGACGCCCGGCGCCGGACCGACGGTCTGGACGTCGGTCTTCGACGTGCCGGAGGTCCCGGAGAAGGACGCCGCAGCCCCGGAGCCGCTGTCCGGGCCGGTCACCGTCACCGTGCAGGGCGCGCCCCGGGAGACCGCCCTCGCCCTCGACCTGCTGCGCGGGGCGTTCACGGTGCACGACGAGGGCACGGCGGCCGGTGACCAGGAACAGGAGGTCCGGGTGCGCGTGGCCGACCGCTGACGCGAGGCCGGGGGCCCGTGAGTCGCCTTAGCCGTCCGTCCGCTCCATGATCTCCGCCACCACCTCCGACACCGCCCGCCCGCTGCCGAACGCCAGCGCCCGCACATGGGCCAGCGCCTCCGTGGTGGACGTGCCCAGGCGGGCCGCCAGTACGCCGACGGCCGTGTGCGCGTCCGACCAGTGCGCCCGGATCACGTCCTGCGGCTCCCACACCACCGCGCCGCCGGCCAGTATCCGCTGGTACGTCGACAGCAGCACCAGCGCCGCCGCGCCCGCCGCGTCCCGGCCGCGCCGCACCTCCGCCTCGGTCAGCGTGCCGGGCTCCCGCCGGTAGAGGTCGACCGCGCCGAGCACGTGCGTGCCGAAGGACATCGGGAAGCCGTACACCGCCCCGATGTCCCCCAGCCCCTCGGCCGCCCGGCTGCTGAACACCGGCCAGGGCGTGGGCAGATGGTGGTGCAGGTCGCGGACGATCACCACCTCGTTGGTGGCCGCCGCCGTCACGCAGGGCCCCTCCGCCGTCTCGAACTGCACCTGCTCCAGCCGGAGCGCCGCCTCGTCGGAGGTGCACACCAGCTGCCGGTCCGACGACTCGGTGAAGAAGGACATCGAGGAGCCGTCCACCCCCATGGCCCGCCGGATCGTCCGGCACAGCACCCCCGGGACGCGCGCCGGATCCGTCTCCCGGTCCACGGCCGCCAGCACCTGCCGGGCCGCCGAACCGCCCCGGCCGGCCGGACCGGAGCCCCCGGCATCCCCTGAGTCGCTCATCTCCGCCGCACTCCTCTCCGGTCGACACGGTGGGCGCGGGAACGGCGGGTTCCGTCGGCGTGATCGGTACGCATGGCGCACGGGTTCCCCGCCGGGCGGCGGCCAATCGGAGGGCCTCCGCCGGACGGGCGTACGCCCGCTCGTCCGGGTGGCGCCAGGTGGGCCGATCGGGTCGTCAGCCGAGCGGCAGGTGCACCTCGACGCGCTTGCCGCCCGCCAGCCGCTGGATGTCGTACTTGCTGCACAGCGCCAGCACCAGTTCCAGGCCGTGCTGCCCGATCCGCTCGGGGTCGGGGGCGCCGGGCTGCGGGAGGCTGGTGTCGGTGTCCCACACGGTGATCCGCAGGCTGTCGCGCGCGGGGCGGCCCTCGGGGGCCGTGTGCCCGGGGCCGTCCCGGCCGTCCTGCTCCTCGTCCTCCCGGTCCACCGAGAGGTCCAGCAGGCACGGGCCGGGGGCGTACTTCGCGGCGTTGGTGACCAGCTCACTGACCAGGAGCTTCACCGTGCCGGCCGTCCTCGGGGAGACCGTGACGCCGTGCAGGGCCTCGGCCCGTATCAGGAAGTCCGCCGCGAAGTCCCGCGCCTCACCGATGGTGCCCGGTTCTCCGTCGTACGTCGCACTGGCACTGAAGGGAATGCTCACCGCTACAGCCATCGTCGCTTCCCACACCGCACGCACCGCCCGTCCTGTCTCGTACACCTGACGTCCCCCGTGAAGTCCGGTGCTCTGCTGACGCGCTTTCCCCCTCGGAGCGTTTTCAGTCATGGGAATTGCACGGGAACGCGGGGACACCGGCGGGCGCGGTAACAGTGCAGGTCAGGGGGTGGGGCGGGGGTTGCCGACGGACATTTTCACGCCGTACGGGGGCGTCCGGGGGAGGCACGCGGCCCGTTCGCCGGGGCCGCCCGGAGAGGGCCCGCCGGCCGCCCCCGCGTCAGCTCCCGGCCGGTCGGTGTCGCCCGCAGGAGGGACTCCGCGTTGCTCCGCGTTCCTCCGCGCGCCACGCGGGCACACGGTGGGCATGAACGCTCACCCGGTCCTGGCCGCCGCCGCTGCCGCCACCACGGCCGTCGGCCGCCCCGCCCTGTCCGTCGCCGCGTGGCTGGTGCTGGCCCTCGTCTTCGTCGTGACCGTGCTCAGCGTCGTCGCGCGCTACGCCCGGCCGCCGTCCAAGGGCTGAAGCCGGCCGGGGACCGGATCGGACGAGCCGTTCGTCAGCGCGGCGATCTGGGTGCGCGAGGAGAAGCCCAGCTTGGCGAGGATGTGCTCGACATGGGCGTCGGCGGTCCGCTTGGAGATCACCAGTCGTTCGGAGATCTCGCGGTTGGTCAGACCCGCCGCGATCAGTACCGCGACCTCCCGCTCCCGGCGGGTGAGGTGGTCCACGGACGGCGCGCGCTCGGCCGCCGAGACCGGGCGCGTGGCCCCGGCGAGCGCCAGTTCCACGGCCTGGTCGATCGGGATCTGCGCCCCCTGCTCGAAGAGCAGCTGGTACTCCGACTCGCCCAGCTCCGCCCGCAGGGCCTCCACCACCCGGGCGTGGTCGTCCTCGTAGAGCGGCAGCCCGAACATCGGGGCGCCGATCTTGCTCCACAGCTCGCCGCAGGTGCCCAGCAGCCAGGCCGCCAGCCGTGCCCCGCCGGTCTCGGAGGAGCCCCAGGCCAGCAGTTCCAACGAGTTGGTCGTGGCGTACGAGTCGCGCAGCTCCCGGCCGGCCCGCAGCGACTCGCGGGCGAGCCGCACGCTGTCGGCGGCGTCCCCCCGCGTCCACGCGGCCAGTCCCTTGATGCCGAGCAGCTGCCCGGTGATCATGCACTCGCCGACTCCGCCGCCCGGCGCCTGCGAGATCCGCAGCAGAGCCTCCTCGGCGTGCGCGGTCGACGCGTCGGAGCGGCGTATCAGCGACTGGACGTAACTGCTCTGGTAGTGGTGCACGACCAGGCCGAACGGGTCGCCCATCCGCTGGTGCCCGGCCAGCGCCTCGGCCAGGTTGCGGCGGGCCGTCTCCTCGTCGCCCATCAGATGGGCGATGCCGCCGAGGTAGCCGACGGCCAGGGTCCGGTCCAGCTCCGCGCCGCACTCCCCGGCGACCCTGACGGTCTCCTCGAAGCCCGCGTGCGCCGGGCCCACGTCGCCCTGCATGACGGCGAGCAGGCTCCCCCAGAGCAGCGCCTGCGCACGCTCCTGGGACACCCCGCTGTCCAGGGCGAGCCCCTTCTCCAGCCAGTACCTGCCCTCCTTGAGCAGTCCGGCGGTCGACCAGAAGGGCCACAGCCTGGCCGCCATGAGCAGCGCGGGCCGCACCCCGTCCGGCCGGGACAGCGAGTACTCCAGGGCGCCGCGCAGATCGGCCAGGTCGCGGTGCAACTGCCAGTACAGCGGCACCTGTTCGGCGGTGAGCAGCATGTCGAAGAAGTACGAGGCGCGGCCCAGGTAGTGCTCCCGGTGGCGCCTGCGGCACCGCTCGCGCTCCGCCGGTGCGCACCGGTCGCCGCCGTACTCGCGGATCGTGTCGAGCAGCCGGTAGCGGGCGCCGTCGTCGCCGTCGCGCAGCACGACGGACTTGTCGACGAGCCCTATCAGGTGCTCCAGGATCTCGTCGCGGGCCAGCCCGCCGGTCTCCTTGTCGTCCAAGGCGTCCCGCTGGTCGCCGGAGGCGTCCGGCCGGGCCTGCGGGCCGTGGAGCCCGGCACCTGAGCCGACCCCGCCGGAGGCGTCCGGCCCGCCGTCCCCGCCGTCGAGCGCCCGGTGGCCGTGGCCGGCCGTCAGCTCGGGGAAGCCCGTGCGCGGCTCGTCCTCGTCGTCCGCGCAGACCTCCTCGACGGCCGTCAGGTCGAAGGAGCCCGCGAACACCGACAGCCGCGCCCACAGCAGCCGCTCCTGCGGCGAGCACAGGTCGTAGCTCCAGTCGATGGCGGTACGGAGCGTCTGGTGGCGGGGGAGCGAGGCGCTGCGCCGGCCGCCGGTCAGCACCTGGAAGCGCTGCTCCAGGCGGGCGGCGAGCTGCTCCAGGGGCAGCGCCCGCAGCCGTACCGTGGCCAGTTCGATGGCCAGCGGGATGCCGTCGAGGCGCCTGCACAGGGCGAGTACGTCGCCCCGGTTGCGGGCGTCGACGGTGAAGCCGGGCACGACGGCGGCGGCCCGCTGGCCGAACAGCGCGACGGCGTCCTCGTCGCCCAACGGCGGTACCGGCAGCGTGTGTTCGCCCGGCACGTCCAGCGGCTGGCGGCTGGTGGCCAGCAGGGTGACCCCCGGCGCCTCGCGCAGCAGCAGGTCGGCGAGTGCCGCGCACGCGTCGAGCAGATGCTCGCAGGTGTCCAGGACGAGCAGCACCCGCCGGTTCTCCAGGTGCTCGACGACCACGTCCATCAGCACCCGCGCGGACTGCTCCGGCAGCCCCAGCGCGCTCGCCACCGCGCCCGGCAGCAGCTCCGGATCGTGCAGCGCCGACAGTTCGACGAGCAGCACCCCGTCGTCGTACTCGCCCTTCAGGGAGAGCGCGGTGCGCAGCGCGAGACGGCTCTTGCCGACCCCGCCGGGGCCGATCAGCGTGGCCAGCCGCGCGTTCCGCAGCAGCTCACGAATGCGCTCAAGCTCCGGGAGCCGTCCGACGAAGCCGGTTACCTCGACGGGCAGCGTGCCGGTGCGTCGGGTGTAGCCGAGTGCCATGTCGCCCCCACGCGCGGTTCTCAATGTGCGTACCAGTGTGGCGCGTTAGGGCGGTGCGTGTCAGGGGGCCGAACGGGAAGGTGACAGCTGGTGACGCCCTGGGACATGGCTTACCACGGTGGGTGCATCACTCGAACGGAGTACATGGCGCGGAAGGCGGCCCGAGGAGGGCGCCCGGGTGGTAATAGCCCAGTCGTGGCGCCGATCGGGCGGGTCGGCGGGCCCCCGCCGGGCACGGGCCGACGGGCCGGTGTCGATCACTGCGGTCGCGGACCGGCCGGGGGGCGTGCGCACTGGACGTATGCGCAGAGCACCGCACGGAACGGAACGGTGCTGCGCGAAACGGGAAAAGGAGCGACAAGCCCATGACCTCTCCCCATGTCCACTCCGGCGGCTACACCCCCGAGGAACTGTCCGGCGCCAATGTGGTCGACGCCGAGGGCAACAAGGTCGGAGCCGTGCAGAAGGTCTACCGCGACGACACCACCGGGGAACCGGAGTGGGTCACGGTACGGACCGGGCTGTTCGGCACGAAGGAGACCTTCGTCCCGCTGGCGGGCGCGACCCGCACCGACAACGGTCTGCGGGTCCCGCACGACAAGGAAGTGATCAAGGACGCGCCGAGGATCGACGTCGACGGCCATCTCGACCGGTCCGAGGAGGGCGCCCTCTACCGGCACTACGGCATGTCCGGCCCCGGTGACACCGGGCGCGGCATCGCGGACACGACCGGCACCACCTCGACGGGCCGCCACGCGGCGGGAGCCGCCGGTACGGCCGCCGCGGGCACGGCTGCCGCGGGCACGGCCGCGGCGGCGGCCGGTACGAGCGCGAAGGCCGACACCTCCGCCGGGCGCGTGCAGTCGAACGTCCGCCCGCTGGCCGGTGCGGGCGCGGGCGCGCCGACCCGTGGCGGACCCGACCTAGACATATCCGGCCGGACGGCCGCCGGCACGACCGGCACGAAGGGCCAGACCGAGGAGATGCTGCTCTCCGAGGAGCGGCTGAACGTGGCGACCGAGGAGCGCGAGAGCGGACGTGCGCAGCTCCGCAAGCGCGTGGTCACCGAGGACGTCACCAAGCAGGTCGAGGTGAGCCACGAGGAGGTGCGGGTCACCCGCGTGCCGATCACCGACGAGGAGCGCCGGGCGGGGCGCACGGCGGCGAACATCGGCGAGGGCCAGGTCGAGGTGGTGCTCCACGAGGAGCGCGCGGTCATGAGCAAGGAGACCGTGCCGGTGGAGCGGGTGCGCATGGAGGTCTACAAGGTGACCGAGCAGCAGGAGGTCTCCGGCCAGGTGCGCAAGGAGCAGGTCGAGTTCGACGAGGGAATCCGGGCGAAGCACGCGGGCGGCCGTGACGACCTCGGCGACGGCAGGGGCAAGCGGTAACCCTGCGGGGCAGGTGACGGGCGGGGCGGGAGCGACGACACTGCGGTGCGCTCCCGCCCCGCCCGCGGCGTGTGCCGCGTCGCGCCGCCCGCCGAGTGGCGCCCTCTCCCGGGCCCCGCCCCCGCCCCGTCTCACTCCAGGCCCGACACCCGGAACACCGTGCGGGCCGTTTCGCGGTCGATGCGGTCGGCCAGGTTCTCCAGGGCGGTCTTTCCGCAGCGCAGCGTTCCCCGCGCCACGCACGCGCGTGCGTCCTCGTCGAGCATCCGCCACAGCGCCGGGTTGGCGACCAGCACCCTGGGGTCCAGTTCGGCGCGTTCGCCGTCGGCGTCCCGCAGCACCATGCGCTGTGCCACGCCGTCCGCCCACCGTACGGACACCAGCCGGTCCGTCCGTACGACGTGCGCGCCGAGGACGCCGTGGGTGGCGAGCCAGCCGGGGCCGGCCGTCACCCGCACCGGCACCAGGATGACCAGCAGGACCCCGGCCAGCCCCAGCCACAGCGCCGCGCGCGGCCAACTCGCCGACTCCGCCGCCACGTCGATCACCACCAGCATCACCAGCAGCGTCACCGCGCAGCGCACGGCATGCCGTACGTCCTCGGCCCACTCGGTGTCGTACACCGGGGCCACGGGGCAGTGGTGCCGGTCGGACGGTCCTCCCACGCTTCCCATGCCAGGGAGGCTATGCGCGCTTCGGCGCCCCGGTCGATGGGAGTTGACGTTTCACTGACGTACGACGGGCACTCCTGACGCGAACTTGATGAAGGTTTGGCCTGGGCAAACCCCACCGGCCCCGTACGCCGCAGCGGTCACCCCTCGCCCAGCCGTACGGGCGTCCCCGCGTCCGCGGCGCCCCACTCGCTCCACGAGCCGTCGTACACGGCCACCTCCCGGCGCCCGGCCAGCTCCGCCCCCAGCGCCAGCACGCAGGCCGTCACCCCGGAACCGCAGCTGACCACCAACTGCCTTCCACCGTCCGGGAGTTCGTCGAAGCGGGCCCGCAGTTCGCGCTCCGGCAGCATCCGGCCCGTACCGTCCTGAAGCTCCGTGAACGGCAGGTTCACCGCACCCGGCATGTGGCCCCCGCGCAGTCCCGCGCGCGGCTCCGGCTCCGTACCGGCGAAGCGTCCCCGGCTGCGGGCGTCGAGCACCGTGCGCCCCTCGTCCGCCAGCGCCCGGCGCACCTCGTCGAGCCCCACGAAGGCCCCGCTCCTCGGGCGCGCGGTGAAGTTCCCGCGTCCGTACGAGGACGGGTCCGGCGCCTCCTCGGCCACCGGCAGACCCGCCGCGCGCCACCCCGGAAGGCCGCCGTCCAGCACGGCCACCCGGACGAGGCCCATCGCCCGCAGCATCCACCAGGCGCGGGCGGCGGAGTAGATCCCGGCGGCGTCGTAGACCACCGCGCGGTCGCCGTCGTTTAGCCCCAGCCCCCGTACCGCGGCGGTGAAGCGGTCGGCGTCCGGCATGGTGTGCGGCGGCAGGCCGGGGCCGTGCGCGGACAGCTCCCCGTCGATGTCGAAGAGGCGTGCGCCGGGAATCCACGGCCCGAGCCCCCGCTTCGCCCCCACGGACGCGTCCAGCACCACCACCCCCGGCCGTCCCAGCCGTTCCGCCAGCCACTCGGGCCCGACCAGCGGCCCCGGTACCGTCCCGTCCTGTGCCACCCGTGCGTTCACTGCCCGCTCCCCTCGTCCGCGTCGCTCGTCGACGGGAACCGTATCCGGACGGTCAGACCGCCCGACGGGGGCGGGTTCGGTGCGGCGGCGACGGTCGCCCCGTGGGCGTGGCCGATGGACTCGACGATGGACAGGCCCAGGCCCGCGCCCCCGCCGCCGGTGTGGTGGAACGGTTCGAAGAGCAGCGGGACGGTCTCCTCGGGGACCACCGGGCCGGTGTTGGACACCTCGATGCCGGCGGGTCCGGTACGCACGTCCACCCGGCCGCCGGGCCGGTTGTGGCGGACGGCGTTGGCGAGGAGGTTGTGCAGCAGCCGCTCCAGGAGGACGGCGTCGCCCGCCACCGTCAGCGGCCGGGCGTCGACGGACACCCGCACCCCGCGCTCGGCCGCCTCGGCGGCGAGCCCCTCGGCACCGAGGCGGGCCACCTCGTCCACCCGTACCGGCTCGCGGCGCTCCAGCCCCTGCTCGGAGGCGGCCAGCAGCAACAGGCCGTTGATGATGCGCTCGCTGTTGTCGGCGACGTCGATCAGCTTGGTGCGGATGCGGGCCACCCGCTCCGGGTCCGGGTCGCCCGCGAGCCCGATCTCGGCGGCGGCCCGCTGGACGGCGACCGGGGTGCGCAGCTCGTGCGCGGCGTTCGCCGCGAACCGCTGCTGGGCGGCCACCAGGCGCTGCATCCGCTCCAGCATCGAGTCGAAGGTGTCGGCCAGCCGCTTCAGCTCGCCGGACGGCCCCTTGAGGTCGATGCGGCCCCACGGCTCGCCCGAGGGGGCACCGAGCAGGTTGTCGCCGGACAGCCTGCGGGCGGTGTCGGTGATGACGGCCACCGGCCGAAGCACCCGCCCCGCCATCCACCAGGCGAGCACCACCGAAGCCAGCGCGTACAGCGCGAGCACCCCCAGCGAGACCATCAGCAGCCGGTCCAGCGCGGCCCCCTCGACGGCGTCGCTGAGCTGCTGGGTCACCGCGTACCCCGGCCGGACCGCCTCCGCGGGCATGCCCGAGGGGAACGGCGCCGGGCTCGCGGGCCTGAAGGACGTCCGCGGGGACGGGACGGCCGTCCCGCCCGGGTCCGGGACGGCCTCCAGCACCTTGGCGGGCACGACCGTGGTCACCGCCAGGCTGATCGACGAGTAGAGCCCCTCGCGGACGAGGAGGTAGACCACACCGGTGAGCAGCATTCCGGCGAGCACCAGCAGCCCGCCGTAGAGCGCGGTGAGACGCCCGCGTTCGCTGCGCAGCACCCTCACGACGCGATCCGGTAGCCGACGCCCGGCACCGTCTCCACCACCGGCGGATCGTCCAGCTTGGCGCGCAGCTTGCTCAGGGTGACCCGGACCGCGTTCGTCCGGTAGCTGGTGTGCTCCTCCCAGACCTGCTCGATCAGGTCCTCCCCGCTGACCACCGCCCCGTCCGCCCGCAGCAGCGCCTCCAGTACGGCGAACTCCTTGCGGGACAGGTGCAGCGGGCGGCCGTGCCGGTCGGCCTGGCGGCGCGCGGTGTCCAGCACGATCCCGGCCCGCTCGATGACCGGCGGCAGGGCGGGGCGGGAGCGGCGGCCGAGCGCCAGCACCCGCGCCAGCAGCTCGTCGTACGCGAACGGCTTGGTCAGGTAGTCGTCGGCGCCGATGCCGAGCCCGTCCACCCGGTCCCGTACGGTCCCCGAGGCGGTCAGCATCAGGATGCGGGTCTCCAGACCGAGGCGGACCACCCGGCGGCAGACCTCGTCGCCGTGCACGCCCGGCAGGTCCCGGTCCAGGACCATCACGTCGTACGCCCCGAAGTTCAGCTTCCGCAGGGCCTCGGTGCCGTCGGCCGCGACGTCCACGGCCAGCGCGTCGCGGCGCAGCCCCTCGGCGATCATCTCCGCGAGGAACGCCTCGTCCTCCACCACCAGTACGCGCATGGGGATCTGTGTAACCCACGCGCACCTTTCGTCGGTGTAAAGGCGGGCTTGAGAGAAACGAAACACCCTCCCGCGCCACGCTCCCGGCCATGACAGCCACCAGGACAGCACCCGCGCCGGAAGCCGTGCCCGCCCCCGCCCCCGCGTCGGGGTCCCTGCCGAGGAGGGCCCGGCACCTGCGCCTGGGCACCGCCCTCGCCGTCCTCGCGCTCCTCACCGCCGCCTGCTCCGGCGGCACCGGGGCCAAGGACGACACCGGCGGGTCCGCCGGGAACGAGGGCTCCGGCGCCGCGCACGAGGACGCCGGCAGCGACACGAAGAAGGAGGACCAGGCCCTGGAGTACCGCAAGTGCCTGCGCGACCAGGGCCTGGACGTGCCGGAGCCGAAGCCCGGCCAGGACAGCCGCTCGCTCAGCATCGGCGGCGACCTCGGCAAGGAGCAGATGGAGAAGGCGTTCAAGGCCTGCCGGGGCAAGAGCGGGGGCGCCGGGGCCGGCTCCGGCGAGCCGACGCAGGCCGACAAGGACAAGATGATCAAGTACGCGGCGTGCATGCGGAAGAACGGCGTCAACATGCCCGACCCCAAGTTCGACGGGTCGATGCAGAAGGCCATGCCGATGCCGAAGGCCGGACCCGAGAAGGACACCTTCGACAAGGCCATGAAGGCCTGCGAGGGCGAGGGCCGATGACCCGCCGCCGCCTCGCCGTGGCGATCACCGCCCTCGTCCTGATCGCGGGCGGCGGCGCCGCGGCCGTCGCCGCGTACGGCGCCCCCGACCGGGGCTCCGCCACCGCCGCCGACGACAAACTGCCCCGCCGCACCGCCGCCGTCCAGCGCGGCAGCCTCAGCGACAGCAGCCGGCAGACCGGCACCCTCGGCTACGAACAGGAACGGAAGATCAACGCGGGCCCCGCCTCCGGCACCCTCACCTGGCTCGCGGCCACCGGCTCCACCGTCTCCCGCGACCAGCGGCTGTACGAGATCGACGGCAGGCCGGTGCGCCTGTTCCACGGAAGCGGGCCGATGTACCGCACGCTCAAGCCGGGCGACAAGGGCCGGGACGTCCGGCAGCTGGAGGAGAACCTGCGGGACCTCGGGTTCGGCTCCGCGCTCACCGTCGACGACACGTACACCGAGGGCACGGCGCGGGCGGTCGCCCGCTGGCAGAAGTCCCACGAGCTCAAGCAGACCGGGCGGATCGGCCCCGACCAGGTGACCTTCGCGTCCGGCCCGGTGCGGGTGAAGGAGGCGGGGACGGCCGTCGGCGAGCAGGCGGGACCCGGCAGGCCCGTGCTGACCGTGACCGGCGCCGCCCGCGTGGTGCGCTTCCAGCTGCCCGTCGCGGACGGCTCCCTGGCGAGGACCGGCACGAAGGTCACCGTGGAACTCCCCGACGGCTCGACCGCGCCGGGCCGGGTCACCGGGGTGGGCCGGGTGGCGAGGACGGGCGAGGACCCGAGCGACAAGACCCCGAAGATCGACATCACGGTGTCCTTCGACGACCCGGGCAAGGTCAAGGCCTTCGACCAGTCCCCGGTCACCGTCAACCTCACCGGCCGGACCGTCGAGAACGTACTGTCCGTCCCGGTCGACGCGCTGCTCGCGCTGCCCGGCGGCGGCTTCGGCGTCGAGGTCGTGGAGAACGGCCGCAGCCGGGACGTCAAGGTGGAGCTGGGCATGTTCGCGGACGGCCGGGTGGAAGTCACCGGCGGCGCACTGCGCGAGGGCACGAAGGTCGGGGTGCCTTCGCTGTGAGCGCGGTGGTCGAACTGACCGGGGTCAGCAAGGAGTACGCGGGCGGCGTCAAGGCCCTCGACCGTGTCGAACTCACCATCGCAGAGGGCGAGTTGGTCGGCATCGTCGGGCCTTCCGGATCCGGCAAGTCCACCCTCCTGCACGTCGTGGGAACCCTCGACCGGCCCACCGAGGGCCGGGTGCGGATCGCCGGGCACGACGTGTCGGCGCTCTCCGACCGCCGGCTGTCGGCGCTGCGCGCCCGCCACATCGGCTTCGTCTTCCAGGCCTTCCACCTGGTGCCCGGCGTCAGCGCCCAGGACAACGTCGCCGAGGGCCTCCTCTACTCGGGGCTGCCCAGGTCCCGCCGGCGCAGGATGGCCGCCGAGGCACTCGACCGGGTGGGCCTCGCCGACCGGATGAAGCACCGCCCGCACGAACTGTCCGGCGGCCAGAAGCAGCGCGTCGCGATAGCCAGGGCGGTGGTGGGCCGCCCGGACCTGCTGCTCGCCGACGAACCCACCGGAGCGCTGGACTCCGCGTCCGGTGCAGCGGTCATGGACCTGCTGCGCGACCTGAACGCGGAGGGCGCCACGATCGCGGTCATCACCCACGACACGGAGATCGCCGACCGACTGCCGCGCCAGGTGCGGATGCGGGACGGCCGGGTGGTGAGGGACGCGCGGGGTGGGGTGGACGTACGTGGCGGGGTGGAGGTACGGGGGGACGCGTGGGCGGACGCGCGGGGGGACTCGCCGCCGGGTGCAGCGGGCACGGCGGACACGCGGAGCGCATCCGCCACTTCCGCCACTTCCACCACCTCCGCAACTTCCACCACCTCCACCACCTCCACCACCACACCCGACGCGTCGGACCCCCGGGAGGTGACCGCCTGATGGCCCGTACGCAACTGAGGGCCGCCCGGCTGGGCCCCCGCGACGTACTGCACGTGGGCTCCTCCGGCCTGCGCAGCCGCCCGGTGCGGATCGTGCTGTCCGCGCTCGGCATCGCCATCGGCATCGCGACGATGATCGCGGTCGTCGGCATCTCCGCGTCCAGCCAGGCCCAGCTGCTCCGCCAACTCGACGAGCTCGGCACGAACATGCTGGTGGCGAAGCCGGGAGAGTCGATGTTCACCGGGCAGGACGTCAAACTCCCCAAGGAGTCGCCGGGGATGGTCGGCCGGATCGACGGCGTCGAGCAGGTGGGCGCGACGGGCGACGTGGCGCGGTCGGTGCGCCGCTCCGAGAAGATCCCGCCGGAGGAGACCGCCGGCATCTCCGTCAAGGCCGCCGACCAGGACCTGCTGAAGGTGCTGCGCGGCAGGCTCGCCCGGGGCACCTGGCTCAACGCCGCCAACGGCCGCTACCCGTCGGTGGTCCTCGGCCACGTCGCCGCCGACCGGCTCGGCATCACCGAACCCGGCCGCCGCGTCTGGCTCGACGACCGCTACTTCACCGTCATCGGCATCCTGGCACCGCTGCCGCTCGCCCCGGAGATCGAGCGCTCGGCACTGGTCGGCTGGTCGGCCGCGGAACAGCTCCTCGGCTTCGACGGCCACCCGACGTCCCTCTACGAACGGTCCACCGACGCCTCCGTACAGCGCGTGCGGTCCCTGCTCGCGGCCACCGTCGACCCGCGCAACCCGCAGAACGTCAGCGTGAGCGACCCGTCCTCGGCCCTGCGCGCCAAGGCCGCGACCGAGGGCGCCTTCTCCACCCTGCTGCTCGGCCTCGGCGGCATCGCGCTGCTGGTGGGCGGGGTCGGGGTGGCCAACACCATGATCATTTCGGTGCTGGAGCGCCGCCACGAGATCGGCCTGCGCCGCTCGCTGGGCGCGACCCGGGGCCAGATCAGGATCCAGTTCGTCACGGAGTCCCTGATGCTGTCGGGCCTGGGCGGCCTGGCGGGCGCGGCACTGGGCGCGGCGGCCACGGGCGTGTACGCGACCTCGGGCGGCCTGCCCTGGGTGGTGCCGCTGTGGGCGGTGACCGGTGGCTTCGCGGCCACCTTGGCGATCGGCACGGTGGCGGGCCTCTACCCGGCGGTCCGCGCCTCCCGGCTGTCCCCGACGCTGGCGCTCCAGGCGGGTTAGGAGGTGTGACGGCCCCCACACCAGGGGGCCGATGACTCCCCGCCCCCAAACCGGTCAACACTCCAACACCACGCACCACCCACCACAGAGACGGGGCCCCTCATGACCACTCCCACCAACACCCCCGCCGTGAAGGGCCCCGCCAGCTACTTCCCGTCCATCGAGAAGAAGTACGGCCGCCCGATCGCCGAGTGGAAGACCCTGATCCGCTCCTCGCCGCTGACGAAGCACACGGAACTCGTCGGCTGGCTCAAGACGGAACACGGCCTCGGCCACGGCCACGCCAACGCCCTGGTGGCGCACACGCGCGCGGAGGACACCGCCACCTGACGGACGGCCCCCGCACCGCCTGCCCGGCACGAGGGCCGGCGAAGTGCTCGTACCTTTGTCGCTCCTGCGCTTTCGCGCAGTTCGACAGGGGGACGCGAGAAATGCACACGACCATCAGCCCGTTCACGCTCGCACCGTGGAAGGAACCGCAGCCGTACGGGCACCCCCTGTGCGGCTGGCGGGGTACGTCGCCGGAGTTCGGCGAGATACGGGTGCTGCTCCCGGCGGGCCGCGACGCGCCGAACTCCCTGGCCACGGAGGTGCGCGGCGGCCGGATACCGCCCGCCGTGTTCGAGACGCGGGGCCTGCACACGGAGGTCGTGCGCAGGCCGACGCTCAACCGTTCCACGCTCCGCGTGGGCGACGCGCCGGTACGGATGGACCGCAACAGGTGGGCGCCCACCCGCCGCGGCCGGTCCCTGCGCCTGACGTACCTGGGCGACGCCTACCGCCTCACGGCCCTCGACCGCCGCACGTACGAGCTGGTCAGGGCACCGGACCCGGAGGACCCCGGCGTCCGCGTCACGGTGCGCCGGTCGGGCCTGGGCGGCAGCCGCAGGATCACGGTACGGACGGCCGGCCGCACCCTCCCCGCCGACATCTCCCTCGCGGTCCTCTTCACGGGCGTCGACCGCTCGGTCCTGACGGGCCGGGGCGCGATCCGGGCGGGCCTGTCACGCGTCCTCAACCTGTGGGCGGAGTCGCAGGCTTGAGCGCTGTGCCGGTTGGAGGACTCGCAGGCTTGAGCCTGGTGCCTGCGTGCGGAGTCGCAGGCTCGGCGCCCTGTGCCGGCCACCGTAAATGCTTTGACGCCCCGGGACGGCCTCCTGTTATCTGAAGAAGCCGTTCTCCTGACCTTTGTGTCCTCAGTTCTCGAAAAGGGTGTTTTGATGACCCGGCCCGCGCCGAGTGCGCCTCGCCGTACCGCGTAACCGTCCGCCGCCTTCCGCCGCCCACTGTCCCGGGCGGCTGCCGGACGTGTCCTCCGGTGCCCCGACCTGCCAGTACGCCGTACGACGGCGCTGCCGGGCTCCCCGACGAGGCCACTCGGCCTGCTCTTGCTGATCCGACCCACTTCCCAGCAAGGAGCACCCCGGGTGTCCACCCCGACCAACCACACCCCCACCACCCGCCACACCCCCACCACCCGCCACACCCCCACCACCGGCCTCGCCACCTTGACGTGCGCCTGGTGCGGCCTGACCGTGTCCGCGTACGACGCCGACGGCACCCCGCGCAACCACTGCCCGTCCTGCCTGCGCTCCCGGCACGTCACCGATCACGTCGAGGGCGGCCGGAGCGACTGTGAGGGCCGGATGTCCCCGATCGCCATCGCCGTGCTCCGTACCGGCGACTGGATGGTGATCCACCGCTGCGTACGCTGCGACGAACTCACCTCCAGCCCGGTGTGCGCCGACGACAACCAGCTCGTCCTGATGCGCATGGCGGTCCGCCCGCTGGCCCAACCCCCGTTCCCGCTCGAAGCGTTCGGCAGCCTCTGACCGCCCGCAGGAGAAAGGGAACCCCCATGTCGCGCAACAACAACCACACCCACCGCACCAACAACCGCCGCCGCCCCCAACGCCACAAGGACGTCCTGCACCACCGTGGCGGACACCGCGCCAACGACTTCCGCTGCGTCTCCTGCCGCCTGGACGTCCCGGTGCACGCACCGGGCACCGCCCACCGCAACCACTGCCCCAACTGCCTGGCCAGCCTGCACGTCGACCGCACCACCCCCGGCGACCGCGCCGCGGACTGCCGCGGCCGGATGGAGGCGCTGGGCATGTCGGTGCGCCCGGACGGCGAATGGATGATCATCCACCAGTGCACCGCGTGCGGCGAACTCAGCGCCAACCGCATCGCCGGCGACGACAGCCCACTGGCCCTGGTCCGCCTGGCCCTCCGCCCCCTCACCGACCCAACCCGAGCCCACCAGACCCTCCTGACCCTCTGACCGCCTCAGGCCCACCGGCGGGTGCGATGTGGTCAACAACCGAGCCCCGGGCCGACGGCCCGGGGCTCGGTCGCGGAGCGAGTGACGAGACCCGTGCGGCACGTCCGGATCAGCAGCCCTTCCTGGCGTGCCGGAGGTGGCCCCGCAGGGCCGTTCCGAAGGCCAGTCCGCCGAGGACGAAGAAGCCGTCGACGATGCGCATCGACCACATCGTGTAGGTGGAGGGGTGCGGTTCGCCGTACACGTCTTGGACGGCCATGCCGCTCAGGCCGTTGGCGAGGACCTCGGTGGAGCGCAGGACGTCGTCGACGACGCCGAAGCCACCGCGTGCGACGAGGGCGACGGCGGCCGTCCAGGCCATGGTGAGGAACATCCAGCGGGGCAGCAGGGGCCGTGCGGCGGGGGCCTTGCCCAATTCGTGGGCGACCCAGGCGCCGACGAAGCAGAGCACGGCCACCACCAAGTCGTAGGCCAGCATGCCGCCGGTGAGCCCGGCCTTCACCAGGGCGCCGTCCCCGAGTCCGAAGCTGCCGCCGAGGGCCCAGTAGAAGTGGAAGACGCCGAAGACGACGGACCACACGGTGGCGGCCGTCGCGGCGGCCCGCCCGAGAGGGGCGGCGGCCGGCCGGGAGGTTGTGAGGGGTGCCTGAGAGGTCATGGCATGAGCATGCGTCGGGCGGCCAGGGGCGGGCTTCATCCCGTGGTACCCACGGAGGCGCGCGACCTCCGCCGCGCGGGGGAGGCCGACTGGTCCCGGCGAAGCCGTCGAGTACGGAGGCGGCGGTGATGCCGGTGCGACCGGTACGGCAAGCGCCCGGCTTGTCGGTCCGTCCTGCGCGTTGCGGCAGGACTGCCGGGGATGAGGTGAACGCCAGCCTCTCGGGGCGAAACCGGCTCTCCTGACCGAGCTGCCCACCCGCTGCGTCGGCGCCAACGCTTTTCCGTATCTCGCGCTTCTCGTCTGCGCTTCGACCGCCGGCCTTGGTGCGCGCACCGCATTTCGCCGCGCCGACCTCTTGGAGCGCCTGCGTCGCCGCCGCTGATTCAGAGGGAGACGATGCGTACGCGACCGCCGCACAGCTTCGTCATGTCGTCGCTGTCCGAGGTGAGAAGCGCCACCGGCCCCGGCTGACGCAGGGCCACCTCCGCCACGGTGGCGTCGATGGCGTACTTGTGCCCGTGCAGCCCGCTCTCCTTCAGCAAGTCGGCGGCTGCCTTGGCCGCCTGCTCGGTGACCGGTTCCACCTTGATCCGCGACAAGGCCCAGTTCAGCCGAGGCATGTTGGCCCGCGCATGGCTGACCTCCACGATGGTGTTCGCCCCCACGACCAGGTCCGCACCCATGTCGTGGAACACCCGCAGCATCGTGAGAACCTTCCGGTCCTGCGCGACCCAGGCCGACAAGCCCTCGGAGTCCAGGACCACGGTCTCCACCCGTGCCGTCACGCGGCGCCCGCACGCGCGCCGGAGCCGCCGTCACCGAAGATCTTCGAGTGAGCCTCGGCAAGCTCCTCCTCGGTGAAGCTGCCGTGCTCCTCCTCATGGCGCCGCAGGTCGTCCCCCAGCAGTTGGTGCCGAATCTGCCGGGCCACAGCCTCCGCCACGTACCCGGAGATGTTGTCCGTGAGCTTGCGCAGCTCGGCCACCTGGTCGGCGGGCAGAGTAACGGTGATGCGAGTCGACGAGGACATACCTGAAGCATACTGGAGTATGCGCCCTGCGGGATGCGCCGCGGGCACGGCTCCGAAGGCACTCGTCGTCGCAGAGTCCACCCTCGCTCCTGGGTCTAGGTCCGCGCTGGCGGAGGCAATGCGCCCGATCCCGCATCGACCAGCTCAGCGCAATCCCTAGGAGTACACTTCATAGGAGTACGTTCCTAAGGAGTGCCGTCGTGTCCGGTACCGCACACCCGGCCAAGCCGGCTCATGTCTTCGACCGGAGCGTCGAGTGGCACGCCCTCGCCGCTTTCGTGAGCCGGCCGCTGCCGCACGCCATGCTCGGGATCGTCAGCGGCAGGCGGCGGATGGGCAAGACCTACTTGCTGCGCGCTTTGGTGGAGCAGCAGGGGGGCTTCTATTTCGGAGCCACGGCGGCGACGGAGACGGAATCCCTGCGCCAGTTTGCCGCGGCTCTTGCCGATCATGTGGGGTCGCCGGTTCCGTTCTCCTTTGCCACCTGGGACGACGCGATTTCCTACCTGTTCGGGCTCGCTTCGCCGCGAGGCTCGGAGGCGCCACTGCTTGTGGTCATCGATGAGTTTCCGTACTTGGCGAAGACTGCTCCGGAGCTTCCGTCGATAATCCAGCGGGAGGTCGATCGGTTTCAGGTGGAGCGGAGCCGGATGCGGCTTCTGTTGTGCGGGTCGGCGATGTCCGTCATGGGCGGCCTGCTTGCGAGCACCGCCCCCTTGCGAGGGCGGGCTCAACTGGAGTTGGTCGTAAGGCCCTTCGGGTACCGGGCGGCGGCTGAATTCTGGGGGGTCGCCGACGACCCCGCACTCGCGGCCCGTCTCCACGCCGTGGTCGGCGGCACACCTGCCTACCGGCGGCAGTTCCTCGCGGACGACGTCCCCACCAGGCTGGAGGACTTCGACGACTGGATCTGCCGTACGGTCCTCTCGCCCTTCAGTCCCCTCTTCCGAGAAGCCCGTTACCTGCTCGCCGAGGAAGCGGACATCCGGGACACGGCTTTGTACCACTCGGTCCTTGCTGCGGTGGCGCAAGGGAATTCCACGCGGGGAGGGATCGCCGGGTACATCGGCCGTAAGTCGGTGGACATCTCGCACCCCCTCCACGTCCTGGAGGACAGTCACCTTCTGGCACGGGAAGCGGACGTCTTCCGCGCAGGGAAATCCCAGTACCGAATCACCGAGCCGCTGATCAATTTCTACGAGGCGGTCATGCGGCCCGCCTGGGCACGGCTGGAAAGCGGACAGGCGCGAGAGGTGTGGGCGCAGTCCGCGGAACGCTTCGCGGCGCAGGTGGCCGGACCGCACTTCGAGACGGTATGCCGTGAGTACATCCTCGGGCCGGGCCGGGCTCTGCTCCGCTCCTCCCTGGGGGAGGTGGGCGGTGGCGTGGTGACGGACCCTGTGGCACGGCGGCAGACGCAGATCGACGTGGCCGTGGTGGAACCCGGGTCCGGGGGCAGCAAGCAAGCGGTCCACCTGCTTGGGGAGGCGAAATGGGGAACCGTCATGGGGTTGAGCCACCTGGAGAGGCTGGCTCGGGCACGGGAAGTACTCACCGCACGAGGCATGGACACCAGCCGATGTCAGCTGGCCTGCTTCAGCGCAGCCGGCTTCAGCGACTCGTTGAGGCGTGAGGTGTCGCATGGAGCGCAGGGCGAGGACGGCGTGCTGCTCATCGGTCTCGACGAGCTCTACGGCGGGGCATTCCGCGCACCGCTCCATTGACCGAACGCCGGGTGCGGCGCGGGAAGCGGTTCCTGATCCGATCCAGAGAGCAAAGAACCCCCGGGCCGCTGGCCTGGGGGTTTGCGTTGGAGCGGGTGACGAGAATCGAACTCGCGCTCTGAGCTTGGGAATGACCCTGGACTTCGGCTCGTGAACGGCCTCTGATCTGGGGCGATGGCTGCCTGGGGGTGATTAGCGACAGCGCCGGTGAAGCCCGTGGTGCCCGCTGTTTACCGCCCCTACTGGCACGTTGTGGCACGCCCCTCTGCGTGGTGCCCCGCGTGTGCGGCCCCTGATGGCATTCGTCGTCGTGCAACTCGCCCTCACGCACGAGCCGTAGGTCGGCGCCGGCGGGGCAATGCGCCCGATCTCGCACCGGCCGGCTTCCCGCGCTGACGCTAACGCTTCTTCCGTATCCCGCGCTTCTTCGCCTGAGCCTCCTTCTCCTTGCGCTGGGCCACGCCATAGGCCGACCAAGCACCCTGATGCACAGGGCAACGGGAAGTACCCGTCACGACCTTCCGCTGACAGCGACCGCCTGTCTTGGTACGCGCACCGCATTTCGCCACGCCAACCCCCTGGGGCGAGACCCTTTGCCACCGCTGCGGTGGTTGCGGAGATCGTCCTGCCCCTCGGCCCGGAGGGGAAGCCAAGAACCGGCCGGAGTCGGACCGGCGGTCCCGACAGAGGCCCCAGGCAGCAGTGCTGATGCTTCAGAGGGAGACGATGCGGACGCGACCGCCGCACAACTTCGTCATGTCGTCGGCGTCGGAGGTGAGAAGCGCGACCGGCCCCGGCTGCCGCAGGGCCACCTCCGCCACGGTGGCGTCGATGGCGTACTTGTGGCCGTGCAGCCCGGCCTCCTTCAGCAGTTCGGCGGCTGCCTTGGCCGCCTGCTCGGTGACCGGTTCCACCTTGACCCGCGACAACGTCCAGTTCAGCCGGGGCATGTTGGTGCGCGCATGGCTGACTTCCACGATCGTGTTCGCCCCTACGACCAGATCCGCACCCATGTCATGGAACACCCGCAGTATCGCGAGAATCTTCCGGTCCTGCGCGACCCAGGCCGACAGCCCCTCGGAGTTCAGGACGACTGTCTCGACACGCTCCGTCATGCGGCACTCGACCGCTCGCCGGCGCCAGTGTCACCAAAGATCTTCGAGTGAGCCTCGGCGAGCTGCTCCTCCGTGAAGCCGCCGTGCTCCTCCTCATGTCGCCGCAAGTCATCCCCGAGCAGCTGGTGCCGAATCTGGCGGGCCACTGCTTCCGCCACGTACCCGGAGACGTTGTCCGTGAGCTTGCGGAGCTCAGCCACCTGGTCGCTGGGCAGCGTGACAGTGATGCGAGTCGTTGAAGACATGAGCAGAGCATACCGAAGTATGCGCGTATGTGGGCGTGCCCTCGGCGGCCTGCACCCTGGGTGCGAGGCCGGTTGGAGCCTCCTGTGGAGACCGCAGTGGGCGGCCGACTCCGGGCTGGTCGGGCCAGCTCCATCGAGGAATCGGTAGCGCTGTGTGTAGTGCATTCCACGGAAGGAGTCTGATTAGTACGGTTACAGGCATGGCAAGCGAAGCGCATTCGATCGTCGAAGTCCTGGGGCAAACGCAGCGACGGGCCCTCCGGGAGCGAGGGACGGAGGTGCGCTTTCCCGAAGGGCAGGTCATCTTCTGGGAGGGGCAGCCCTCTCGGTCCGTTCTGGTCATCGAGCACGGCCACGTCAAAGTGACTCAGCGCGCGGCCGACGGTGCTGAAGTGATCCTCGCGGTTCGAGGGCCCGGAGAAGTGATGGGTGACGAAGGTGTACTGATGGGGGAAGTGAGGTCTGCGACCGTCACCACGATCACCGAGGTGAGCGGCGTTGATATCGCCGCAGAAGCTCTCCTCGCCTTCATTGCGGAGGAGCAGCTGTGGCCGGTCATGTACAAGGCTGCGGTCTGGCGTCGGCGCGAATCGGACCAGCAGTCCCTCTTGGCCCGGCTGGGGGTGAAGAACCGGCTCGCTCGCTGGCTGCTTGAGCTGGCGGCTGAGTTCGGCACCCCTAAGGAAGGTGACTGCGTACTCGATGTACCGATCAGCCAGTACGACCTCGCCAACAGGATCGGAGCTTCGCGGGACGCGGTGGCGATTGCACTGCGTCAGCTGCGCCAGCAGGGGCTCGTCAGCACGGGGCGGCGCCAGATCACGCTTCATGACCTAGAGGGACTGCGGAGATTGACGCTGTGAGGACCGTAGACACCCACAGAGGGGTATGGAAAATTACATAGAGAAGCGTTGAGACGTGCTAGGGAGGACAGCATGACACTGCAAATCGTGGGCGCCCTCTGTGTGGTCGTAGCCATCGTGGGAGGCGGGTTAAAGATCAACGAGGTGGAGGTCCCACGCCTGTCGCGGCGGCGGATGGTCACCCTCGTCTTCGCTGGGCTTCTCTTCCTCGGGACGGGGCTTGCGTTCGAGCAGGTGTCCAGTCCACCGGCCTCGGCGGCACCTCTGCATACTGGATCGGCACCATGAGGAACCATGGGGATCAGTCATCACGCCAACGGCACAGAGGGAGGCGTCATGGCGGACGAACTAGGGCCCTTTCAGGGCATGTGGGAAGCCTGGGACGAAGCGCACGACGAGGTAACCCATAAGCCGCTGGCCCATTTCCGCAGAGCTGCGGACATCCAGTTCGACGAACTGGAAGAACACCTCGCGGCCGGCGACAGCAAGGCTGCTGCCCGTGAGGTTGCCGACATCATCAGCATTGCGATCAACACGATGCGCTGGCTCGGGCACACTCCCGAGGAGATCGCCGAGATCGCCCGCGACCGGGCCGAGCAGCGGATGAAGGGGCAGGCCTCCGCCATCCTGGACAAGTACATGGACCAGTACGGCATCTGAACCCCGACGTGAGGTCAGGAGGCCGGAGGGTCGCCCGACGAACATGCATCGGGCACTCGGTGCCTCGTCTGTTCTGGACAACAACAAAGCCCCGGGCCGCTGGCCTGGGGCTTTTCTATGGAGCGGGTGACGAGAATCGAACTCGCGCTCTGAGCTTGGGAATCACCGGTGGGCTACCGCTCAGACAGCCCCTGACCAGCCGAAACGGCTCTAGTGGGAGTCTCCTTGGGCCCGGAGTCTGACCCACATTTACCGCCGCTCCCCGCTGCATCTGGTGCATATCTGGTGCGGCCGTGAGCTGTGCGGTGACCGGCACGAAGCGGGTCCGACGGCCCCTCGCTACCTGCCGATCGGGATCTCGTAGACGATCTCGCACAGCGCACTCGGGATGACGATGTCCGCCGTCTCGACGGGCCGTCCCTGGTCGCTGTAGTACGTCCTCCGGATGTGCGTGACCAGGGCGGCCTTCTGGATGCCCAGCAGCGAAGCCTCCTCCGCAGTCGCCTGCCGTGGTTCGGGACGCTCCACGGCATGGCTGACCGTGATGCCGATCTCCGCCATGCGGTTCACGACCCCCACCCCGGCGTGCGGCCCGCCTTCCGGCAGGACGATGAGAGTGCCGGCCGTGAGGTCGTACGGCTCCCAACTCGTCGACAGTTGAACTGGCTTCCCATCCGCGAGGAACTCGTAGTCACTCCGTACGCACGGCTCCCCTTCAGCGATCCCGAGACGCTCGGCGATCTCGGTCGGAGCGGGCACCTTGGCCTCGGTACGGCTCTCCCAGTCGCCTTGCCTGCCGACGGCCCTCATGTCCGACCGAAACGGTGAGCCCGCGGGCTGCTCGCGGGCAGAGGAACGAACTACTCGCACCCGTTCACGGGGAGCCGCGACGTACGTACCCGAGCCCGCACGCCCTTCCAAAGCGCCTTGAGAGATGAGCAGTTCCTGCGCACGCCGGACGACGTTCTCGCCGACCCCACACTCCTGGGCGATCTGGGCGCGCGAGGGGAGCCGGTCTCCCGGGGCCCACTCGTGATCCGCGATCCGCTGCCGGAGTACGTCAGCGATGCGGAGGTAAGGCGGCTGCTCAGGCATATGGAAAATCTAGTCCACTAGCTCTAATCTAGTTAACTAGCTTAACTCAAAGTGATCGACGAGTTACGGGGGCGGAGCTGTGCCTGATTCAAGTGGAAGGGCCGAGGCGATCGCCGCCCGGCTGTCCGCTCTCGGGCTCACACCGCGCACCGAAGGGCACGCCCGCCACACGTCGATCGAGGTGGAGGTGCCGGACTCGATCTCTGCCGAGTCGTGGCGCGAGGCGCTGGAGGCAGTAGCGGAGGCCGATCGATTCGGGCTCCTCGCGCACAGCTTGAACGGCCGCATGTTGTGGGCCGCCGTACTGACTGGTCCCGCGGCGGGAGATGCCGGGGAGCTTGATGCTCGCGATAGGAGCTGATCAGCGTGTTCATCCGAAAACGCCGTACCGCCTTGCGGACGCGTGGACGCGTGTTGCTGAGGTCTCAGTGATGCGCCCCCGCCGACAGGCTGACGCCACGCACACGGTGACCGCCCCCTACCGATCCAGCGAGTGCCGGATCGGCACCCACCACGAGTGCTCACATGCCGATGCACCTCCGGCGCCCGTGGGAGTGCCCATCGTCTACGAGGCGTGCGCCTGTGCCTGCCACACGACGCCCAGCCGACCTTCATCGGGGGTGCCACAGTGAGAGGTCATGCGCCAATGGGCTTACCGCCCGCGCCGGTGGAGATCACTTCAGTGACCGTGCAACGGGGCGACGTGATCACGGTCGGGGGCCAGCCGTGTCGGGTCGCTGACCTCTTCCAGCTCCCAGGTGGGGCAAAGCGGCTTCGCTTCGAATCGGGCGAACTGCTGACCATGCACTCAAGAACTCGCCTCATTGCCCTCCGGACGCGAAGCAGGCGGTGGTGATGCTCGTGCCGTTCCGCCGACAAGTCATCGCGGACGATCTCCGCAGTCAGATCACGACGGGTCGCCTCCAAGCCGGCGAGCGTCTCCCCTCAGAAGCACAACTCGCTGCCCGCTATGCCGTGAGCACGCCGACACTGCGGAACGCTCTGGCGCTCCTCCAGGCGGAGGGCCTGGTGGAAAAGGTTCACGGCAAGGGCAACTTCGTCGGGCAGCAACGTAGTCGAGTCACCTATCTCGGCGGCGGCCGAACGCTCTTCGCAGACCTTGCAGACGATCCAACCCAGCGCGTCAGCATTCGCTCATCCGCAGTGCAGGCGCATGGACCACTGCCGCCCCTGCTGGAAGTGCCGACGGACAGTCCCCTGATGGAGTACCTCTGCATCCGTCACGTGGGCGGTACTCCGCACAGCCTGGCGAGTATCTACGTCCCTCAGGAACTGGCACCGGAGGTGACGCCCACCGAGGCTCCGTCGTACGCAGAGCTCGAAGGGCAGCTGGCGCGATGCCGACGGGTCGTTGCGATCAGGGAAAGGGTCAGCGCTCGTCTCCCATCGCCAGAGGAAACAGCGGTCCTTCGGATCAACCGGTCTCTTGCCGTCCTTGCGATCGCACGCGCGGCGGTCGACGGCAAGGGGCGAGTGATCGCGGGTGTGCTCCTGGTCCTCCCCGGCGATCGTGCCGATGCGTACTTCATCACTCAACTCACGACGACCGGAGAACAGACGACCAGAGAACAGAGGCGGCAAGGATGACAACGCACGAAGAGATGCGCCTGCTCCCGTGGTCGGGCCCGGACGGCAAGCCCTGTTATCTGAGCTCTGACAACAGCAACAGTTACCTGTCTCGCTTGGCTGACAACACCGAATCAGTTCAGCTGGGCATGGCAGCCGAGCTGCTCAACCACGCGCAAGCGGTGCTTGCTTGCGAGAAGACGGGAGAAGACGACCTGCGGATTCTGGTAGCGGCTCTCACGGGAGCGCTCTTCGACGTGAGGCGGGTTGCGTGGAGTCGCGGTAACCGGATTACATCGCGGGAATCTTCGTAATCAATAACCACTCCGTTTTTCGCATCATCTAGGGAGGCCTTAGTGCTGCGAGGCCTCCCTGCCCTCTTCCGCCCTACTGGCTAAATCTCTTGCAGTTCATCCCAAACGGGTCTGATCAACTTCTTACCGCGTGCTACAGACATCATGTGATGAGGAAGGCCTCTCAGCATGGAGTTAAGATCGGCCTCCACTTCGCTCGTAGCGAAAATAACTTGGCTACCAGCCATGCCGTTTTTCGCAGCTCGATTCAAGAGCTGTTGGAAACTCAATCTTGCCGCCTCTTGCTGCCTTGGTTCATCGAAGATCAGCAATTGAGGATGGTTCGATTCGAACTCTCGGGAGACTTCCATGAACGAGAATAGGTATGCCCAAATCACGCGAATCATATCGCTCGCGGAGAGATCAAAACCGAGATCAAACCCTTCATGGTTTGGCCTGTAAGTTTTTGTGGAGATGTCAATTGAACCTGGTTCCAGGGAACGGAATCCATATGATTCAAGCTGAACGGTCAGTGAGCGCCTGAGCGAGCGAATTTTGGATTCGTCGAGCTCGCTTTGATCACGGCGCCTCAGGGTTGCCAGCCTTTCCTTATTCAGGTGCCAGGTTGTTGCTAGCGAATCCAGTTCATCAATTGCTGAATCGATTGAATCGCGGACTGCGCGCAAGGAGATTAGCTTCTCTTCCGTCCTAAATCGCTGGGCCAGCCTAGCCGCGTCTGGAAGTGAGCTGGGGCTGATTAGCGCATCTTTCTGAGATCGGATCAGCCCACGCAAGTCTTCCATCTCGTGTCGTAGTCTGAACACTCTGACTTGACTGATTTCACCGACTCGATTCGCGTCAAGTTTCATGGACCGAAAAGTCGCAATCTCCTTTTCGAGGTGTGAAATATTATCCTCAATTGTCAAAGGATAGTCTGTGATCTCGAAACCATCAGGGAGGCCTTGTCCGCACGTCGGGCAAATCTCTTCAGTGAAGCCGTAACTTTCGGCAGCACCTAGTCTCTTCAAGAGCGCTGCATCCTTGTGCTTGCGGAGATCCTCCTCCAGAGCTTCGATTCTAAGTTCTAGCGCTTGCTCTTGCTTTTTAGCTTGCTCCCATTCTTCAATTGCTGAGGATAAAACCAAACTGAGCTCTGTAGCCCTGTCCTGGTTTGAGGCCAAGGAGGTCTCGATTTCTGGTGCTGCTTCTCCAATTGAGGAAATGTCCTGAGCCTCTTGTTCCTCCAGGTCATCTACCAGTCGAGAAATTTCACTTTCCAGAGAAGCTAATCCCGAGCCTGAATCGATCTCTAGCTCAACTAGTTCGTCACGCTGCCATGATCCGTTGGGCTTCTTCGGGATACCTTTGACAATAATTCCGGCGCGTGTAGCCAAGTCTGATATGCCCCTGCATACATTCTTCCAGTCTGTCTCAATAAGAGAAATGGATGACTCGATCCGCTGAGACTCTAGAACCATGTCCATGGCATCCAGCGCCAAAATAAATTCGGCGGAACGTTTTGAAACATCCTGAATTCCCAAGTATGTGGGAATGCGAGCCTGTACACCTGACCAGCCGTGCTTTTGTTCCACGAAGAAATAGGGAAACAAGCATTCGAGGTATAGGTTCCCTTCGCTGCCGTCCATGCGGGTGACTTTAGGGAGTTCCCAACCTAGAAACTTGGCTAGTTCATAGTGAAAACCAGCCTCTCGCTGGGCTGACCCTGCCCTCCGGACGAAGTACTCCTTCCGCGTATAACGAGTTCCCGGATCTGAAAGGGCCGGCCCGTTGAGTGTCCTAATTAGAGTTGTATCGAAATGAGAGTCCTTGACGGGGCGGCCGATCGTAAGGATCTCACCCTGCGCATTCTCGATTTCGATCGAAACGCTGGACCTCTCGACGCGGAACTCTTCTCCATCCACCTCCACCCTATCTGTCATGGCGTGAGGAAGAGGGATATCTCGGCTAGGACTCATCATTCCTTCGAGGCCCAACGCGTAAATGATGGATTGAAGACAGGTGGACTTCCCGCTGGAGTTGTCTGCCCGCAGAATATTTAGGCCCGGCCCAAACTCTAGGGTTGTTCCGCACATTGGGCCGTAGGTGCGCACATTAAGAGATAGCTTTCTAATCTTTAGCATCTAAAGCCTCCACTCCAGCAAATCGTCGATCGACTTTTGTGTGATTCGTGCTGGAAGTGTGCTGAGAAATTCTTTCTCGCGTGATAGGACTTCTGTGTTCGCCCAAAGGAGAGTGGCTAAACGTTCTCCCTTGCCAGTTAATGTGATCGAGGCGTTGTCGTTTCTGCTGGCCAAGCCTGCGGCCACCGCCAGGTTGATTGTTCGACTTGTTGCTGGGTCATGCCTAATGATCAGGCCATTAGGTTTGCGACGAGCCGAAAACCAAGTTCTCATTACCTCGCGGCCCTGCGTAGATCGCACGGACCAGGCCAGGACATGGATTTGTTCGAGATTGGCAGTGTTGCCGCGACACCGTTGCAGAATGAGTACAAGTGATGCTAGGCGCCAGCCAGTTCGGAGATCACCAGGGATGGGATCCGGGCGACGTGTAAAGATTACGTTGGTGGAAATATCAGAAAAGGCTTGTTCAAGAACTTTAGTGCTGCTCATTAGTTACTCTCGCTATAGTCGAAATCCAATGGGCATCGCATGAGCCAATCTGCTATAGAGCCCCAAGACATTGCGTCAATAAAAGAGTCATCCAGGGCAGGTGCTTGGCGCGATAGCTCCTCCTTTAGAGACTTCACGATTGACGTTACGTCGGCTGCATTGTTGGTGCTACCTGGGGGATATTCGAGCACTAGCTTGCGCTCTTTGCGTACCTTGCTTCCGGTCGCAGCTTCCCATTGATCTGGGTATTTCTCGCGGAGTCGCGCTAGGGCGTTCTCTGAGTCAAGGAATTGATTTACGAGCTGCTCTAGATAGGTATTAGCATGGCGAGCCGGAAGTCTGAGCTTGGCTAGTTTAGTGAGCGCTGTATCTGCGAGTTGAGAATTTCCTTCCATCCATGTACTCACCACTTCTGGGGGTGTGGGTACGATGTCGACCAGTGAACTTGGCCTCTCAAGGATCTCGTTGCGCTCTTTCGCATAGCTCTTATCAGTTGCGATGGATACTTTGAAGTCTGCGGCGATAAAGGGGAGGTTCTTTCGTCGCACCTCTTCGGCCTTTATGCTGGCGTGTTGGACGAGTTGTGCAGAGTCAAAGATTGGCACAAGAAATACGTAATTACTGATCTTCACGTCACCGAGTAGTCGATGCAGATCTTTTTGCTTAGTTCCGAGCTTACGTAAATCCGTTGAGAGTTTATCGCGCTGCTTTTCGTATCTCTCGGCAGTTGACAGAGGTTCTACCGGCGCATAGCACTGAAAGGCGCGTCCGCAGAAGGTGAATGCCTCAATTCCAAGGTCGCCCCCGTGACGTGCAGGAATCTCCTGCACCTGGTCCGCGCCGTAATGTCGACGGGCGAGCAGAAGGCAATACTGCTCCCACTCGTCACCTGAGTAGTGGTGCGTCGCGGTCAAGCAGGCCCCCCAGCCTCGCGGTCTTCTGGCAAGCAACAGATTGCTGGTGTGCCTCGCGGTCATCTCCGCCCGGTGATGATAGGGATCAATGTTTCCCATGTAGAGCGTTGCGCAATCCTGATGGCTGAAAATCGAGGTTGGCGGAGCGGCTTTGGCCGGTGTCCTGCCCGGTCTGGGGTCGAGCATGATCAGGGGGCCGTACGCTGGCCGGCAACTCGGGCAGGCTGTGCAGCTGCCCGGAATGTGAACGAGTGGCCCCCTGGTCTTGCTCGACGCGGGACCCGAACTGGGGAGGTGGGTAAAGCCGTGGAGCCGACCGCCCCCAGCCACAGAGGGTGTCTCCTCTTCATGCCCGCTGCCGCGAGCGCGCCGCCGGGCGCGGCCAGCCGGGGCGGAGACAGGAGGCAGGCCGCGCCGCAGAGGCGGCGCGCGCCCGCGCCGTGCGCGGGCCTTGATGAAGTAGGGAAAGTTTTATCGCTCTGGGGTCAGGCGCTTGCCGTCGTGGCTGCGGACGTGCGGGCCCGCTCCGTCCAGCGCGTCCAGGAGTCTGATGGAGAAGACCTCGGACATGCGGTCCGCGACCTCGTCGGGCGTCAGCCAGGCAACTGCCGTTGATTCGCTGGACGTTCGCTCCTCGCCCCCGACCGGCTTGCAGCGGAAGACCAGGGCGACGATGCCTCGGGACGTGTTCTTGTAGACCCCGGTGAGTTCGTCCACCTCGACGTGGATACCCGTCTCTTCCCACGTTTCGCGGCGTACGCCGGCCTCGGGGGTCTCGTCGAGTTCGAGGACTCCGCCCGGGAGCTGCCAAGCGCCGTTGTCGGCACGGCGGATCGTGAGGAGCTTGCCGTCCTCGCGGACCACCACTCCGGCCACGGAGACAGAGTGCAGTGGCGTTGACTCGGCTTCCGCGGCGCTGTTACTCATGTACAGGAGCATAGGAGAGTGGGAAAGACTGTGGGAACCGCGGTAGGGAAGGGCAAGTCCGTACCTCGGTACGTGCAGATCGCCGACGAGATCGTGGAGCAGATCAGGGCTGGGGTGCTGAAGCCCGGCGAGATGGTGCCCAGTGAATCCGAGCTGGTCGAGCGTTACGGCGTCGCCGGTGGCACGATCCGGAAGGCCATGGTGGAAGTTCGGGTCAGCGGCTTGGTGGAGACCCGGCACGGCAAGGGCTCGATCGTGAAGGACCGGCCGCCAGTGCGGCATCGGTCGTCCGACCGTTTTCGGCGGTCGCATCGGCGCGGTGGCAAGGCTGCCTACCTGGCGGAGTCCGCACAGTCCGGGGCCACGGCCAAGGTCAGCGTTCTGTACATCGGGCCCATAGAGGCTCCGGCGGACGTCGCGGAGAGGCTCGGGGTGGAGCCTGGGGTTCAGGTCCTGGCTCGGCGGCGGCTGTACTTCCGTAATGGGACCCCGGTCGAGACGGCCAGCTCGTACCTGCCCTGGGACGTCGTGAAGGACATCCCGGAACTGTTCGCCGAGAACCCCGGCGGCGGCGGGATCTACGCCCGACTCGAAGACAACGGGCATGAGTTCGCCGAGTTCGTCGAGACCTTGCAAGCCCGGCCGGCCACCAAGGCCGAGTCCTCGGAGCTGGCGCTCAGCCCCGGCGCCCCCGTGGTGCATCTGGTGCGTGAGGCACTGACGACGGAGGGGCGGGTGGTGGAGGTGTGCGACACCCTCATGGCTGCTGACCAGTTCGTTTTCAGTTATCGGATTCCGGCGGCTGACTGACGCAGCCTCAACTCCCTACAGCCCGCCCCGACTTCTTCGTCCGGGCGGGTTGACTCATATATAGGAGTCATGCACTCTTCTTCATGTCACTCATGTACATGAGTGCAGGAGTTTGGCATCTATAGAGGAGTGATCCGCAGTGCGTCAGATCCCCGTCGACACCTCCGCCGCGACCGTGATGGTCGCCAAGCAGCCGCAGATCAAGCTCAAGGACCGACGTACCGGTGAGGTCGCCGTCGACATCGAGTCCGGTGTGAAGCTGATGACCGTGGACGTGATGTTCGCGGCGAACGACCAGGTGGAGATCCTTTCCGTCGCCGTCCCCGAGACCGGGATCTCCGGTGACCTGAACATGGGCGTTCCGGTAGCGCTGACCGGCCTGGTTGCCCGGCCCTGGGAGAACGAGTTCAACGGGCAGAAGCGGCACGGCATCTCCTTCCGTGCCGTGGCGGTCACCTCGCTCGCGGCCGGTGGGATGCAGGCAGAGGCGGCCTGATCATGGCCCGCCTCTCCGTCTTACTGCTGCTGGTCGTCACCACCGCTCTTGTACTGCGGTGGCGGCGTCCCGCCTGGTACTGGATGACCTTCGGTGTCGTCCTCGCTGTGCTGAGGGTCTCCGTCCGATACGCCTCGGTCATGGACGCGTGTGGACTGACGGTCCCTCCCACTCGCTGGCGACTCGCGTTGTCCCGCATGACGGGGAGCCCGGCACCGGAAGCGCGAGCGCCTGGCATCCGTCGGATGCGGCCGACCCGCACGGGGTTGGTGCTCCGGCTCAAGGTCCGGCCGGGACAGGACGTCTTCGACTTCAGCGCTGCCACCGACCGGTTGAGGCACTCGTTCGGGATGTACGGCGTCACCGCCCGGGAGATCCGCTCCGGCGTCGTCGAGCTGCGGATGACCGGCTACGACGTACTCAAGCGGGTGCAGATGCCGGTCAAGATCGACCACACCCCGATGCGTGTGCCGGTTGCCCTGCGCGAGGACGGGTCGGTGCATTACCGCGACTACCGCCGTGTCCCGCACGGCCTCACGCTCGGCGCCACGGAGTCGGGTAAGTCGGTGTATCAGCGCAACCTCGTGTCCGGCCTGGCCGCCCAACACGTCGCCCTCGTCGGTATCGACTGCAAGCAAGGAGTGGAGCTGTTCCCGCTCGCTCGTCGGTTCTCCGCCCTCGCCGACAACCAGGACACCGCGCTCGAACTGCTCGAAGCTCTGGTCTCGCACATGGAGGCCGTCTACCAGCTCATCCGGGAGCAACAGCGAATCAGCGTGAGCGTGCCGGATGCGGACATCGCTGCTGACATCTGGGACCTGCCCGAGGACCTGCGTCCGCCGCCCGTCGTAGTCCTGGTCGACGAGGTCGCGGAGCTTGCGCTCTTCGCGTCCAAGGAAGAGGAGAAGCGCAGGGACCAGATCATCACTTCGCTCGTGCGGCTTGCTCAGCTCGGCCGTGCTGCCGGGATCTACCTGGAGATCTGCGGGCAGCGCTTCGGGTCCGAGCTCGGCAAGGGGATCACCATGCTCCGGGCCCAGCTAAGTGGCCGTACCGCGCACCGCGTCAACGACGAGACAAGCGCCAACATGGCCTTCGGTGACATCTCTCCGGATGCTGTTCTGGCCGCGATTCAGATTCCCGCGGACTCACCCGGTATCGCTGTCGCCGGTGATTCGACCGGCGGTTGGTCCCGTATACGGGCCCCGCATACCTCGCTTCGCGCAGCGGTCAACATCTGCGCCAAGTACGCGGACCGCACGCCTGATGTTCCTGTACTCGCGCCCTTCCGGCCCGTCGTGGACTCGGTGGCCTCCGGCTCGATGTCGCTGAACAAGGCGTCGACCGCGGCTGCTTGACCCAGTTCCTCAAGTCCGGCGCACCTCAACGTGCCAGTTCCCTACGCCCTCCATGCCTGATTACGGAAGGAGCTTCGACATGGGCCGTATCCGTCTCGACGCCGTCCTCGTCCAGGCCGTCATCGCGGGAGCGCTCTCCTTCGCGCACCTCCACGATTTGGCCGCCGCTGCGGGGCAGGACGGCTGGAAGGCGTGGGCCTATCCGATCAGCGTCGACCTGTTGCTCGTCGCGGCCTGGCGTCGGCTCCGGGAGGACGGGCAGTCCCGGCTCGCCTGGTGCTGGTTCCTCGTCGCCCTGGCTGCCTCGCTCGGCGCGAACGTCGCGACCGCTGGGTTCCTCGACCTCCAACACCCGCCTGGTTGGCTTCGGTTCGGCATCGCGGGTTGGCCCGCACTCGCCTTCCTCGGCGGAACCCTGCTGGCTCACACCCGGGCACCCAGCGAGACGGACGAGATGAGCGTCGCGGCCTCTTTCCCGCCGGACCAGGTACCAGTCACTGAGCCGCAGATACCTGCGGTTGACGTCGCCGATCTGCTCAGCGACGAGTCACCGCGGGCCTTGATCGAGACGGACCCTGCCACCGATGCAGTCCCCACCGTCCCGGCCGCCCTCGTCGTCCACGCCCGCAAAGTCGCCGACGAGCACCACGCCCGTACTGGCACCCGGATCGACACCGACACCTTGCGGTCCCGTCTCGGCGTTCCGGGCCCGCTCGCCGAATCCATCGCCGCCCAACTGACCTGACTCGGAAGGAGAACCACCATGCCCGCTCGCGATCACTTCCACTCCGTCATGCGCATCGGCCCCATACAGATCGGCACCTACCGAGACCGGCACGGCCGAACCAAGCACGCCGCCGTGTGCACCGCCGACCGGTGCGGCTGGTCCGCCGACTTCTCCAGCCGCTCGGCCGCCCAGCTCGCCGCCCGCACCCACCGTTGCACCGTCCGCTGAACGGCAGGAGGCACCCGTGAACGTTCCGCTCTGGCTCGCCCTGATCGTCGTCGGCTACCTCGGCATCAAGCTCATCCGCCCGCCCTGGTGGCTCGTGGCCGTGCTCCTCCTCGGCGGCTACCTCCTCGCCGACAGCCTCTTCGCGACTGCCATCGACTCCGCCGTCAAGTAGCTGCCCCAGCTGAAGGGAGATCCACCATGCTCCGCCCCAAGGTTCCGACCAACCCGACGCCGACGGGATCCATCACTCCGCTGGCCGTGCCTCCGACAGCGCAGCTCTCGCGCACCCAGCCCCCGCCCGCTCCGATGCTCCAGCCCTCGACGCGACCCACGATTCAGCTCACGTCCGGCACGACACTCGCCCTCGTCGGCGGAGGAACGGCCGTCGTCCTTGTCGTCGGCGCCGTGCTGGTCTCGATGCTCCTGGCCGTCGCCCTGACCGGTGTCTCGCTCGCCGTCTGCGCGGTCGTCCTTCGGTCCCTGCTCGCGTCTGAGCGCACCCACCGTTGACCGGCCTCCCGGGCGGCCTCAACCGCCAAGTCTCCGCCGCCCGGGAGCCGTCCTCCTGCCCGAACCACAGATCCGGAAGGAAGCTCCATCATGAACGACCGTCCCGCACACGGGAGGGGGCCCGTGTCCGACCTGCTCCGTGACCCGGTCATCCTCGGCGATCTTCTGAGAGTCGCCGCGGCTCCCGACTTCGACCGCTGGGAGGACCAGGTACGTCGTACCGGCGGTTGCTCCGAGCCGATCCACCTCACGGGCTGGACGCTCGCCAAGGACCGTACGTCGGGGGAGACGCTGCACCACTACTCCACCGAGACCGAGCCGGGAGGACGGCTCCGGCTCGCCTGCGGCAACCGGCGTGCTTCGCGGTGCCCCTCCTGCGCCCGTACCTACAGCGCCGACACGTACCACCTGATCCGCGCGGGGCTGGCCGGAGACGACCGACGCGACATCCCGGCCGCCGTCCGCGACCACCCCCGGGTCTTCGTCACCCTCACCGCTCCCTCCTTCGGTCCCGTGCACAACCGCCCGGACCGTGGTGCCTGCCGCTGTGGGACACAGCACCCGGTTGATGCCCCAGTCCTCGGCACCGCCTTGGACCCGGAGACGTACGACTACGCCGCCGCCGTGCTGTTCAACAACTACGCCGGCGACCTCTAGCAGCGCTTCACCGTCCGGTTGCGTCGGGAACTGGCCTCCCGCGCCGGTCTCCTCCAGAGGGAGTTCAAGGGGTCGGCGCGCCTGTCCTTCGGGAAGGTCGCTGAGTTCCAGAAGAGGGGAGCTCTGCACTTCCACGCGGTGGTGCGCATCGACGGGCCCAAGGGTCCCACCTCAGCCGCTCCGGACTGGGCGAGCGTCGACCTGCTGACCGACTCCGTCCGTGCGGCGGCCTCGCACTCCTACACCTCAGTCACGGCGCCGGCCGCTGACGATCAGCCCGCCCGTACCTTTCGGTGGGGCAAGCAGTTGGACGTGCGACCGATCAATGCCTTCGGCGACGGCTCAGACCTCACCGAGCAAGCGGTAGCGTCGTACGTCGCGAAGTACGCGACCAAAGCTGCGGAGAACACCGGAACCCTTGATCGGCGTATCGGCGAACTCGCGGAGCTGGACCGCCACCAGGTCCCGGATCACACCCGCCGCCTGATCACCGCCTGCAAGGAACTGGACCCGCTCTATCCCGACCGACGCCTGTGGGCCTGGGCGCACATGCTCGGCTTTCGCGGCCACTTCTCCACCAAGTCCCGGTGCTACTCAGTCACCCTCGGCGAACTGCGCGCGGCACGCGCCGACTTCCGCGCCGCCCAGGAGCGTCAGGCCCACGATCTTCCGGAAGCGGACACCGTGCTCGTCCTCGCCGACTGGCAGTACGCGGGCCACGGCCACAGCCCCGGGGAATTCGCACTTGCTGCCAGCATCGCCCGCGGCCTCCAGCTCAACCGGGACACCGCCCGCGAGGCGCTCGCCGAGGAAGGGGGTTGGTCATGACCGATCGACTTCTCACCGTGGTACAGGCCGCCGAACGACTCGGGACCACCACCCGCTTCCCCCGTCGCCTCATCGCTGAACGCCGGATCGCCTTCGTGAAGGTCGGAAGCCACGTGCGGATCAAGGAGAGCGTCCTGACCACGTACATCGACGGGAACACGGTCCAGCCGCTCCGCCGCCGTTCACGGCTCGGGAGGGCCGCCTGATGGGGAACGCGAAGGGCACCCGTCGGCGCTTCGGCGCGGTGCGGCAGTACCGTTCCGGCCGCTGGACTGCGAGCTACTCGGGGCCCGACGGTCAGGAACAACGAGCACCCGAAACCTTCGAGAGCAAGAAGGACGCCGAAGTCTGGCTCTCCCAGATCGAAGCGGACCTCACGCGAGGGAGCTGGCAGGACCCGAACGCCGGATCGGTGAACTTCAAGGTCTACGCACTCCAGTGGGTGGCCGAACGTGGGATCTCCGCCACTACTGACGAGCTGTACCGGCGCCTCCTGCGGCTGCACATCCTGCCTACGTTCGGGGGCCTGGACCTGGTCGAGATCACCGCGCCCCGCGTGCGGACCTGGCGGACGGAACGGCTGGCCTCCACGGGAGCGGCGACGACCGTCGCCAAGTCCTACCGGCTCCTCAAAGCAGTCATGGAGACCGCGGTCGACGACGAACTCATCCGTCGCAACCCCTGCCGCATCCGGGGCGCCGGAAAGGAGGCCGCGGCGGAGCGACAGATCGCCTCCGTCGGCCAGGTCGACGCCCTTGCTGATGCACTGGGCCCGCGCTGGCGGCTGATGGTCTTCCTCGGGGCGTACGGTCCCCTCCGGCCGGAGGAGCAAGCAGAGCTGCGCCGCAAGGACGTAGACCTCGACGAGCTGACCATCCGCGTCCGCATGGCTGCTCCGGAGCTCACGACAGGTCGCCGCGCCCCTGGCGACACCAAGTCGGACGCCGGGAAGCGGCTCGTGGTCCTCCCCGGGTTCTTACGGAGGGACCTGGAGCGTCACCTCGGCTGGTACGCGGAGCAGGGTCCGGACGGGTTGTTGTTCGTGGGGGAGCGGGGCAAGCCGTTCCGGCGCTCCACCTTCGGGCGGAAGTGGCGCAAGGCCCGTGCGGTGGTGGGGCTGCCGGAAGGGTTCCGGTTCTACGATCTCCGGCACACCGGCCACACCCTGGCGACCCGCTCCGGGGCCACCCTCAAGGACACGATGGTGCGGGCCGGCCAGTCGTCCGAGAAGGCAGCGTTGATCTACCAGCACTCCGACCTTGAGCGTCAGCAGGAGGTAGCGAGCGGGCTCGACGATCTTGTGCGGGTCGCACGTGAGAAGTCGCACGGTCGGCGGACGGAGCCTTCTGGTGCGGATCTGGTGCAGGGCTTTTAGAAAGGTCTAGACAACAAAGAACCCCCGGGCCGCTGGCCTGGGGGTTTGCGTTGGAGCGGGTGACGAGAATCGAACTCGCGCTCTGAGCTTGGGAAGCTCATGTTCTACCATTAAACTACACCCGCTTGAGCGGCCGTTGAGCTTCTGCCGCATCGTCGGACACTGTACCCCATGTCGGGATCCAGGTGTCCAGCGGCGGGGAAGCGGAGTACGGAGTGCCGCTTGGAGTGGGGTCCTGTTTATCCCCTAATGTGGCAGCTTCGTCCACGCGTGGTTTGGGGAAGGGACTTGATGGATCGCACCGTCGTCCGCTGTGCCGAGGGGCATGTTTTCAGCACCTCTTCGTTCCCGTTGCAGCAGCTCGGAGCGGAGCGGATCGGGCCCGGACGGCTCATTCGCTGTCCGCGATGTGCTCGGCTGAGGCATGCCGTGCCTGTCGGGGCGCCCAAGCGGTAGCAGTCGTGCCGCGCAGTGAGCGGCAGTAGCAGGGAGTGGTTTCTGGCGCGCGGGTCGTCCGATTGGGGCGGGCCCGCGCGCTCTGCGTATCCTCGGTGGGTGCTTCTCTCAGACAAGGACATCCGGGCCGAGATCGACGCCGGACGCGTACGTATTGATCCGTTCGACGAATCCATGGTGCAGCCGTCGAGTGTCGATGTGCGGCTGGACCGCTACTTCCGGGTGTTCGAGAACCACCGGTATCCGCACATCGACCCCGCCGTGGAGCAGGCCGATCTGACGCGGCTGGTGGAGCCGGAGGGGGACGAGGCGTTCATTCTGCATCCCGGTGAGTTCGTGCTCGCCTCGACGTACGAGACGATCACGCTGCCCGACAATCTCGCCTCCCGGCTGGAGGGCAAGAGCTCGCTCGGGCGGCTCGGGCTGGTGACGCATTCCACCGCAGGGTTTATCGACCCTGGATTTTCCGGACACGTGACCTTGGAATTGTCCAATCTCGCCACGTTGCCCATCAAACTGTGGCCGGGGATGAAGATCGGTCAGCTGTGTCTCTTCCAGCTGAGTTCCTCGGCTGAATTTCCTTACGGGTCCGAGCGGTACGGGTCCCGCTACCAGGGGCAGCGCGGGCCCACGGCCTCGCGCTCCTACCTCAACTTCCATCGGACGCAGGTGTAAGAGCGGTATGAGTGACGTACGAGAGAACCTGACGTACGACGGTTTCGGGCATGCGGTGCGCGAGCTGGCGCAGACGATCGCGGATGACGGGTACGAGCCGGACATCGTGCTCAGCATCGCGCGCGGCGGTGTGTTCGTCGCCGGCGGTCTGGCCTACGCGCTGGACGTGAAGAACATCCACCTGGTGAACGTGGAGTTCTACACCGGGGTCGGTACGACCCTGGAAATGCCCGTCATGCTCGCACCCGTGCCCAATGTGATTGATTTCAGCAATAAGAAGGTTCTTATTGCCGATGACGTCGCCGACACCGGCAAGACGCTGAAGCTGGTGCACGACTTCTGCCTGGAGCACGTCGCCGAGGTGCGCAGCGCGGTGGTGTACGAGAAGTCACATTCGCTCGTGAAGTGCGAGTACGTGTGGAAGCGGACCGACGAGTGGATCAATTTCCCGTGGTCCGTGGAGAAGCCGGTCGTGCGGCGGGCGGGGCAGGTTCTCGACGCGTGAGTGTGTGAGTGCCCGCAGGTGCCAGGTGCCAGGTGCCAGGTGCCAGGTGCCAGGTGCCAGGTGCGAAGTGGCGGGTGTGGGCGCAGGTGCTCTGCGAGATGGCGGAAGGGCCCGGGGGATTCCCCGGGCCCTTCCGTGTGCGTGGTCAGCGGTCAGCGGTCAGTGACCTGCGCCGTGTGCCGTCAGATCGTGCCCAGCTTGATCAGTGACAGCAGGGCCACCAGCTGGATCGCCGAGGCGCCCAGGGCCTTCGGCCACGGCAGGTCGTGGGATTTGCTGACCATCGAGGTGAAGAGGGCGCCGGCGGCCAGCCAGGTCGCCCAGCCGATGATCTGCACCAGGTTGTTGTCGCCGCCCAGGAACAGCGCGAAGAGCAGGCGCGGTGCGTCCGTGAGGGACATGATCAGCATCGAGAGGCCGACCGTGGGCTGCCACGAGCCGTCGCCGCCGAGCTGGCGGGCGAGGGTGTGGGTGACCGCGCCGAGGACCAGGCCGCAGATGATCATCGCGACCGACGTCGTGAGGACGTACGGGATCGCGCTCGCGAAGGTCGAGTTGATCGTCTCCTCGCGGGCCTTGTCGAAGCCGAAGACCGCGAGCAGGCCGTAGAGGAACGTGACGATCAGCGCGGGCGCCCAGACCTGGTGGTCGCGCATCTGCCAGAACGTCGCGCCCGGACGCAGGACGATCCCCGGGATCAGCTGCTTCCAGTGCAGGCGCGGGCCCGCGGGCGGCGCGGGGGTGTTGCCCGCCTGGTAGGTGCTGCCGTCGCCGTACGGGTCCTCGTTGACGCTGAACGCCTGGGTGTGACCCGGGTTGTTGGCGTACGGGTCGTGCTGCGGGCTCTGGCCGTACGGGGGATGGCCGCCGCCCTGCGGGCCGTAGCCGCCCTGGGGGTGCGGGTCGCCGAAGTACTCCGGTTCGTCGGAACCTCTCCCTCCGTATCCGCCGTTGCCACCGTGGCCGCCACCTCCGTACTGGGGGGCCTGCGGCCATTGCTGCTGGCCGTACGGGGGTTGAGGCGATGCCTGCGGTCCTCCGTACGGCTGCTGCCGCTGCGGTTGCTGCTGCGTGCGGTTGTCCCGGCCGCGTCCGATCCTGAATCCAGCCACGCGAACGAACGTACCCGCTCCGGGTGGGCCCATGGTCGGGGGACGGCCGAGCGGGGGCCTTTGCGGCCGACCTGTGACATCCCCTAGGGGAACCCCGGGGGGCTTTCCGCAGGGCGGCCGGAGGGGCGGTGAGGAGGGGGGCCGGGTGGTTGTGAGGGGGGCGGTCGGGGCCCCGTACGCAAGGAGCGGCCGGGCCCGCCCCCGAGGCAGGTCCGGCCGCTCCTTCGCGTGCGTACGCGGTCAACGGCTCCGGTGACGCGCTACGTCACCGGCACCAGCTCCGGCTCCGGTGGCGCGCTACTTCACCGGCTCCGGCTCCGGCGCGTCCTCGGACTCCTCCTCGGAGGCCGGGTCGGCCGGGGTCTTGACCGACTCCAGCAGCAGCTGCGCCACGTCGACGACGGTCAGCGACTCCTTGGCCTTGCCGTCGTTCTTCTTGCCGTTGACCGAGTCGGTGAGCATGACGAGGCAGAACGGGCAGGCCGTGGAGACGATGTCCGGGTTGAGGGACAGGGCCTCGTCGACGCGCTCGGTGTTGATGCGCTTGCCGATCCGCTCCTCCATCCACATCCGCGCGCCGCCGGCGCCGCAGCAGAAGCCGCGCTCCTTGTGGCGGTGCATCTCCTGCTGGCGCAGGCCAGGGACGGCGGACATGATCTCGCGCGGGGGCGTGTAGACCTTGTTGTGGCGGCCCAGGTAGCAGGGGTCGTGGTAGGTGATGAGGCCCTCGACCGGGGTCACCGGGACCAGCTTGCCCTCGTCGATGAGGTGCTGGAGCAGCTGCGTGTGGTGGATGACCTCGAACTCGCCGCCCAGCTGCGGGTACTCGTTGGCGATCGTGTTGAAGCAGTGCGGGCAGGTCGCGACGATCTTCTTCGACGACTTCGGCTTCTTGGTCGACTCGTCCTCGTCGTCCTCGCCGTACGCCATGTTCAGCATCGCGACGTTCTCCGCGCCGAGCTGCTGGAAGAGGGGCTCGTTGCCGAGGCGGCGGGCGGAGTCGCCGGTGCACTTCTCGTCGCCGCCCATGATCGCGAACTTGACGCCCGCCATGTGCAGGAGTTCGGCGAAGGCCTTCGTGGTCTTCTTGGCGCGGTCCTCAAGGGCACCCGCGCAGCCGACCCAGTACAGGTACTCGACCTCGGTGAGGTCGTCGATCGTCTTGCCGACGATCGGGACCTCGAAGTCGACCTCCTTGGTCCACTCGACGCGCGCCTTCTTGGCGAGCCCCCAGGGGTTGCCCTTCTTCTCCAGGTTCTTGAGCATCGTGCCCGCCTCGGACGGGAACGCGGACTCGATCATCACCTGGTAGCGGCGCATGTCGACGATGTGGTCGATGTGCTCGATGTCCACCGGGCACTGCTCGACGCAGGCGCCGCAGGTGGTGCAGGACCACAGGACGTCCGGGTCGATGACGCCGTTCTCCTCGACGGTCCCGATCAGCGGGCGCTCGGCCTCCGCGAGGGCGGCGGCCGGGACGTCCTTCAGCTGCTCCTCGGTGGCCTTCTCCTCGCCCTCCATGTCCTTGCCGCCGCCGGCCAGCAGGTACGGGGCCTTGGCGTGCGCGTGGTCGCGCAGCGACATGATCAGGAGCTTGGGGGAGAGCGGCTTGCCGGTGTTCCAGGCGGGGCACTGCGACTGGCAGCGTCCGCACTCGGTGCAGGTGGAGAAGTCGAGGATGCCCTTCCAGGAGAACTGCTCGACCTGGCTGACGCCGAAGGTCGCGTCCTCGGCCGGGTCCTCCCAGTCGATCTCCTTGCCGCCGGTGGTCATCGGCAGCAGCGCGCCGAGCGCGACGTCGCCGTCCGCCCTGCGCTTGAAGAAGATGTTGGGGAAGGCCAGGAAGCGGTGCCAGGCCACACCCATGTCGGTCTTCAGCGCGACCGTGATCATCCAGATGAACGAGGTCGCGATCTTCAGCGCCGCGAAGAAGTACGTGAGGTTCTGCAGCGTGGAGAGGTCCATGCCGCGGAACCAGGCGACGAAGGGGTACGAGATGAAGAAGGACGCCTCGTAGGAGTTCACGTGGTGCTGGGCGCCCTCCAGGGCGTGCAGCGTGAAGATGCAGATGCCGACGATCAGGATGACGGTCTCGACGAAGTACGCCTGGCCCGCGTTGGAGCCCGCGAAGCGGGACTTGCGGCCCGGCTTGTTCGCCTTGCTCAGCTGGCGGACGACGATCAGCACCAGGATGCCGAGGATCGTCATGGTGCCGATGAACTCGACGAACATGTTGTACGGCGCCCACTCGCCGACGATCGGGAGCATCCAGTCGGCCTTGAAGAGCTGGCCGACGGCGTTCACGATCGTCAGCAGCAGCGAGAAGAAGCCCACCGCCACGAACCAGTGCGCGACGCCGACGACGCCCCACTTGTTCATCCGGGTGTGGCCGAGGAACTCCTTGGCCACGGTGACCGCGCGCTGCCAGGGGTAATCGGTGCGGGTACCGGCGGGCACCGGCTGACCGAGCGTGACGAACCGATAGATCTGGAAGATCGCACGGCCGAACAGCGCGACGCCGACTGCCATGAGGACCAGCGACACGATGATCGCGGCGAGTTGCATTTGGGGGCTCCTCGGGCCTGCGAGGGTGGGTGACGGAGAGCCTGGCGGTCGATCGGGGAGTGCCAGGCGCCATGTGTGATTACTAAGCGGTAACTTATCCAGTCGAGCTGAGATTACCCGCTTGTGTCGTCGCACAGTAGCTTCGCGCCCGGTGATCTGCGTCGCTGAGGCAACCCTCAGTGACGATCATTACGTCGAGGGTCGCGAGGGCCCCCGCGCTCGACGGCCGCCCGCTCGCGAGTGCCCCGTGTCCCTGCGCGAGGGGTGTGCCGGCGGGGCGGGGCGGGGCTCAGTGGGCGGTGCGGGCGTTCAGCACCACGGGGACCGTGCGGGCCAGGATGGCGAGGTCGACGGCCAGGCAGTGCGTGTCCACGTACTCCAGATCGAGCAACTCCCGCTCGTCCCAGGGGAGTTCGGAATCCCGGTGGATCTGCCACAGGCCCGTGATGCCGGGGCGCACCGCGAGGCGGCTGCGGGCGGGGCCCGTGCGGGCGAGGTCCGCCACCGGCTGCGGGCGCGGCCCGACCAGGGACATCTCCCCGCGTACGACATTGATCAGCTGGGGGAGTTCGTCGAGGGCGAAGCGGCGCAGCAGGCGGCCGGCCGCTCCTGCGTCCCTCGTGCGGAACTCCAGCATGGCGAAGGGTTTTCCGCCCAGCCCCGCCCGGGTCCGGCGCAGCAGCGCGTCCCCGGGGGAGGTGGCCGTGAGGACCGCGAAGGCGGCTGCCAGGACCGGGGAGAGGAGGACCAGCAGCAGCGTGCCGCCGGCCAGATCCAGGACTCGTTTCGCGGACGGGGGGCGGATCTCCCGCATGCTCCGCATCCTTTCGTGGGATCTTTGACCGACTTCATGCGAATAGTCGGATTTGTGGAAATGACTCTCGCACGAGGAACTACCGGCGGTGGGTGTGCCACGCATGCCGCTCAGCCGGACGGCAGAGGTCGGAGAGGTGGTTGTGGCATGCGTGCCGTGGTGACAGGAGGGGTCGGGGTCCCGGGCCCCGGTGCGTGCCCGGCGGCTGCCGGTGCGGCGGCTTCGTGTGCGGTGGCCGGAGTTCCGCTGCCGGTGCGGGGGGCCTGAGGGGGTGGTGAGGATGCCGAGACTGCCGAAGCCGTCCCTGCCGGCCCCGCTGGCCGCGCTCGCCTCCCGGGTACGGGCCCGGCGCACGCTCAGGCTGGTGTGCGGCGGGCTCGCCCTGCTGGTCGGGGTGACCGCCGTCGCGGGCTGGCTCGTGTACCGGAAGATCGACGGCAACATCCGTACCGACGAGGCGACCGCGGCGGCACTCGCCGAGCACGGCGCCGAGCGGCCCGAGCGTCATCCCGGCAGGGCGCAGAACATCCTGCTGCTCGGCTCCGACTACCGGAAGGAGGCGGGCAGCGAGCGCTCGGACACCGTGATGCTGCTGCACCTGGCCGCCGACCGGAAGCGGGCCGAGGTGCTGAGCGTGCCGCGCGACCTGCGGGTGGACATGCCGAGCTGTCTGCGGCCGGACGGCGAGTACAGCCTGGCGCAGAACGCCCAGTTCAACTGGGCCTTCCAGTTCGGCGGTGCAGCCTGCACGATCCGGACGCTGGAGCGGCTGACCGGGATCCGGATCGACCACCACCTGACCGTCGACTTCAAGGGCTTCACGAAGATCATCAACGCGGTGGGCGGGGTCGAGGTCGACCTCAAGAAGCCGGAGCACGACCCGAACGTCGGGCTCGACCTCTCCGCGGGCCGGCACGTGCTGCGGGGCGAGACCGCGCTGAGCTACGTACGGGCCCGGCAGTACGTCGGCGACGGCAGCGACCTCAACCGGATCAGCCGCCAGCAGGACTTCGTCAACCGGCTCGCGACCAAGATCCGCACCGACGGCACCCTCACCAACCCGGCCCGGCTCTACCCGGTGCTCGACGCCGCGACCTCCGCACTGACCGCCGACGCCGGGCTGGACTCGCTCGGCGAGCTGTACGAGGTGGTCAGCAGCCTGCGCGCGCTGCCGCCGGGGGCGCTGAGCTTCACCACGCTGCCGCACCACCAGGCGCCCGACCACTGGTACCGGCTCGACCTGGAGCAGCCCGAGGCGCGCCGGGTGTTCGACGCGGTGAAGCAGGACAGGCCGGTGCTCGCCGCGCTGAAGGCGGCCCGGAAGGAGCCGACGGAGGACCCTGCGGAGCCGGAGTTCGAGCCGGTGCACGACGAGTACGAGTAAGGGAGCCGGGAAGAAGCCCCAGGTCAGCGCCGTGCCGCGCGATGTATGAGTGAGATAAGAGCCGAAGAGTTGAGTCCCCTCCACTCAGCTCTGTTGACGCCGTGGGTCTGGTGATGCATCCTTGAGCCAGATCCACTCAAGTACGTAACTGGAGGAATCCGAAATGGCACGTGCGGTCGGCATCGACCTGGGCACGACTAACTCCGTCGTCAGCGTTCTCGAAGGCGGCGAGCCCACCGTCATCACCAACGCAGAGGGCGCCAGGACCACGCCGTCCGTCGTCGCCTTCGCGAAGAACGGCGAGGTCCTCGTAGGTGAGGTCGCCAAGCGTCAGGCGGTCACCAACGTCGACCGGACGATCCGCTCGGTCAAGCGCCACATGGGCACCGACTGGAGCATCGACCTCGACGGCAAGAGCTTCAACCCGCAGCAGATGAGCGCCTTCATCCTGCAGAAGCTCAAGCGCGACGCCGAGTCCTACCTGGGCGAGAAGGTGGCCGACGCGGTCATCACCGTCCCGGCGTACTTCAACGACTCCGAGCGTCAGGCGACGAAGGAGGCCGGTGAGATCGCGGGCCTCAACGTCCTTCGTATTGTCAACGAGCCGACGGCCGCCGCCCTGGCCTACGGTCTCGACAAGGACGACCAGACCATTCTCGTCTTCGACCTCGGTGGCGGCACCTTCGACGTGTCGCTCCTGGAGATCGGCGACGGCGTCGTCGAGGTGAAGGCCACCAACGGTGACAACCACCTCGGTGGTGACGACTGGGACCAGCGCGTCGTCGACTACCTGGTGAAGCAGTTCCAGGGCAACCACGGTGTGGACCTGGGCAAGGACAAGATGGCTCTCCAGCGTCTCCGTGAAGCCGCGGAGAAGGCGAAGATCGAGCTGTCGTCCTCCACCGAGACGTCGATCAACCTCCCGTACATCACGGCCTCCGCCGAGGGCCCGCTGCACCTGGACGAGAAGCTCACGCGCTCGCAGTTCCAGCAGCTGACCTCCGACCTGCTGGAGCGCTGCAAGACGCCGTTCCACAACGTCATCAAGGACGCGGGCATCCAGCTCTCCGAGATCGACCACGTCGTTCTCGTCGGTGGCTCGACCCGTATGCCGGCCGTGGCCGAGCTCGTCAAGGAGCTCACCGGTGGCCGCGAGGCCAACAAGGGTGTCAACCCGGACGAGGTCGTCGCCATCGGCGCCTCGCTCCAGGCCGGTGTCCTCAAGGGTGAGGTCAAGGACGTCCTGCTCCTCGACGTGACCCCGCTGTCCCTCGGCATCGAGACCAAGGGCGGCATCATGACCAAGCTCATCGAGCGGAACACCACGATTCCGACGAAGCGCTCCGAGATCTTCACGACGGCCGAGGACAACCAGCCGTCCGTGCAGATCCAGGTCTACCAGGGCGAGCGCGAGATCGCGGCGTACAACAAGAAGCTCGGGATGTTCGAGCTGACCGGTCTGCCGCCGGCCCCGCGCGGCGTGCCGCAGATCGAGGTCGCCTTCGACATCGACGCCAACGGCATCATGCACGTGGCCGCGAAGGACCTCGGCACCGGCAAGGAGCAGAAGATGACCGTCACCGGCGGCTCCTCGCTGCCGAAGGACGAGGTCAACCGGATGCGTGAGGAGGCCGAGCAGTACGCGGAGGAGGACCACAAGCGCCGCGAGGCCGCCGAGACCCGCAACCAGGCCGAGCAGCTCGTGTACCAGACGGAGAAGTTCCTGAAGGACAACGAGGAGAAGGTCCCGGGCGAGGTCAAGACCGAGGTCGAGACCGCCGTCACCGAGCTGAAGGAAAAGCTCAAGGGCGAGGACACCGCCGAGATCCGCACGGCCACCGAGAAGGTCGCCGCCGTCTCGCAGAAGCTGGGCCAGGCCATGTACGCCGACGCCCAGGGCGCGCAGGCCGCGGGCGCCGAGGGCGCCGCTCCGGGTGCCGGTCAGGCGCAGGCCGAGGACGACGTGGTCGACGCCGAGATCGTCGACGACGAGAAGGACAAGAAGGGCGGCGCTGCCTGATGACGGAGGAGACTCCGGGCTTCGACGAGAAGCCCGACGTCTCTCCCGGCACGGACGACGCCGAGCCGAAGGCCGCCGAGACTTCCTCCAAGGAGGAGGGCTCGGCGGCCCCGGCCCAGGACGCCGGTGCCGCGAAGGACGTCGCACTGACGGCCCAGCTGGACCAGGCCAAGATGGCGCTCAACGAGCGCACGGCCGACCTCCAGCGACTTCAGGCCGAGTACCAGAACTACCGTCGCCGCGTGGAGCGGGACCGGGTCACGGTCAAGGAGATCGCCGCGGCGAACCTCGTGTCCGAACTCCTCCCGACGCTCGACGACATCGGCCGGGCACGGGAGCACGGCGAGCTGGTCGGCGGCTTCAAGTCGGTGGCCGAGTCGCTGGAGACGGTGGCCGCGAAGATGGGCCTCCAGCAGTTCGGCAAGGAGGGCGAGCCCTTCGACCCGACGATCCACGAAGCCCTGATGCACAGCTACGCGCCGGACGTCACCGAGACGACCTGCGTGGCGATCCTGCAGCCCGGTTACCGGATCGGCGAGCGTACGATCCGTCCCGCACGGGTCGCGGTCGCCGAGCCGCAGCCGGGTGTCACGGATCAGAAGTCGGAAGACTCCGATGACAAGGAGAGCGGTGACCCCGAGAAGGGGTAGTACCGCACCTGGGAGTCCGAGAGGAGGGACGTCGAGGAAATGAGCACGAAGGACTTCGTCGAGAAGGACTACTACAAGGTTCTCGGCGTCCCCAAGGACGCCACCGAGGCCGAGATCAAGAAGGCGTACCGGAAGCTCGCCCGCGAGTTCCACCCGGACGCCAACAAGGGCAACACCGAGGCCGAGGAGCGCTTCAAGGAGATCTCCGAGGCGAACGACGTCCTCGGCGACACCAAGAAGCGCAAGGAGTACGACGAGGCCCGCGCGCTCTTCGGGAACGGCGGCTTCCGCCCCGGTCCCGGAGCGGCGGGCGGCGGCTCGTTCAACTTCGACCTCGGCGACCTCTTCGGCGGCGCGGCTGGCGGCAGCGCCCAGACCGGCGGCTTCGGCGGCGGCATAGGGGACGTCTTCGGCGGCCTCTTCAACCGCGGCGGTACGGGCACCCGTACGCAGCCGCGCCGCGGCCAGGACATCGAGTCCGAGGTCACCCTCAGCTTCACCGAGGCCGTCGACGGCGCCACCGTGCCGTTGCGGATGTCCTCCCAGGCCCCCTGCAAGGCCTGTTCCGGCACCGGCGACAAGAACGGCACCCCCAGGGTGTGCCCGACCTGCGTCGGCACCGGCCAGGTCTCGCGGGGCGGCGGCGGAGGCTTCTCCCTCACCGACCCCTGCGTCGACTGCAAGGGCCGCGGCCTGATCGCCGAGACCCCCTGCGACGTCTGCAAGGGCTCGGGCCGGGCCAAGTCCTCCCGCACGATGCAGGTGCGCATCCCCGCCGGTGTCACCGACGGGCAGCGCATCCGGCTGCGCGGCAAGGGCACCCCGGGCGAGCGCGGCGGTCCGGCCGGCGACCTCTACGTCGTCGTCCACGTCGACGCCCACCCGGTGTTCGGCCGCAAGGGCGACAACCTCACCGTCACCGTGCCCGTCACCTTCGCGGAGGCGACGCTCGGCGGCGAGGTGAAGGTGCCCACCCTGGGCGGCCCGCCGGTCACCCTCAAGCTGCCCGCCGGGACGCCCAACGGGCGCACCATGCGGGCCCGCGGCAAGGGCGCGGTCCGCAAGGACGGCACCCGCGGCGACCTGCTGGTCACCGTGGAGGTCGACGTGCCGACCAGGCTCAACGACAAGGCCAGGGAAGCCCTGGAGACATACCGTGAGGCCACCGGGGACGAGGATCCCAGGGCCGCACTCTTCCAGGACGCGAAGGGAGCATAGGAGAGCATGGACGGCCGACGACGGAACCCTTATGAGCTGACCGACGAGTCACCGGTGTACGTCATCTCGGTCGCCGCTCAGCTCTCCGGTCTGCACCCGCAGACCCTGCGCCAGTACGACCGCCTCGGCCTGGTCTCCCCGGACCGCACGGCCGGGCGCGGCCGGCGCTACTCGGCCCGCGACATCGAACTGCTGCGCACCGTCCAGCAGTTGTCGCAGGACGAGGGCATCAACCTGGCCGGCATCAAGCGCATCATCGAGCTGGAGAACCAGGTCGCGGCGCTCCAGTCCCGGGTCGCCGAACTCTCGGCGGCCGTGGACGGGGCCGCCGCCGCCCTCCAGCAGCGCGAGGCCCAGGTGCACGCCTCGTACCGCCGCGACCTGGTCCCGTACCAGGACGTGCAGCAGGCGAGCGCGCTGGTGGTGTGGCGGCCCCGGCGGCCGGGCGAGCCGCAGGGGCAGTAGGCCCCGGAAGAAGCAGGACGGCGAAAGGGCCGGACGGACCTCGGGTCCGTCCGGCCCTTTCGTGTGCCCGCCGCTTGGCACCAAGCGTGTGCCCGCCGCTTGGCACCAAGTTCGCGGCCGGGTGCAACAAGCTGACACCGCAGGCCCTGGAGTGCGTTCCGTGCCGCTGGCAATCTTTGTCCCAGAGCCAAGGACGCGCGAAAGACGCAGGTCGGACGCGTCAGGCACAAGCACTTCGGAGGCAGCGATGAAGATCAACAAGTGTGTCACCAAGGTCACCACGGCCCTGCTCCCCGCGCTGGCCCTCGTCGCCCTCGCGGCGCCCGCGGAGGCGGCGGCGCCCGCCCCGCGGTCCGCCCCGGCGGCCACCGCCCCGGCCGCGGACCCGCAGGCCGCCGCGGCGCCGGCCACGGCCGCGCAGAGCGACACCCCGCCGGTGGTGGGCTGCGTGAAGCCGCTGCCGAAGCCGGTGCGCGAGGCCGTCGGCCATCTCGTGCAGAAGCTGCCGCCGGCCCTGAAGGACGCCATCGCGGGCCCGAAGTGCGGCGTCAACGGCTGGCAGTGACGGGCCGGTGAGCGAGGAGACGTCGTACGAAGCGCTGGTGGTGCGAACCGGCGGCGCGGCGGGGGCCGCCGAGACGGCGGTCATCCGGCTGGTGGCGGGACTTCCGCCCGGCTGGACCTGCACCGAGCAGGTCGGGGAGGGCTGGATCCGGATGTGGATCCGGACCGCGGACGGCGTGCCGGAGGGTGCGGCCCGCGGCTGGCTGGTGCGGGCCCTGGGCGACAGCGCCCTGGCGGGGTGGGGCGAGGGTGCCCCGGCGGGGCGGGGCGAGGATGCCCCGAAGGACTCCCGCCCCGGGAACCGGCGCTAGCGCCAAGCGCCCCGGGAACCGGCGCCGGACCGGGAGGACCGGTCTGGTCCCCGGACCTCGGGCGCTGGTGCCGATGCCGGTGCTAGATCCAGCCCCGTTCGCGGGCGAGCAGGGCGGCGTGGGCGCGGCAGGTGGCGTTCAGGACGCGCAGCAGCTCGGCGATGTGCCGGCGGTAGGTGCGTACGGAGATGTCGAGGTTCCTGGCGCCCGTCTCGTCCTTGCCGACGCGGCACATCTGCTCCAGCACCCGCTGTTCCAGCTCGGAGAGCAGGTGCTGCGGGGCGGTGTCCGGTTCGCCGGACGGGGGCAGTTCGGTGGCGTCGGACCAGATCTTCTCGAAGAGGGCCAGCGCGTTGGAGACCAGACCGGCCTGCTGGGTGACCAGCGCGCCGCGCGAGGTGTCCGCCGGGTCCACCGGAACGAGCGCGGTCCTGCGGTCGTAGACCAGGATCCGCTCGGAGAGGCTGTCCGCGACCCTGATCTCGGCGCCCTGGTCGGCGAGTTCGCGCAGGTAGGCGGCGGTCGGCGGATGGGTCAGCGACTCCTTGAGGATGACGCTGCGGATCCGGACGCCGCGGACCAGGCAACGGGTGTCCAGGGGGCGGGAGTGTTCGATGTTCTCCGCGGTGAGTGCCGCGTAGGGCTCCACCGAGAGGATCTCCTCCCGGGCGAAGAAGGCCAGGTCGTCGATGCGGGTGCGGATCTGGGAGAGGACCTCCATCCGCTCCACGCTCTGCGGCGGGCGGGACCTGACGTCCTGCTCCGCGCGGAGCTCGGCGACCAGCGCCCGGGACCGGGTGACCAGCTGCAGCTGCTCGTGCAGGTCGTGCAGCCGCAGATGGGTGAGCCGCTCGACCGCCTCCTCGGGGTCGGCGGCGGACAGGGTGCCGGTGACCTCCGTACGGCGCAGCAGGCCGAGCTCGGCCAGCCGGCCGTGGGCCTCGCGCACCGTGTCCCGGGGAACGTGCAGCAGGAGATGGACGTCGTCGCACAGCGTGTGCGGATTGCGCAGGAAGTGGCGGTAGAGCTGCTCTTCCGTCGCGTCGAGTCCGAGTGTGAAAAGACTGGCTCCGTTCACGGCTTCCCCCCATGGAACGTTCGGTCGCACTGAAAGGAAACAGTAATGCACGTGTAAAGAGGGGTCGGCGAGGAGTGAACGCATCCGAATGGATCAGAAACCGTCGTTGGGGGAGGCTGCTTTGAGGACTGTGACCGAGAGACACGCGTTGGATTTCTCCACTCTTACGGGCCGGGAGGTGGAGGTGCTCCTGCTGCTTGCTTCGGGGGAGCAGAACCGCTGGCTGGCCCGTCGCCTCGGGATCGCGGAGCGCACCGTGCGTGCGCACACTTCCAGCATCGTCCGAAAGCTGGAACTGAAGTCGCGATTCGAGGCCGCGATCGTCTCCCATCTCTACACGGACGACATCAAGTGCCAAGCAGGTGTGCACAGTTCGGCTGCTTGACGTGTGATGTGCACGAAGAGGCCCCCACCGGTACGGAACCGGTGGGGGCCTTTTCGCCGTGCTTTTCGCCGTGCTTTCGCCCTGCTCTTCGCCCTGCTCTTCGCCGTGCTCTTCGCCTTGCTTTTCGCGCGGCCCTTTTCCGTGGGTCCGGCTGCTACGGCAGCGCGGAGGTGACCGCGTCGACGAGCATCATCCACAGGGGCTGGCCGCCGGTGCCGAAGGCGGAGGCGAGGGCGTAGCCCACGGACGCGTCGGCGGGCCGCACCTCGGCGTCCTCGCGCCACTCCGCGATGACCGTCTCGTCGCCGTCGGAGGAGAAGTCGCCGAGGTGGACGCCGTCGCGGGTGAGCCTGCTGCTCGGTACGGAGTCGGGCTCCAGCCGGTAGTGCGCCCCGTCGTGGACGACGTCGATGCGGTAGGTCTGCCTGCGGAACTTGCCCTTGGCCGGGGTGATCACGGCGTCGGTGCCGTCGACGGTCATGGTCAGGGCGGCCGGGTCGCGGGTGCCGATCGCGATGAGCGGGTCGCTCTCGGACTCGGGGTCGCGCTCCAGGACCACGGTGGGGATGCCGTCGCCCTCGACGGTCAGCCGGTCCTGGTCCTCCAGCCGGACGGCAATCTCACCGAAGAGGGTGTCCACGGTGGGGCCGGGCGGGGTGCCGGGCTCGTCGTCCCCGGTGCCGGCGGGGCCGGCCGTCCCGGCCCCGGTGCGGGCCGCCCGGTCGTCGGCCGTGTCGTCGCCCTCGTGGTCCGCGGGGCGCTTGGCGGTGTCGTTCATGGGGGGTGTCCTTCGGGGCGGTCGGAACGGCGGGTCTGGTCAGGACCGGCGTTCGGGGGGTTACGGGGGTTATGAGGGTCGCGGGTGGTCGGTCGCCGGGCGCCGCGTACGGAGCCGCGGCGTCCGGCGGGGGGTCCCGGCCGGGCTCCCGGGGGAGAGCGGCCGGTCGATCAGTATCGGCGGACAAGGCCGATCATGCGGCGGCCAGTTGGGTCTCGGCCAGTTCGCGGTAGCGGTCGTTGCGCTCCAGGAGTTCCTGGTGGCGGCCGTGGTCGCGGACCTGTCCGTCCGCGAAGAGGATCAGCCGGTCGGCGCCCGCCACGGTGGACAGCCGGTGCGCGATCAGCAGGACGGTGCAGTCCTTGGCGGCCTGCTCGACAGTGCGGCGCAGGGCGACCTCGCTGATGCCGTCGAGGTGCGCGGTGACCTCGTCGAGGAGCAGCACCTGCGGCTTGCGGAGCAACGCCCGTGCGATGGCGAGGCGTTGGCGTTCGCCGCCGGACAGGGCCAGCCCGCGCGAACCGACCTCGGTGTCCAGTCCGTCGGCCAGGCCCGCGACGAAGTCGTCGAGCAGGGTCCTGCGCAGCACGTCGGCGATCTCCGCGTCGGTGGCGCCGGGGGCCGAGTAGAGGAGGTTCTCGCGCAGGGTGCCCGCGAGCATCGGGGAGTCCTGCTCGACATAGGCGATACGTCGCCGCAGGTCGGCCCGGGTGAGGGTGCTGATGTCCGTGGAGTCGAGGTGGATGCTGCCGCCGTCGGGCTCGTAGAAGCGCTGGAGCAGCGAGAACACGGTGGTCTTGCCGGCGCCGGACGAGCCGACGATGGCGGTGATCTTCCCCGCCTCGGCGGTGAAGCTGGCGCCGTTGAGGGTGGGCGTACGGCCCTGGTAGGCGAACTCCACGTCCCGCACGGTGATCCGCGGCGGCGGCCCGGCGGGCAGCGCGGCCGGCACGGTGTCGACGTCGTCCTCGATCTCCATGTGCCGCACCTCCTCGATCCGGGCGAGGGCGCCGAGCCCCTGCTGGAGCGCGGTCGTTCCGCTGACCAGGGAGAGCACCGGCCCGCCGAGGTTGAACAGGTAGAGCAGGAAGCCGATGAGGGCCGCCAGGTCGAGCGCGCCGGTGGCGACCAGCGCCCCGCCGAACCCGATCACCGCGAGGAACGACGCCTGGACGATCAGCCCGGACAGCACCGCGATCATCGCCTGGTAGCGGGCGCCGAGCAGTCCGGTGCGGTAGGCGCGCTCGGCGGCGGCGGTGGCCCGCCCGGTCTCCTTGGCCTCGCCGCCGTTGGCCTTGACGGTCCGGGCCGCGCCCAGCGAGCGGTCCAGGCTGGCGCCGATGTCGCCGACGGACTCCTGGGCCTTCGTGGTGACCCGGCGGATCCTCGGCATGATCACGCCCATCGCGACGCCGACCACGACCAGGACGGCCGAGGTGATGCCCAGCAGCGGCAGGCTGACGACGCCCATCAGCACGATCGTCGCCAGGAGGTGGATCGAGCCGTCGACGAGCTGGATGAGACCGCCGGTCGCCGCGTGCTGCACCAGGGTGCTGTCCGAGGTGACCCGGGTGGTCAGCCCGCCGGGCTCGGTGCGGTCCAGCTCGGCGGTACGGAGCCGGATCAGCCGGGCTATCAGGCCCTTCCTGACGTGCAGCACCACGCGCTCGGCGGTGCGCTCGCTCAGCCAGGACTGGCCCCACATCAGACCGATGGACAGCAGCAGCAGACCGACCAGCAGCGCGATCTCCTCCGCCAGGCTGCTGTCGGTCATCAGCTTGGTGAGAACGGACTGGATGACCAGTGGCTGGGCGAGGCCGGCGGCGCTGCCCAACAGGGTCAGCAGGAGCACCACCGAGAGAATTCCGCGGTGCGGTCGCGCATAGGAGAGCAGCGCGCGCAGCGCGGGCCGCTCGGCCGGGGGCTGTTCTGCGTCGGATGTGTTCACACCCGCATTTCTAGTGCGCTTCGCGCGGGAGCGAAATTGTCACTTGCGGCAATGCGGGGCACGGGCCGGTGCTGCCGGGAAGAGGGGCCGCGCCCGGGTGCGGATCCGCGCGTGCGCACCGTACCGCGCGTGGGTGCGGCAGTGCCGAAACGGCAATGCCGCACGAGGACATGACGGTCGCGGCAATGCCGTACCGGCAATGCCGGAATCGGATCTGACGGTGGCGGCATTGCCGAAATTGCCAATGGTGCGGGGCGGGGCGGCCGGGCCACCATTCACTCGTTCCCAGCGAACACCGGCCGCAATCGGCGGAACCGGAAGTTATTCGCCGGGATTCCCATCGAAGGATTTCATCGTGCAGAAGCTCAACGAGCAGGACCTGTTCGACGGTTACACCGCCTACACCTCGGCCGAGGAGCTGGGTCTGTCGGACGGTCAGCAGGCCGGTCCGGCGTTCTCGCCGACGATTCCGTGGGCGATCCGCGCCACGATCATCACCGCGCGTTCCTCGCAGCAGTGCGCCGCCGCGCTGGGCTCCCTCGCGGCCAAGACCGTCGAGAAGAAGTGCTGACCGGCGCACTCCGCCGCTCCACCCGCGCCACGGCGCACCTCCCCACCCTCCCGCACCGCACCTTCACCGGAAGAGAGATCTGATCATGCAGAAGCTCAACGAGCAGGACCTGTTCGACGGTTACACCGCTTACACCTCGGCCGAGGAGCTGGGTCTGTCGGACGGTCAGCAGGCCGGTCCGGCGTTCTCGCCGACGATTCCGTGGGCGATCCGCGCCACGATCATCACCGCGCGTTCCTCGCAGCAGTGCGCCGCCGCGCTCGGTTCCCTCGCGGCCAAGACCGTCGAGAAGAAGTGCTGATCACGCCCTGAGCCACGGGGCCGGCCGACGTCACGGCGCCATGCCGTCGGCCGGCCCCGGCGGGCCACCACCGGGCCCGTCGCACCCCTTCCCGTTCCCCTTGCCGCACTTCTTCCGCATCCCCCGCCCGTCCTGAGAGGAGGCGTCATGGAAACCCCGGATTCCGGATTCCGCCGTGTACTCGTCGTGGGAACCGGGGCGCTCGGAGTGGCGTTCCTGCCCTTCTGGGTCAACTGGCTGAAGAACTCCTTCCCGGACCTGGACCTGCGGGTCGCGCTGACACGGTCCGCCCATCGCTTCGTGTCGGCCGAGGCCGTCTCCGTGCTGTCCGGCCGTGAGGTCTTCGTCGACGACTGGCACCAGCCGCCCACCGCCGGTGCGGGCACCGCCGTGCCGCACGTCGAACTGGCCGCCTGGCCCGACCTCGTCCTCGTCCACCCGGCCACCCTGAACTTCGTCAGCCGGTACGCGCTCGGCCTGCCCGACACACCGCTGCTGCTCGCCCTCCAGTCCACCCGGGCCCTCGTCGGCGTCGCCCCTTCGCTGCCGCCCGGAGCCCACAAGTCCCCTGTGGCACAAGGCCACTTGGACGTGCTGCGAGCCAGGCCCGGTGTCGTCGTCGCCCCGACCGTCGAGGCGGTCAGCGCGAGTACGGGCGAGTCGGAGGACGGCGGATCCGCCCCGCTCAGCGAGCTGTACGAACTGTGCGTCGCCCACCGGAAGGAGGGGCGCCCATGACGGCCGCTCCGCCCGCTGAACCGGAGGCGCTGGACACCCGCGAACCCGTCGCCGAGTACGTCACGGGCCTCCAGGTCACCCGGGTGCTGCGGGCCCCCGACGGGGACGGCTTCCTGTGGTGGCAGCGGCCCGGCAGCGGCCGTCCGGCACCGCTCGCCGCCCCGGCCGCTCACCTCGTGCCGCACCTCCCGCCGGAGAGCGGCGCCGCACTGCTGGTCACGCCCGAGCGGATCGGGGACGGGCTGCTGCACCGGACCGCCGGAGCGCTGTCCGTCGCGGCCTGGCTGCGCGACTTCCGGCCCGGCGCACGGCAGTTGGCCGCCCACGCGCTGGCCTCGGCGGGCCGGGCCCTGCGCGAGCTGCACCGCGTCACGCCCCCCGGGGACGCGTCGCTCGGGGTGCCGCCGGGGGTGCGCCGGATGCGCGCCTGGGCGTACGGGGACGGCGAGCTGCGGCGCCGGACGCTGGCCTCCTGGGGTGCGGCGCGGTGCGAGCTGCTGCTCGGCTGGGCCGACGACCTGGTGGGGCCGGACACCGGGGAGAGTCCCGCGAGCCCCTCGCCCCCGTACGGGCTCGTGCACGGCTGGGCCTCGGCCGGCGCCCTGATACCGCCCCTGAGCCGGGGCCGGACGGCGCTGCTGACCGGGGAGGACCTGGCCGCCGGGCGGCCGGAGCTCGACCTGGGCTGGCTGCTGGGCGAGCTTGCCGAACTCACCTGGGCGGCCCCCGCGTACGACTGCACGGAGCTGCTGCGGGTGCCGCTCGCCGCGTACGGCCCGGGGCCCGACCCGGTGCGGGTCGGGCGGGCCGCCGTCCTGCGGATCGTCACGCACATGCAGGACTTCGCCACCTTCCAGGGGTGGCACGACGAACTGCTCGACTACATCGCCTTCACGGCCGAGTTGATCGACGAGGAGGGCCGCCGGGCGGTCCCCCGGGGCGATCAGGGAGAACAGGAAGCGCCATGACCAGCATTGCCCCAGAGGCCCCAGAGGCCCCAGAGGCCCCAGAGGCCCCGGAGACCCCGGAGGCCCCGGAGGCCCCGGAGCCCGGCCCGTCCGCCAAGCACGTCCAGAAGCCGGCCCTCGTGCGGTACCGGCCGACCGGTCTCGACACCGCGCCCGAGGTGAACGAGCTGCTCGACCGCCTCGGCCTCGGCCCGCTCCTCCCCGAGGGGCTCACCGGCTTCGGCGGACGCAACGACAACTGGGCCGGTACGACGTCCAGCGGCACCCGCGTCTTCGTGAAGACCGTCGCCCGCACGGCCGACGGCGACAGCCCCGAACTGGCCCGCACGCTCGCCTTCGAGCAGCTCGCCGGGCAGCTCCCGGCCGGCTCCCCGCTCCGTTTCCCCGAGCACCTGGGCAGCGACGTCGCGAACGCGGTCAGCGCCTACCGGCTGCTGCCCGGTGCCCGTTCGGGTGCCGAAGTGGCGCTGGACGGCCACTTCGACGAGGAGCTGTGCCGGCAGGCGGGCCGGGCCGTCGCGACGCTGCACGGACTCGACCCGCACGGCGTCGGGCTCGACTCGGGCGAGGCCCCGCTGCCGCCGCTGTCCTGGCTGGAGGCGTTCCCCTGGAGCCAGCTCCAGGACCGCAGCATGGCGCAGATCGCCGCCTGGAAGCTGGTCCAGGACGACGCGCAGGCGGTGGCCGCGCTGCGGCTGCTGCGCAGCAGGGAGCGGGCGGCGCCGCACACCCCCGCCCACTGCGACCTGCGCTTCGACCAGTTCATCCAGCACGGCGGGCAGCTCTACCTGTGCGACTGGGAGGAGTTCCGGATCGCCGACCCGGCCCGCGACGTCGGCGCCTTCGTCGGCGAGTGGCTGTTCCAGGCCACGTACACCGTCTTCGCGCCCACCGGCGACAAGGACGCCCCGGCCCCCGGCTTCGACCTGGACCACGCCGAGATCGTCGCGCGCGGTGCGGCCGGGCTGCGCCGCCACCTGCCGAAGATCGCCGCCTTCTGGCAGGGGTACCTCGAACTGCGCACCCCGGACGCGGAGCTGCCGGAGCGGGCCGTTGGCTTCGCGGGCTGGCACCTGTACGACCGGCTGATCGCCACCGCGCAGGCGCACGCCACCCTCAGCCCGGTCGCCAGGGCCGCCGCGGGAATCGGCCGCACCCTGCTCCTCAACCCCGCCGGAGCCGTCTCCACGCTCCGCCTCGACCTGCCTTCCGGGAGCCCCCGATGACCGTCGCCGACGCCGGCCCCCACACCGGAACCGCCACGTCCGCCGTGCCGCGGATCGCACCGCGGCTGCTGGCCGCCCTTAGCCGCGTCACGGTGACGAGGGACGGCACCGCCGCCAACGTCTCCGGGCGCGAACTCACCGCGGAGAACGCCCGTGACCTGCGCGGACGCCTCACCAACGCGCTGTACGAGGAGTTCCACGCGGGGCGGGGCGCGCAGCGCGACGAGCAGGGCGACACCGCCCCCCGCCGCGAGCTGCGCGACCCGCACCTGGAGGCCCGCCTCGCGGCCGGGGTCCCGCACACCAGGACCCCCTTCCGGGCCCGTCTGGTGGAGGTGCTGCACCGGCCCGACGGCGACCAGCTCGTCGTACGGCTGCCGGACATCACCGCCAGGATTCCCGCCGACCGGCTGCTCACCGAGGGCGCCCCGGTCCCCGGCGACGTGGTGGAGGTCGCGCTGGAGTCGGCCCGTCCGGCCCTCTCGCCCGGCTTCTTCTACGTGATGGGCTCGCGCGCGCTGCCCGGTCCGGCCGGACCGGTGCGCAGGCTCTTCCTGCACGCCGTGGACGCGGACGGCGCGGTGGCGCTCTGGACGGCGGCGCTCGACGCCCTGGAGCGCGCCGAGGCGCTCTACCACGCCAAGGTGCTGTCCGACCCGGACGACTTCCCGCGCCGGGACGGCCTGGTGGTCTATCTGCACGGCGAGCACGAGCGGGCCGAGCGGGCGGTGGTCGAGGCGGTGCGCTCGCTGACCGGGAACGCCGGGACCGCCGTCGCGGGCGCGGACACCTCGCTGTTCACCGAGCGGCTCGCACCGGGGGTCGCGGCGGCGTGGGACCCGCGCGACCCGCGCCCCGGCCAGGGCTCCATGAGTTTCGGCCAGCACCGCAGCTTCGCCCTGGCCACGGCACTGATCGACCACGCGCTGTCCGGCGAGACCGGTCCGGACGCGCTGGAGGCCCGTGTCGTACGGGAGTTCAGGGCGGCCGGCATCGACCCGCTGCGCCCCGAGAACAACATCCCGGCACCGGGGCCCGCGCCCGGCTCCGGCTCCTCGCCCGGCTCCGCACCCGCACCCGTATCCGCTTCCGCCACGGAGGGCAACTGAGATGACCGAGACCCTGCTGGAAACGCCGACCGCGACCGACACCGCCGACACGGCCGAAGCCACCGAAGCCGCCGAAGCGTTCGCGGGCGGTTTCGGGGCCGCCGTCACCGAGGCGTACAGCGACGCCCTCGCCGAGGTGTACGACGACATCTACCCCAGCACCCCGGACCTGGAGGACATCGGCACCTACCTCCTCACCCTGACCGAGCCCGGCGCCAGCGTCCTCGAACTCGGGGTCGGCACCGGCCGGGTGGCGATCCCGCTCGCCGACCAGGGCTTCGAGGTGCACGGGGTGGAGACCTCGGAGAGGATGCTGGCGCGGCTCGCGCAGAAGGACCCGCAGGGCCGGATCACCCCCGTCCACGGCGACCTCACCACCCTGGACCTGGGCCGCACCTTCGACGTCGTACTCGCCCCGTTCAACGTGCTGTGCTGTGCGATGGCGGTCGACGAGCAGATCGCGATGATGCACGCGCTGGCCCGGAACGTGGCGGCCGACGGCCATGTGGTCGTCGAGACGTTCGACCCCAGCGACTACCACGTGCAGAAGCGCAACGAGCTGACCACCTATCCGCTCGGCGACCGCGGCACCATGATCGAGTCGGTGGGGGTGCTGCCCGCGTCGCAGAACATGATGCTGCAGAACACCCTCTTCCTCGACGGCGGCGTCCCGCGGTCCGCGACCACCGTGATGCGCTACCTGTGGCCGAGCGAGCTGGACCTGCTGGCCGCCATCGCCCGGCTGGAGCTGGTGGGCCGGTACTCCGGCTGGCGCGAGCAGCCCTTCGACGGCGGCGACAGCCGCAAGATGTGCGTCTCCGTCTTCCGGCCGCTGGCATGACCGGGAGCCTCCTCTCCCGCCGGTTCCCGCAGGGGCTGCGGCTGTCGACCGAGCCCCTGCGCGACGGGGGCCGGGGGCTCGTCTCGGTCGCGCTGGCCGTCGCCGCGGGCAGCGACGACGACCCGGCGGGCCTGCACGGCACGGCCCACCTGGTCGAGCACCTGATGTTCCCGCGCGCGGCGGAGGCCGCGGGCACGACGGGTACGGCCGGTACCGCCAATACGGTCGGTACCGTCGGTACGGGAGAAAGCCACGCCGCCCGGATCGCGGGCGTCGGCGGTGTCTGCAACGCCGAGACGCACCGCGACCACACCGTCTTCCACACCACCGTCCCCGCGGAGATGCTCCCCGAGGTACTGGCGTGGGAGGCGCGGCGGCTGCTGACCTTCGACCCGCCCGCCACGGTCCTGCGCACGGAGACCGGGGTGATCGCCGAGGAGATCCGCGGCGCCCCCGCCACCGGCCGCCTCTGGGACACCGCCCTCGCCGCCCTGTACCCGGGCAGCAGGGACAGCTACGGCACCCCGGCCGAACTGGCCGGGGCGACGGCCGCCGACGCACGCGCCTTCTTCCGCCGCCACTACCGGGCGGACCGGACGGCGCTCTCGGTGGTCGGCGACGTGGACCCCGCCGAGGTGTCGGCGCTGGTCGGCGAGCTCTTCGCGGAGCTTCCGCAGGCCGAACCGGAATGCGCCGGGAGCACCGCCGCCCGGACGTCCGCCACCACCGCGCCCCTCCTCGCCCCTGCCTCCGCCACCACCGCGTCCCTCCCCACCCCTGCCTCCGCCACCACCGCGCCCCTCCCCGCCCCCGTACGGCCCGCCGCCGGCACCGTCGTCCGTACGCCGCCGGTGCCCGCCACCGTCGCTGCCGTCGCCGTCGGGCACGCCCTGCCCGACCCGCGCGCCGACCGCCCCGGCTACCTGGCACAGGTGCTCCTCGCCGAGGTGCTCGGCCGGGGCCGGGCCGCCCGTGCGCTGCGCGCGGACCCGCGCCTCACCGCCGCCCGGGTCAGCTGCGGCCTGTACGGGCAGTGGCTCGGCTCCGCGGCCCCGGACCTGACGCTGGTGCTGCTGCGCCGGGCCGCCGGGGCGTCCCCGGACGACGCGGTCCAGGCGTGGCTGGACGCGCTGGCCGAGGTCGCGGAGCACGGCGTACCGCGGGAGGAGCACCGCAGGGCGCTGAACGCGCTGCTCGTGGCCTGCCACCGCGGTGCCGACTCGCTCACCGCCCGCGCCGTCGGCCACGCCCGTACCGCACTGCTCTTCCCGGGCTCCGGCGGCACGGACGCCCTCCCCGGCGAGCTGCGCGCCCTCGCCCCGCAGGACCTCGTACGGGCGGCCCGCGCGCTGCTCGCGGGACCCCGCTCGCAGACCGAACTCGGAGGAACGCCCCGGTGACCAGGGTGACCAGGAAGACCGCCGACACCGTGCTCGGCAACGGCCTGCGGGTCGTGGCCGTACGGACGCCCGGCGCGCCCCTCGCCGAGCTGCGCCTCGTCCTGCCGTACGCGCGCACCGACCCCCGCACCGCCGCCGTGCAGCAGCTGCTCGCCGACCTGCTGACGGCCGCCGTCGGTGACCGGGCCCGGCAGGAGGTCGCCGACCGGGCCGCCGATCTGGGCGCGGAGCTGAGCACCGTCGTCACCGCCGAGTCCCTGATCGTCGCGACGGGCGTACTCGCCGAAGGGCTGCCCGGCGCCCTCGAACTCCTCGCCGACCTGCTGCTGAGACCGGTCTACCCGGAGTCCGAACTCGCCCACGCCGCGGGGCGGTCGGCGGCGGTACGGGACGCGGGCGGCGACCGGCCGCGGCTGCGCCGGGCGCTCCTGGAGCACGCCTTCGGCGCCGGCCACCCGCACCACACCCCGGCCGTCGAGCGCACCGAGCCGGTGCGCACCGAGGAGCTGTACGCGCTGCACGGCCGGGCGGTGGTGCCGCACGGTGCGGTGCTGCTGGTCATGTCGGCGGAGGAACCGGACCGGGTGACCGCGCTCGTCGAGGGGCTGCTCGGCGGCTGGACGGGCGGCCCCTCGGGGCTGGTGCTGCCGCCGTTCGCCCGCAGCACCCCGCGCCCCGGCCGGATCGCACAGGCCCCCGCAGACGGCACCGCCGCGCAGGCGCTCGTCCTCGCGGCGGGCCCCGCGGTGCCGGCCGCCGAACCGGGCCACGCCCCGCTGCACCTCGCGGAGCTGATGCTCGGCGGGTACGCGTCGTCGCTGCTCGCCCGCAGGGTGCGCGACCGGCACGGCCTCGCGTACGCGGTGTCCGCCTCCGTACGGGAGAACCGGGCGGGCAGCTGGCTGGAGATCGAGTCCGCCGGAGCACCCGGCACGGCGGACCGGACCGCCGAGGAGGTCGTCGGCGCTCTGCGGGAGCTGGCCGGGAACGGGCCCGACCCCCGGGAGGTCGAGCGGGCGCGGGCCTACGCGTGCGGGTTCACCCGGTTCGCGCTGGCCACCCGCAGCGAGGAGGCGAGCGCACTCGCGGGCTTCCTGGCGGCGGGGCTCCCGCTGGACTGGCTGGACGGCTACCGGGACACCCTCCGCGAAGTGACGGCCGAGCAGGTCGCGGAAGCGGCACGGCACTTCCTCGACCCGAACGCCTTCCTGATCGCCACCCTCGACACGGTCGAGTCCCCGGCCGTCACTCTCGACGTGGTCGTGCCCCTGGCCGCCACTCTCGACGTGGTCGAGTCCCCGGTCACCACCCGCGCCCCGGACAACCCCCCGGTCGCCACCCCCGACGAGCAGCCGGAGAACCACCGATGAACCACACCCCCGCCACCGACCCTTTCGCCGAAGCACCCGAAGCACCCGAAGCACCCGAAGCACCCGAAGCACCCGAAGCACCCGAAGCACCCGAAGCACCCGAAGCACCCGACGCCCCGGATGCCCCCGGGCCCGCCGACCACGACCTGCACGGACCGGCCGTCCTCTACCCTCTCCAGCCCGACCACCCCCAACTCGTCGCCCCCTTCGCCGCGCTGGTGCAGCGCACCCGCGCGCGCAGGCTCTGGCTGTGCCAGTCGTTCAAGGCCGAGACCCACCAGGTCGCCGCCCACCTCGCCGGCATGGGGCACACCGTCCCCGTCGGCACCAGCGTGACCCTGCTGCCGCTGCGCCACCCGTACGAGGCCGCCGTGCAGGCCAGGTCGCTGGCCCTGCTCACGGACCGGCCGGTCGTCGCCGGATTCGGCATCGGCAACCCGGACTTCGTGGCCGGGCTCACCGGCAGCCCGTACGCCAGCCCGCGCACGGCCGTCCGCGACTACCTCACCTCCGTACGCGCCCTGCTCGACGGGGAGCGGGTCGAGCAGGACGGCCCGTACCACCGGCTCAGCGGTTCCCTCATGCCGTTGGACCACCCCCGGGTCGAGCTGGGGGCCGGTGTGCTGAGGCCCGGCATGGCGCGCACGGCGGGCGGGGCGGCCGACGTGGCGATCACCTGGATGACCCCGCCGTCGTACGTCGCCGGGGTGCTGCGGCCCGCTCTGGAGGAGGGGGCACGGCTGCGCCCGGACCCGCCGCGGATCGCGACCGCCGTGCACGTCGTGGTGGTCCGCCCCGGCCGAGACCCGCGCCGGCTCGCCATCGCCGCGGCCCGGGAGCACCTGCGGGCGCCGCACTACCGGGACATGCTGCACAGGGCCGGTGTCCGCGTCGATCCGCACGATCCGGCCGGGACCGCCGACGCGCTGCTGGACTCCGGCGTCGTCGTCGCCGGGACGCCCGAGGAGATCGCGCTGCGGCTGGCGGACTACTCCCGGGCAGGGGTCGACGAGGTCATGCTCAACCCGTCGGGCGTGCTGCTCACGCAGGGGGTGCGGGCGGCCGTCGCCGACCTGGAGGAGATCTTCGCGGCCTGCCGTGCGGCAGCGGGCACCGCCGGGCGCGCGACACAGGATCCTGCCAGGTCAGGGCAGGAACCTGCCGCCCGAGCCGCTTCAGGGGCGGCAGCGCGACTGCTTGGCTGAGGAGCACCGGCGGGGGCGGACGGAACCCCGCCGGGCGGCGACCAGGCAGGGAGAGGACTCTTGAGCGGAAGCACGGAACGGACCGGTGGGGGCGGCCCCCCGGGGCGGACCTCCGGGGGCGGCTCCCCGGGGCCGGGCGCCCCCAGGCCGGTGGCCTTCGAAGGCATCGGCAAGAAGTTCGGCGGCCACCAGGCGCTGCACGACGTCGGCTTCACCCTGCGGCCCGGCCGGGTGACCGGGCTCCTGGGCCCCAACGGGGCGGGCAAGAGCACCCTGCTGCGCATTCTGCTCGGGCTGGCGCGCCCCGACGAGGGCACCGTCCGCGTTCTGGGCGACGCACCGGGCGCGGGTTCCGGGCACGCCCGCCGGATCGGCGTCGTGATGGACGCGATCGGCTTCCCGCCGCGCATGCGGGTGCGCCGCCAGCTGGAGATCACCGCCCGCTCGCTCGGCCTGCCCGGCACCCGTGTCGACGAGGTGCTGGCACAGGTGGGTCTGGAGGGCGCCGGCCGCAAGCGGGTGCGGGACTGCTCCACCGGTATGCGCCAGCGCCTCGCGCTCGCGGTGGCGCTGCTTCCCGAACCCGAACTGCTCGTGCTGGACGAGCCGTTGAACGGCCTCGACCCGGACGGCATCCGCTGGATGCGCCGGCTGGTCGAGCAGGCCGCGGCGCGCGGCACCACCGTGCTCATCGCCAGCCACATGCTCTCGGAGGTCGAACAGAGCGTGGACGACGTCGTCGTGCTGCGCCGCACGGTCCTGTTCAGCGGCCCGCTCCAGGAGCTGGTCCGGCGCGGCGGCGGCCGTCTGGAGGAGGCGTACTTCGGCCTCGTCGAGGACGCGCCCCGCCCAGGGCTCCGCGAGGGGCTCCGCGAGGGGCTCCGCAAGGAGGTGACGACCCATGCGTAACCCGACGCCCACACGCGACCAGATACGGGCCGAACTGCTCAAGGCACGTTCCGGGGCCGCCCTGCCCGTCCTGCTGCTGGTGGCCCTGGCGCTCGGTGCGCTGGGGCAGGTCGGCGCGGTCTACGGCGAGACGCAGCTCGCCGCGGCCGTGGCGGAGACCTCGCACCGGGTGGTCACCCTCGCCGGGTCGGCGACCCTGTTCGCCACGCTCTTCGGCGCACTCCTGGTGACGTCCGAGTTCCGGTCGGGTGCGATCGGCCGCAGTGTGCTCCACGCACCCGGCCGCGGCGCCGTGGTCGGCGCGAAACTGCTGGTGGCCACGGTGTCCGGGCTGCTCTTCGGGGTGGTGGCGGTACTGGGTGCCCTGGCCGTGGGGGCGGCGGCGCTCGGCGCGCGGGGCGCGTCACTGGTCTTGGACGGCGAGAGCGCGTGGCGGGTGCTCGCGGTGCTGGCGGTGTGCACGCTGGCCGGGCCGTTCGGCGCGGCGGTCGGCTTCGTCGTACGCAACCAGCTCGCGGCGGTGGTGGGTCTGCTGCTGTGGGGGACGGTCGGCCAGCTGATGGTCCTGGGCCAGCTGCCCGAGCTGGGCCGCTTCCTGCCGGACGGGGCGCAGCAGAGCGTGCTGGGCGACCGGCTGACGTTCCCGGACGCGCTGAGCGCCCCGCACGGGCTGCTGCTCCTGGTCGCCTGGGGCGCGGCGACGGCGCTGCTGGCGCGGCGGTTGTTCGTACGGCGGGACGTGTGAGGGGGAGTGGTTGAGGGGGCGGCCGAGGGGGCCTGGCGGACACGTTTCCGCCCGGCCCCCTCGCCGTTGCGGGCCGCGTCAGCGGCGGTCCCGGCCGCCGGGGGCGAGGTGCCGCAGCAGCGCGGCGAGCTGGCGGGGGGTCGCGGTGAGCACGGTCGAGGGATCGTCGCTCTCCCGGAGGCGGAGGGTGCCGTCGGGGGCGGTGGCTATGTTCAGGCAGTTGCCTTCGGCGCCCCCGCTGAACGAGGACTTCTGCCAGTGGAGAGTGGGCATTCTCTGCTTCCTAGACGGTGTAGAGCAGGTGCTGGATCAAGGCCAGCGAGTCCTTGGCCTCGTGGGACGCCGGTGCGGCCTGTGCGTCGATCGGAGCGAGCGCATGCTCAGTCAGAGCATCGAACAGCGTTTCGTACTCGGCAAGGTGGCGAGGCTCCGAGAGATGCAGCGAGGCGATGGGGTGCTCCAGCAGGACCGTGCCGAGAGCCCGCACGGCCGGTGCCGCATGCAGGAAGTTGCCCGTGTAGGCGGCATAGACGCCCGCTTCGAACGGGAAGACCTGGACGGTCACGTGCGGCAGTTGGGCCAGTTCGATGAGGTGGAGCAACTGGGCGCGCATGACGCGTGAGCCGCCGAATCGCATGTGCAGGGCAGCCTCGTGCATCACCGCGTGCACGGTGGGCGGCGCATCGGACGTGAGGATGCGCTGCCGGTCCATCCGGAAGCCGACGGCGTCGTCGACGGAGCCGTGCGCGGGTGTGGCGCTGCCGAGGATCGCGCGGGTGTACTCCTCGGTCTGGAGGAGACCGGGCACGAACAGAGACTCGTGGCAGTGCAGCACGGTGGCCGTGGACTCAAGCTCCGCCAGGTCCAGTGCACCGGGCCCGATGCGGTTCTTGTACGCGCTCCACCAGCCCTTCCCCGTGGACTCCGAGAGTGCGACCAGCGCATCCACATAGGGCTTATTAGTGCACCCGTACGTCTCGCACAGTGCGAGCAGTCGATCCGTGAGGATCGAGGTCTTCGCCGTCTCGATCTGGCTGAGCTGGGCGCGGCCCATGCCGATCCGTGCTGCGGCATCCGCAGCGCTCAAACCGGCCGACTCGCGAAGTCGCTTGAGTTCGAAGCCGAGTCTGCGCTGCCGCTCGCTGATGGTGGTCCGCAGTCCCAAGGGTGTCTCCTCCGACGTTCCGTCAAAGTCTGCCCTGGTCAGAGGAGTTGGTCCATTGAATCTCGCGATCCGGTTGAACAATGTAACCCTTACCGTCTACCGTGAGTATGGCGACGGTCACTCAGTGAGGTCGCCTTCCACTCCCGCACCCGTAAGACGAAAGCGCACCCGGTGGTCCTGATCGGCCGGGCAATGCCATCGCAGGCACGCGGACCACTCACTCCGTACGGAGGGACGCCCGTTCATGGACCAGCGCAATCCCGCGCACCGGGAACTCCAGCTCACCCACGCCTACAGCCTCTTCACCGACGCGGACGCCGTCGCGGTCAAGGTGTGCCGGGACTTCGTACGCGCCGTGCTGCTCGCCCTCGGACGCAACGACGCCGTCGCCTCCGCCGTGCTGTGCACCTCCGAGCTGGTGACCAACGTCCACCTGCACACCAAGGGCGCGGCCATGATCCGCGTCCACGTGGACCCGCTCCGGCTGCGGGTGAGCGTGTACGACGAGGACCCGGTCGTCCCCGCACCCCGCGACCAGGACGGCGAGGCCGACTCCTGGGGGCGCGGCCTGTTCCTGGTGGCCGGCACGGCGGACTCGTGGGGCGTGACGGCGGACCGGGGCGGCCGGTTCGCCAAGGGGGTGTGGTTCGAGCTGGCGGGGTGAGGGGTGTTCGGCCGTACGGCGAAGGGCCGGGCGGCGTGGTCGCGCGGCCCGGCCCCTCGGAGTGCGGGGTGGTGACTAGTAGTGCTTGGTCATGTTGGTGCGGGGTCGGGCATGTTGCGGTGACAGGTGGGGCAGGCGCCGGACCAGATCGCGAGGAGTGACTGCAGCT
>NZ_JBIAMU010000020.1:0-196423 GCF_042874215.1 Streptomyces sp. NPDC004111
CGGACAGCTCTTCGACGAGCAACATGCTTTCACCTCCTCAGCAGCGGACTCGGCCGTCGCGGCTTGACTTCTTAGGCACGTGAGATGTCTTTCGGGTGGGGTGATGCGGTGGTCGGGATGGGGTCAGGGTGGACAGGAGGGCGGCCGGGACCCGGGGAGCGAAGTGCCGACGGGCCGGAGGGCCGGGACAAAGGGGGCGGACGGGCAGCGGGGCTTGAGACGTACCGGCAGGGAGTTGTGGCCCTGGAGCGAGGTCCGATTCCGGGCCCAGGTCCGGTTCCGGGCCCAGGTCCGGTTCCGGGCCCAGATCCGGTTCCGGGTCCGGTCCGCACGCCTGCCCGGCTCTGCGGGTGCGCCGCCCTCGGCGGTCCGGCGCGGCTTCCGGCCGGCGCGGCTCACACGCTGGTGCGGCGCGGCTGTTCAACAGGGCAGCTCAACAGGCCGGCTCAACAGGACTGCTCAACAGGACCGCCGGAAAGCCCGGTTCGGAAAGGCGGTTCGACGCGGCGTGCCGATCTCGCGCGGTTCGGTCCGCCCGGTCAGGTCCGGGCCCGCGGCGCACCGCGCCCGCCCGGCCGCTTGCGTACGGCGTGCTACGGGTGCAGCACGACCTTGCCCGCCACCGTGCCGGACTCCGCCAGCCGCACGGCGTCCGCGATGCGGTCGAGCGGGAAGCGGTCAGCGATCTGTGCGGTGACGTCGCCTCGCTGGAGGGCGGCGAAGACCTGGGTGAGGTCGGCGCGGAGCCGGCTCCGGAACCGGTTCCTGGCCAGTGAACGGCCGGCCCAGACGTTGAAGAAGTACGCCCGGCGGCCGTTGGGCACGGTGTTCCACCACCACACCCGGCCGAGGATCCTGAGCACCGGCAACTGCTTGGAGCCCCGGTCGTCCCTGGTGGAGGCGCTGCCGTACGAGACGAGCGTGCCGCCGGGGGCGAGCAGGCGCCAGGAGTCGACGACGCTCCGGCCGCCGACGTGGTCGAAGACCGCGTCGACGCCGCCGGGTGCGAGTTCACAGACCCGGGCGGGAACGTCCTCGGTGCGGTAGTCGACGGGAACGACGCCGCGCTGCCGCAGCGCTTCGTGGTGCCGGGCGGAGGCCGTACCGATGACCTTCACCCCTGCGGCGAGGCCGAGTTGGACCAGTACGGAGCCGACGCCGCCGTTGGCGCCGTGCACCAGGATCGTCCGGCCCGCACGGATCCGGGCCTTGCGGTGCAGCATCTGCCAGGCGGTGATGCCGTTGACCACGAGGGTCTCCGCCTCGGCGGCGCCGATGCCGTCGGGCACCGGAACCGTGTCCGCCGCGTCGACCCGTACGTGGCTGGCCCAGCCGCCCACCTTGACGAGTGCCGCGACCCGCGTGCCGATCAGGCCGGGGTCGACGCCCTCGCCGACCGCCTGGACCGTGCCGACGACGTCGTACCCGGGGACGAACGGGTAGGCCGGCTGGTCGTAGTAGCGACCGCGGCGCATCTGCTGCTCGGCGAAGGAGACCCCGGTCGCCTCCATCCGGACGAGGACCTGCCGGGGCCCCGCCGTGGGCAGCGCTCCGCGCCTGACGAGCAGTCCGTCCGGCTCGACCTCGCCCGGCAGCACGATCTCGACGAGTCCTTCGACGTTCATGGCGACCTCCACCGCACCGCACATCTGGTGATGTGCTCTCGTGTTCGTTATAAGTTCTAACGTCTGCGAGAAGCCCTCGTCAAGAGCTTGAGTGATAGCCTCTAACTAATTCTTGAGTCTGTATCCGCGCAGGCAGGGCGAGAGCAGCAGGTACGGAGAGAGCAGGTGGCAACCGTGACGGATTCCGGCACGCAGACTCCGCGCGAGCGGTACCGCGCCCAGGTGCGGGCGGAGGTCAAGGAACGCGCCTGGGAACAGATCGCCACCGCGGGCGCCTCCGCGCTCTCGCTCAACGCCATCGCCAAGCAGATGGGCATGAGCGGTCCCGCGCTCTACCGCTACTTCGCCAGCCGCGACGACCTGATCACCGAACTCATCAGGGACGCGTACCGGAGCCTCGCCGACACCTTGCGCGGCGCGGCCGACTCCGGCGCGGACCCGGCCGCACTGGCCCTGGCGATGCGCCGGTGGGCCCTGGCGGACCCCCAGCGGTACCTGCTGATCTACGGCACTCCCGTGCCGGGCTACCAGGCACCCGCGGACACGACGGCGATTTCGGGGGAGGTCATGGCGACGCTGCTGGACACCCTCGCCGCGGCCGGGACGGCGGCGCCCTCAGCGGCGGAACCCCCGCCGGCGGAGCCCGCAGGGACGGAGCCCTCGTCGGCCGAGTCCGTATCGGCGGAGTCCGCGCCGACGGGGTCCGCGCCGATGGATTCCGGCGCCGGTCCGGCGAAGGAGTTCGCCGCCCATCTCGCGGACCACCGGCAATGGGCACAGGGCCACCCGGCCCCGCCCGCGCTCCTGCACCGGGCGCTGTCCTTCTGGACCCGGCTGCACGGGGTGCTGTCCCTGGAGGTCGCCGGGCAGTTCGCCGGCATGGACTTCGACCCGGCCCTGCTCTACGCGGCGGAGATCGACGACCTGCTCAGGGGTGCGTGAGGGGCGCTTCCGCTGCGGGGCGCTCCATCGTGGTCAGCGCCTTCAGCCCGTCCCGCAGCACATCGGGTGACGCCTCCCCGAACAGTGCCTGCTGCGCGATGAACCCCTGGGCCAGCGCGATCATCGTGCGCGCCACATGGTCCGCCGGTACGTCCGCGGACATCAGCCCGGCGGCCCGGTAGCTCTCGACGAGCCTCACCCAGACGCCGCACATCTCCGCGTACGCGGACCACAGCAGCACCTGGAGCCGTTCGTCGCGCAGGGTCTCCGCCCACACCTGGAGGACCAGGCCCGGGAACGCGGGCCGCCCGTCGACGCGCAGCCCCTCGCGGGACGCCACGACCTGGCCGACCACCCGGGCCAGCAGTTCGTGCGGCAGCGGCGGCGGGCTCTGCTCGGCCGCGGCCTCGAAGGCGGCACGCACATCGGCGAAGACCTCGGTGGCGATGGCCGCGATCAGTTCGTCCTTGCCGCTGAAGTACCGGTAGACGGCCCCCGGCGAGAGGCCGATCTCGCGCAGCACGTCCTGCATGGACGCAGCGTGGAAGCCCGAACGCGCGAAGCAGCGCGTCGCGCCGTCCAGGATCTGGCGGCGCCGGGCGTCGAGGTGTTCCTGGGATACGCGTGCCATCTCCACAACTTAAAACGAACATTCCTTCTTGACAAGGACGGGCAGAGGGACACCATGGAGGAAAGAAAAAAGAACGATCCTTCTTTTTAGGAATCGAGGGACCTCATGTCCGCCCCGCTCTCGCTCTCCCGTCGCACTCTCGTCGCGCTCCTGCTGGCCCCCGTCGTGGCGGCCCTGGCCCTGTGGGCGTTCGCCTGGCCCGCCGCCCGCATCGCGCCGCGCGACCTCCCGGTCGGTGTCGCGGGGCCGCCCGCGGCGCTCGCGCAGCTCCAGCAGGGGTTCGAGCAGCGGCCGGGCGCCTTTGAGGTGCACCGCTACCCCGACCGCGCGAGCGCCCTCACCGCCATCGAGAACCGCGACGTGTACGGCGCGGTCGTGGCGTCCCCGCAGGGGGTCGAGGTGCTCACCGCGACCGCCGGGAGCCCCGTCGTCGCCCAGCTGCTGCGGGACGCCGCGACCGCCAGGACCCCAGCAGCTGCGCCGCCGCGCGTGACGGACGTGGTGGCCACGCCGCCCGGTGACCCGAGGGGCAGCGCACTGGGCGCGAGCCTCCTGCCGCTGGCGCTGGCCGGGGTGGCAACCGGGGCCGTGGTCACCGTTCTGCAGCTGCGCGGGGCGCGCGCCGTGCTCGCGCTGACCGGAGCGTCCGCGCTGGTCGGCCTGGTGGCCGCCGGGCTGGCCCACAGCTGGCTGGGCATCCTGAGCGGCGACTGGTGGACGGAGGCGGGCGTGCTCGGCCTGACCGTGCTGGCCGTCGCGGCGGGGATCGCGGGGCTGGCGGCAGTGCTGGGCCGGGCGGGGCTGGCGCTCGGCGGACTGGTGATGGTGCTGCTCGGCAACTCGTTCTCCGGGGTTACCAGCGCGCCCGAGCTGCTGCCCGCACCCGCCGGGGCACTCGGTCAGCTGCTGCCGCCGGGCGCGGGCGGCACCCTGCTCAGGTCGACGGCCTTCTTCGACGGAGCGGCCTCGGGCCCGGCCCAGCTGACGCTGACGCTGTGGGCGGGGCTAGGGCTGGCCGCAGTGCTGGTGGCCGGGGGACGCCGACGCAGCGCCAAGGCGGCGGACCCGGCACCCTCCGCCCGGCCCGACGCCGCCGACGACGCGGCGCAGCGGCCGGCCCCGGCGCACCGCTGAGCAAGGGGACGCGCCCTGGCGTCCGTACCTCCCGAAGGGTCATGATCGGCGGATGTCTCAGTCACCCGTGCTCCAGCCGCCCACCTACGACGACGTCCGGGCCGCCGCCGACCGCATCGCCCCTCACGCCCACCGCACACCGGTCCTGCGTTCGCGCCTGGTCAACGAGGCGCTCGGCGCCGATGTCGTGTTCAAGTGCGAGAACTTCCAGCGGATGGGCGCCTTCAAGTTCCGCGGCGCCTTCAACGCCCTGGCTCAGTTCACTCCCGAGCAGCGGCGGGCCGGGGTGGTCGCCTACTCCTCCGGCAACCACGCCCAGGCCGTCTCGCTGTCCGCGCGGCTGCTGGGCATCCCGGCCACGATCGTGATGCCGCACGACGCGCCCGCGTCCAAGGTCGCCGCGACCAAGGGCTACGGCGGGCAGGTCGTCACCTACGACCGCTACACCGAGGACCGGGAGGAGATCGGCCGCGCGCTGGCCGCCGAGCACGGCCTCACGCTGATCCCTCCGTACGACCACCCGCATGTGATCGCGGGGCAGGGCACGGTGGCCAAGGAGCTGTTCGAGGAGGTCGGTGAACTCGACGACCTGTTCGTCCCGTTGGGCGGAGGCGGGCTGCTGTCGGGATCGTCGCTGTCGGCGCGGGTGCTGTCGCCCGGGTGCCGGCTGTACGGCGTGGAGCCCGAGGCCGGGGACGACGGCCGGCAGTCCCTGCGTCAGGGGTCCGTCGTCCACATCGACACCCCGAAGACCATCGCCGACGGCGCCCAGACCCAGCACCTGGGCGCCTGGACGTTCGAGATCGTCCGCCGTGAGGTCACCGACATCCACACCGTCTCCGACGCGCAACTCGTGGATGCCATGCGGGACTTCGCGACCTTCATGAAGATCGTGGTGGAACCCACAGGGTGTCTGGGGTTCGCCGCGGTCCGCCGTCTGGCCGACCGGCTGCGCGGCCGGCGGATCGGAGTGATCATCAGCGGCGGCAACATCGACCTCGACCGGTACGCGTCACTGCTGGCCCCGTAGTCCCCGCGTCCCCTCGCTCACCTCGCGCCCATGACCACCTCATGACCACCCCTTGACCCTAGTTGGTCCAGACCAATAACGTCCACGCATGCGTCGAAGACTTCTGAAAGGGTCGGCCCTCGTCGCCGCCGCCTGCGTCACTTCGCTCCTCGCCACCCTCGCGCCCCCCGCGAGCGCCGCGCCCGGCCCCGCACCCGCTGCCGCGCAGCCGGGCGCGGGCCACGGCTCCGCGACCCCGCTCAAACGGGTCGGCTACTTCACCCAATGGGGGGTGTACGGCCGCAACTTCCAGGTCAAGGACCTGGACACCAGCGGTACGGCAGCACGCCTCACCCACCTCAACTACGCCTTCGGCAACGTCGACAAGTCCGGCAAGTGCTTCCTCACCCCGGCCCCGGGCGAGAGCGACCCGTGGGCCGACTACCAGCGTCCGCTGGACGCCGCGACCTCCGTCGACGGGGCGGCCGACACCGACACCCAGCCGCTGGCGGGCAACTTCAACCAGATCCGCGAGCTCAAGGCCAAGCACAGGAACCTCAAGGCCATGATCTCGCTGGGCGGTTGGAGCTGGTCGACGAACTTCTCGGACGCCGTGCTCACCCCCGCCTCGCGCAAGGCGCTCGTCTCCTCCTGCATCGACCTGTACATCAAGGGCGACCTGCCCAAGGACGGCGCGCGCGGCGGCGAGGGAGCGGCCGAGGGAGTCTTCGACGGCATCGACATCGACTGGGAGTGGCCGGGCTCGGCCGGCGACACCGACACCGTGTACCGCCCCGAGGACAAGCAGAACTTCACCGCGCTGGTACGGGAGTTCCGCAGCCAGCTCGACGCGCTGGGCAAGCAGAAGCGCAAGCACTACGAGCTGTCCGCGTTCGTGCCGACCTCGGAGGAGAAGATCGACGCGGGCTTCGAGGTCCGCAAGATCATGAAGGACTTCGACTTCGTCAACCTCCAGGGCTACGACTTCCACGTCAGCGGCGAGAAGAAGACGGCCCAGCAGTCGGCCCTCTTCGCCCCGGGCGACTTCAGCGTGCACGGCACGGTGCAGTCCTGGCTCCAGCGCGGCGCGCCCGCCCGCAAGCTGGTCGTCGGGATGCCGTTCTACGGACAGGGCTGGACCGGCGTCACCGGCGGCGGCAACGGCCTCGGCAAGCCCGCCACCGGCCCCGCGCCCGCGAAGTGGGCCGCCGGATACGCCGACTACAAGGAGCTCAAGCCCCTCGTCCAGGAGGGCAGGTTCAAGGTGCACCGCGACCTGCTGCGCGGCCACGCCTGGCTGTTCGACGGCACGACCATGTGGACGTACGACGACCCGGCCGTACTGCTCACCAAGGCCGCCTATGTACGTGCCCGGGGGCTCGGCGGCGCGATGGCCTGGTCCCTGGACGGCGACACCGCGGACGGCGAACTGATCCGCGCCCTGGACCGCGGCCTCGGCCGCTGAGGGGCCGACGGACTCAGATCGGCCCGCTTCCCGTGCCACCGCGGCACGGGAAGCGGGCCGCGATCACGTCCGAGGACCCCGGTGCCGCGCCGTGAAGGCCAGGAGCGGTGCGGCGGTGCCCGCGGGGTCTTCGATGATCGGCGTGTGGCCGGAGCCGGGCAGCATCGTGACGTCCGCGCCCGGGACGGCCCGGTAGTCGGCGGCGGAGGACGGCAGCCACCTGCGGTCCTGGTCACCGAAGATCACCTGGAGGGGCGTGCCGAGCGGTGCCAGCCGCGCGGGGAGTGCCTGCTCCTTGAGGTAGGCGAGCGAGCCCCGCATGGCCGCCGCGCTCGCACGGAGGTCCAGGGTGCGCAGCTGTTCCACGAACTCCTGCGGGATCTCGAAGCCGTCCCGGAAGCCACTGCTGGCGAAACGGCGCAGCTCCTCGTCGGACGGCGGCCAGTCGGCGGGGTCGGGCGGGCCGGACTCCGGGGCGATGAAGGCCTCCAGGGCCGGCCCGGTGTTGATCAGCGCGAGTGCGGTCACCAGGCCGGGGCGTTGCCCGGCGAGAGCGGTGGCGGTGTAGCCGCCGCTGGAGTGGCCGACGACCACGGCGTGCCCGATGCCGAGCCGCTCCAGCGCCGCACCGACGGCGCGGGCCTGTGCGGCCGTCGCGAAGTCGCCGTCGGCGGGTGCGGGCGAGCGGCCGTGGCCGGGCAGGTCGACCCGTACGACGCGGTGGGACGAGGTCAGCAGCGGGACCAGCCAGTCCCAGGATCGGGCGGTGGCGGCCGATCCGTGGACGAGGAGAAGCGCGGGGGCGTGGCGCGGGCCGTCGAGGCAGACGTGCAGGTCGCCGTGGCCGAGGGAGAGGGTGGCCTCCTCGGCGGGCCCGGGGGCCGGGCCGGCAGCGGTTTCGGCGGGTGGCGTACTCGGTGTTCCTTGGGCAGGAGTCATGCGCCCACTGTGGTCGCCGCCGTGCGCCCGGGGATTGGAAAAATGTTCCCGCCGCCGCGCTGCCGGTCCCCGTACCGTGGAGGCATGCGTGACACGGCGAACGGGCCTTCCGATCAGGCTTCCTGGGAAGTCGCCCGTCCGGAGCGGGCGGGCCTGGTGCCCGGTGTCGACATGGCCGGGTTCCGTATCGCCGGGGCCCTGAGCGGCGGGTTGCGGATCGTGCCGCACCCGGCCGTGACGCTGTTCCTGGATCTCGGGGAGAGCCGGTCCCACGTGGACGACGGCCAAGGGCAGCGGTGCCGGGGCAGCCTCGTCACCGGGCCGGGTTTCGGCTCCGGCGGCAGCGCACGCGCGTGGGGCGAGCGGGCCGAGTGCCTCCAGGTGCGCCTGTCCCCCGTGGTCGCCCGTGCGGTGCTGGGCGCAGGGCCCGCCGAACTGGCCGGAACCATGGTGGGCCTCGACGCGCTCTGGGGCCGTGACGCGGCGCGGATCCACGAGCAGCTGAGCGAACTCGCCTCGTGGCAGGAGCGCTTCGCACGGGTCCAATCGCTGCTCGCCCGCCGCGCCGCCTCGCACGCGCCGGTCGATCCGGAGGTTGCCTGGGCCTGGCAGCGGATCGCCTCCCGGCACGGCCGCGTACGTGTCGAAGGGCTGGCGGCGGAGCTGGGGTGGAGCCGCAAGCGCCTGTGGTCCCGCTTCCAGGCGCAATTGGGCATGGCGCCCAAGCACGCCGTGCGGCTGGCCCGCTTCGACCGTTCCGCCCACCGGCTGGTGGCGGGTGTGGGCGCGGCCCGGGTCGCGGCGGACGGCGGGTACTTCGACCAGTCCCATCTGCACCGCGACATCAGGACGTTCACCGGGCTGACCCCGGCGGACGTGGCCGCCGAGCCCTTCCTGACGGTCGACGACCGCGCCTGGCCCAGCGCGGGACGGCTGCTCACGGCACACGGGGCGGGGCTGCCCGATCCAGCGCATGAAGCTGGTCGCCTCGATGCGGGTCGCGGGGCGGGGCGCCTCGATCCAGCTCACGAGGCCCGTGGTCTCGATGCGGGTCGCGGGGCCGGGCGCCCCGATCCAGCTCATGAGGCCCGTGGCCTCGACGCGGGTCGCGGGGCCGGGCTCCCCGGTACGGTCGACCGCCGGCTCGCTGAGGGCCGCACGGCCGGTCGCCCCGGTGCGGCTCACCGGGCCGGGCCGCGCACCGCGGTCCCGGAGCGGGGCGGCCCGGTGCGCTCCTGACGGTGCGTGGGCGCGGGCGTTCCTGACCGTGACGGCAGCCTCCGCCCGACTCCCCCACGGGCCCGTCCCGGCCGCCTCGTATCGTGGTCGACGCTCGTGCCGACCCACCCGCGCCGCCTTGCTCCGCCCCGCCCTTGGCTGTCTGCCCCGCGCCGTCGCCCTCATGGGCCGCAGCGGGGCCGCGCCCCGTACGGAGGAAATCAGATGACCGACCAGCCCGACGGTTCGGCCCCGACGTCGGAGGAGGCCATTCGCGCCGCCACGGTGGGAACGCCGCAGCCCCTCCAGGGACGGATCAGCATCGATCCCTACGATCCCGTCTGGCCCGCCGTGTACGAGGAGGAGGCCGCGCGCATCCGCGAGGTGCTGCCGCACGCGGTCGAGCTGCACCACGCCGGTTCGACGTCGGTGCCCGGTCTCGCCGCCAAGCCCCTGCTGGATCTGGTGCTCGTCGTGCCGGACCCCGCCGACGAGGACTCCTACGCGGTGCCGCTCGCCGCGCTGGACTATGTGCTGGCCATCCGCGAACCCGACTGGTACGAGCACCGGGTGCTGAAGAAGTCCGGGCTCAGTACCGCGCTCCCCCAGGCCAACCTGCACGTCTTCCCGCCGGACTGCGCCGAGACCGCCCGGATGCTCCGCTTCCGCGACCATCTGCGTGCGCACCCCGCCGACCGCGAGCTCTACCAGCGCACGAAGCTGCGCCTGGCCTCGCAGGACTGGAAGTTCATGCAGAACTACGCCGACGCGAAGTCCGAGGTCGTGGCCGAGATCACGGAGCGGGCCGAGGCCCGCAGCGGCCGGGACGCACAGCCACAGACCTGACGCACCGGCCCGCGGATCGAGGGCCGTCCGCCCCGGACGGCCCCGCCTTGCGTCGCCCGGCCCGCTCTGAGGCAGGATGCTTCGCTGCGGAACAAGGAGTTCCGACCGTGCGTGCACCGCCCTACCCCGGTTTTGGAGCGACAGTGAAGTCAGGCGATCAGATCGTCCAGGATCTCCCGTGGAAATGGGGTGTCCAGGGCAAGGTGTTCCTCATCGGCGGCCTCGGTTACCTCTTCGACGCGTACGACATCGCCCTGAACGGCTTCCTGATGCCGCTGGTGGGCACGGAGTTCGACCTCACCCTCGCGGAGCGCGGACTCGTCGCCACCGCGAACCTGGTCGGCATGGCGGTCGGCGCGATCGCCTGGGGCTCGGTGGCGGACCGGATCGGCCGCAAGAAGGCGTTCAGCGTGACGCTGCTGATCTTCGCGGTCTTCTCCGTGCTGGGCGCGGCCTCGCCCGCGTACTGGGTCTTCCTGCTGTTGCGCTTCCTCGCGGGCATCGGGCTCGGCGGCTGCATTCCGGTCGACTACGCGCTGGTCAGCGAGTTCTCCCCGCGCAAGTACCGGGGGCGGATCCTCACCGCGCTCGATCTGTGGTGGCCGGTCGGGATCACCCTGTGCGGGCTGGTGTCGACCGCGATGCTGCCGCTCGACGGGAACTGGCGGTGGATGCTCCTCACGATGACGCTGCCCGCGCTGCTGCTGTTCTGGGTACGCCGCGGGGTACCGGAGTCGCCGGTCTATCTGTCCGAGAAGGGCCGCGAGGCGGAGGCCAGGGCAGTCATCGACGACCTGGTGGCCCGTACCGGAGCGGTCCCCGAGCCGTACGGCGTCGCCCGCCCCGACGAGGGTCCCCGTACGAGGGGACTGGCTGCGGCGGTCGAACAGCTGCGGCTGATCTGGGGGTTCAGCCCGCGGATCACCTCGGCGCTCTGGCTGGCCTTCGCCGCCATCATGCTCGTCTACTACGCGGCGCTCAGCTGGATGCCGACCATCCTCAAGGCCGAGGGGCACGGCGACGCCGCCGCGTTCACCGGCACCACGCTCATGAGCGCCGTCGGCATTCTCGGCGTCATCGTCTCCACCGCCCTGGTGGACGTCGTCGGCCGCAAGTGGCTGATCGGGGTGACGGCACCGCTGGCGACCTTCGCCCTGGTGGCGTTCGCGCTGGTGCGGGACGGCGGGACCGCGCCGCTGGTCGCGATCGCCGTCTTCGGTTTCCTGATCCAGCTGGCGATCCCCGTCCTGTACGCGTACGCCTCCGAGCTGTACCCCACCGCGCTGCGGGCCAGCGGCTTCGGGTGGGCGTCCTCGGTGAGCCGCTCCCTCACCGGCTTCGCTCCGCTGCTGTTCGGCTCGGTGCTGTGGCCGCTGCTCGGGCTGCCGTGGACGTTCGGGGTGCTGGCGGTGGTGGTGCTGGTCGCGATGGGGTGGATGGCGGTGGCGGCCCCGGAGACCAAGGGGCGTGCGCTCGACGCGGACCCGGTGGCGGTTCCGCGGACCGCGGGCCGCGGCGCCGGCTGACCGGGCCGACCACCGGAACACCACGGCCGGAGGCCGCCCACCGCACTTCGGATGGGCGGCCTCCGGCCGTCGGCGCCTTCCGCCCCGCCGGGCCGGCGGGGCGGAGGTCAACAGGTGCGGCAGTCGGCTGCCGAGTCGCGGATCGACGCGTACCCGGCGCGGATCAGCAGGTGACGATCTTGCCGTAGGAACCGAGCTTCCAGGTCCACAGCCGGGCGTCGCCGCGCTGGTAGGTCCAGCACTGCCCGTCGGGGCCGTTGTTGATGACCAGCTTCACGTGCATGACCTGGTTGCAGTTGTTGGTGACGGTCACTTGCTTCTTCTGCTTGATGACGTCGCGGGCCACGCACGCGGGGGCCGTCCCCCGCACCGCGATGTTCTGTGCGGCGGGGGCGGCCGTGGTGACGGCCGTGGCGGTGGTGACCGGGAGGGCGAGCCCGCCGCCGAGGGCGAGCGCGGCGACCGCGACGGCGAACCGCTTGCGCGAGGTGATGACCATGATCCGATGTCCTTTGCACTTGGTGAACCGGATGCCCCGGAGGGTCCGGACGCCCGAGCGACTCGGTGTACGGGTCGGCAACCGTGACCGGCCCCCGCTCCGTCCTGCGTCCGCCCACCAGCCTTCCCGGTCGACCGCCACAGCTACCGCAAATACCCCCAAAGTGACGACGTGTTGGGACGTCCCGCCCTCCGACCAGGGCTTTTGCGGACCGCCGCGAGGTGATCGCGGGACGCTCCCGGTTCGCCCCTCCTACGCCTTGCGCCTCAACCGCGCCGCGAGGTGGTGCTGCAGCGGCTGCCCGACCGCCGCGAGCTCGTGGGCGAAGTCGAGCGTGTCGTCGTCGGTGAGGGTGTAGCGGCGGCGGGTGGCGTCCACCTGTTTGGCGGTGGGAGTGAGGGCCACTTCGTGGCTGGTGAGGTCGACCGTGCGGCCGTCCGCCCGGCCGACCATGATCTCCGCGATTCCGGTGGGCTGCGTGACGAGCGCCTCGACGCGGCCGTCGGGCTGGAGGCGCCACCAGCCGCTCTCCCGGGCGGACGGGCGCAGCGGGGCGCCGTCCCCGTCGACGATCCAGGCCCGGGACTCGTACCGGAGGAAAGGCCGGCCGTCGTGGCTGAAGGTGACCTCCTGCGCGTAGGAGAAACCCTGGTCGAGGGTGGGGTACTCGCCGGTGCCCCGGCCGTGCCAGGTGCCCAGGAGGCCGAGCACGGGGGCGAGCTGTTCGTGCGGTGCGGGCGCGCCCCGCGTCCCTTCGCTGTCGGGGTACGGGTGCGTGGCGGCGGGGTCGGACACGGTGTGCGCTCCTGGGGTCGGGCGGCGCGGCCTGGGGCCGGGCGTTGCGGTGGGTCACGGCGACGGGGCCGGGGACGGGTGCGGCGGACGAGCCGTCGCAGGGGCAGTGCAGCACATCTTCGCCGGGCACCGCCTTCGTGGTGTCGCCCGGCCGGGCCTTCGGCGGTCGCCGCGCGGTGATCGCCTAGACTCCGCGAATGGCGAAGTACTTCGACGTGCACCCCGAAAACCCCCAGCCGCGCACCATCAAGAGCGTTGTGGACAGCATCCGGTCCGGTGCGCTCGTCGCGTATCCGACGGACTCCTGTTACGCGCTGGGCTGTCAGCTCGGCAACCGCGACGGCATCAACCGGATCCGGTCGATCCGCAATCTCGACGACCGGCACCACTTCACCCTCGTGTGCCACGACTTCGCGCAGCTCGGCCAGTTCGTACAGCTCGACAACAGGGTGTTCCGCGCCATCAAGGCGGCCACGCCGGGCAGCTACACCTTCATCCTGCCCGCCACGAAGGAGGTGCCGCGCCAGCTGCTGCACCCGAAGAAGAAGACCGTGGGCGTGCGGATCCCGGAACACGTGGCCGCGCAGGCGCTGCTGGCCGAACTGGGCGAGCCGCTGCTGTCGAGCACTCTGCTGCTGCCCGACCAGGAGGAGCCGATGACGCAGGGCTGGGAGATCAAGGAGCGCCTCGACCACGAGGTGGACGCGGTGATCGACTCCGGCGACTGCGGCACGGTGCCGACCACCGTCGTGGACTTCTCCGACGGCGAGGCCGAGATCGTACGCCGAGGGGCGGGCGACACCTCGCGATTCGAGTAGCCGTACGCCGATGAGTTCCGGGGCGCTCCTCGGTCTGCCCTTTGTGGCCCGCCTCATGCGGACCGCGAGGGCGTACCGAGGAGGACCCATGCTCGATCTGAAGCCGGCCTGTCAGGGAATGACCGAGGTGCTGGCGGGGGTGCGCGACCAGCAGATGAGCGACCCCACTCCCTGCGAGAAGTACGACGTCACCGACCTCGTCGGCCACATCGTCATGCTGTCGCGGGCGTTCACGGCGACCGCCCGCAAGGAGGCGCAGGACGACGCTCCCGCCGCCGGCCCGGAGGTGGTGCGGCTGCCGGAGAACTGGCGCGCGGACCTGGCCGGGAGCCTGCGCGAACTCGGCGAGGCGTGGGACGACCCCGCCGCCTGGGAGGGCGTGGGCGGCGCCGGGGTGGGGTTCGAGCTGCCCAACGAACTGTGGGGGCGGATCGCGCTCACGGAGGTGGTGGTGCACGGCTGGGACCTGGCGCGTGCCACCGGCCAGCCCTTCGAACTGCCCGAGCAGACGCTGCGGGACTGCTACGCGCATGTGTCCGGCTTCGTCGTGGAAGCCGGGAGTCCGGAGCTGTGGGGGCCGCCCGTCGAGGTGGCGCCGGACGCTCCGCTGCTGCACCGGGTGTTGGGGGTCACCGGTCGTCGGCCCTGAGCGCTGACGGGCACGGGTGTGCGAGGAGGCGTGCGGGCACGGGCTTGTGCGGGCGAGGGCACGTGCGGGCGGACACATGCGGGCGAGGGGCCGGAGTCGTCCGGCCCGTTGCACCGGACCGCCCCCGGTGGTGGCCCGTTCCGGTGGATCCGGTCGCGATGTCGCCCGATCGGGTTCATCGGAACCGTCCAGGACCAACCAGGAATGCATTAGGTTAGGCTTACCTAAGTCGCCGAGCCTGGTGTCCCCCACCGCTGCCCCCATGGAGATTCCGCATGCGTCTGCCCCGCTCCCGTGCCCAGCAGCCGACCAGCGCCGAACGTGTCCGGTCCGTACTGGCCGCCGCGCATTCGATGACCGTCGTCAGCGACGGTCTGCACACCGAAGTGCGCAGGCTGGACGGGGCGGGGGTGATGAGCCGCATCCACGTGCACGCGCCGACTCCGCACCTCCCTCCCGAACCGGGCACCGAACGCGTTCCGGTGCGGCTGGAGTTCACCGACGTCGCCCCCACGCCGGTACGGGACCGGATCCGCGCGCGGGTCACCGTGACCGGACTCCTCGCCGCTCCCTACCGGGTGTCCGACTCCGACGAGAGCACGTGCATGGAGTTCGGGCAGGCGGTCATCGAGGACGCCGAAGGCCGTGCCTTCGTCACCCTGGAGGAACTGGAGGAGCTGGCGCCGGACCCGCTGGCCGGGGTCGAGGCGGGCATGCTGACCCACCTCCTGGACGCGCACGCCGAGTTGATCCCGCTGCTGCTCCGGCTGGTGCGTACGCCCAGGGCCGTCAAGCCGACCCGGGTCATGCCGCTGGCCATGGACCGGTACGGCATCACGCTGCGGCTGGAGTGCTCCCGGTCGCACACCGATGTCCGGCTGGCGTTCCCCACCCCGGTGAGCGCTCCCGACCAGGCCGGGCCGCAGATCCAGGGCCTGTTGCGGGCGGCCCGCAGGATGTCCCACCCCAACCGGCTGCCCGCGTGAGACGCGCGGATACGCCCTGGGCCTGAGGGTGCCGCCGGTTCAGAGACCGCAGATGTCGCAGCCCAACCGTTCGGCCTCCGCCCGCCAGGCGGGGGTGGGGTCGACGAAGTACTGGACCTCGCCGCGCCGGTAGGCGTCGACATCGCGCTGGAGCGCCGCGCAGCGCCCCGGGTCCACGGCAGTCTCGGCCGCCGCCCCGGGGGCCAGCAGGAGACTGCCAGCCAGTACGGCCACGGCGACCGCGGCTGAAACCCTGCGACCGGCGGGAACTCGGCGCCTGGCGGGGACTTGGCGACCGGCGGGAACTCGGCGGATTCGGAGCATGGCGCAAACCCTTCTGGCGGGCGGAACACCCGGTGCGGCGAGCCGGGGCCGTCCGGCCCCACTCCAGTAGGCGGCCACCCCCGCGCTTCCGCATCCGGGGCGTGCCCACGGCGACGTGTCCACCGTACGGAAGCGCGGCGAGCCGGGACAGCCGCCCGGGGCCGGCCGCAGGGGTCGCTCCGGGACCCCCTGTCCGGACCCGTCCCGTCCCGTCCGGGCCTGCCCTGCCCGGATCCGGGCCGGCCCTTGTCCTGGCTCGCCCTACTCGTCCTTGTCCTGCGCTCTTCCTAGTCGAGGAGGGCCCGCAGTTCCCGCTGCCACTCCTCGCACTCCAGCACCCCGAGCAGCACCGCCGACGCCCTCGTCCGGCACCGCTCGTCGGTGAAGCCGTCGAGCGCATCCCAGACCGGCCGGAACAGTGCGGCCCTTTCCGGAACCGTGACGTCGAGGTAGAGCATGGCGCGGGTCCGCGGGTCGCCCGTGTGTCCCCCCGTGGCGAGGGCCCTCAGCTCCGCACCTGACGCGGCGAGTACGGTCCTGGCCTGATCGGCCGACATGGCGGCGAAGGGGCACCCGGCCGCCGCGCCGTCCACGCCCGCGTCCGGCTCCGCGCCGTGTTCGGCGTCCGCGCAGAGAGCGGCCACCGTCTCGGCCAGCACGAGGGTCGCGTCGGCACCCAGCGCGGTGCGCACCGGTCCCTCGAAGTGCTCGGCCACTTTGGCGTGCAGCAGCGGTTCCGTGTGGAGCAGCAGGGCCTGCCAGGCGTACAGCCTGTCCCTGCTGTCCCCTTCGGAGAGCTGTGCCGCCCGTTGCGCGAGGACCTCGTCCAGCAGCTCGCGCAGCGGCGCGCGCTCCGCGATCCGCCGGGCCGCCTTCGGTGCCTTGCCCAGTGGATGCCTGCCCACGGTGTAGGCGAGCTGGCCGCGTACGTCTTCCTGGAGCTCCTCGCGGATGCTGTCGCGGAACCGCGGTTCGGCCAGCAGTGCCTCGACTTCCGCCGTGCCTCGCTTCTCCAGCCAGTGGAGTGCCTCCAGCCGCTGGTAGGGCTCCAGGTCGGCGAAGGGCATCCCCAGGCGCAGCTGCGCGGCCAGCAGTTCGAGGTTCTGCCCCGCCCGCCAGGTGCTCGCCCGGTCGAGCGGGGTGCGCAGTCCGGCCAGTGGTTGCCGGGTCTCCCCCGCCGCTGCCGTGCGCCGGGCGACGGCGGCCAGTACGGATTCCAGGCCGGTGACCGGCAGGCGCATCCCCTGGTAGCTGACCAGGAAGAGGGTGAGCCAGCGCTGGGCTGCGGGCACGGGGATGTGGTCGGCCGATGCGGCTTCACCGGTGAGGCGCGCCAGGACCCCGACGTTCGCCAAAAGGTCCAGCCAGGACTCGGCGGTGCGGGCCAGGGCGGCGGCCGAACCGCCACGGGGCACGGACGTCAGGCGCAGCAGTTCGTCGCCCAGTTCGGGCTGTTCGCGCAGGAGCCGCCGCAGCGTCGGGAGCCAGGCCGCCCAGACGCCGGGGGCCGCCTTCTCCAGTCCGCGCCGGGTCAGCAGGGCGGCGAGGATCTCGGTGTTCGTGTCGTCGTCGGGGAGCGGGGTTTCGGTGCCCGTGGTCAGGTCGACGGCGAAGGCACCGGGGATCTCCTGTCCCGACCGGCACCAGTCCCGCACGATCTCGCGGTAGCGGCGGTAGGACTCGGCGTCCGTGGTCCGTGCCGCCACCTCGGCGCGGTACTCCTTCAGCACCTTGACGGTGACGATGCCGAGCTGTGCGGACTCGGACAGGAGTTCCTGGTGGGCGTCCTCGTCGACCGGGCCGCCGAGCTTGCGGTCGGCCTCCCGCGCTTCGCCGAACAGCGGCCTGGCCATGGCCGCGCTGCCCGCCCTGGCGACGATCCGGGCTCCCTCGTCCAGTGCGTACGGCAGCAGCCCGGGATCGGACCCGGTCGACCTGACGAGCGTGTCGCGCAGCTGGCCGGCCGAACGGCCGGGCTTCGCGGGTGCCTGTTCGGCGCAGCGGCGCATCGGGGAGAGCAGCGACATGGCGAGGTGCGCGGATTGCGGGCGGGCCACGCACACCCGGGCGAGGAAGCCGAGCGGCCGGGTCCGCACCCGGCCCACCTCCTGGCCGGTGCCGGTGTCCGGGGTCAGCCCGAGCACGTCCGCCACCACGTCCTCGGCGGCGCCGGCCCGCCGCGGGACCAGGCGGACGATGCGGTCCCCGGCGTCCAGGGCGGCCCAGTCGTACGCGCGGGCCGTCAGGTGTTCCTCGTCGGGGCCCGCGGGGCTGCCGGGCAGTACGGCTCCGGCGGCGAGCAGTTGGGCGTCGGTCGCCCGCGCGAGGGGCGGCGCCGGTTCGGCGGGCGAGGGTGCGACGGCGCCGTACTCCGCGCAGCCGACGAGGAACTTCTGGTAGGCGGCCGTGGAGTCGGCCTCCAGCGGTTCGCCGGACATCGGGGCGTCGCACTCGTCGAAGACGGCCGCCATCGCCCGGACGCCCTCGGACCAGGCGACGCGCGGCACCGTGTCGTAGGCACCCGGGCCGTGCCTGCCGTGGGTGCGGCTCCAGTCGAACTGGTGCACACCGACGGCGGACATGGGTCCCTGGTAGCGCAGGTCGAGCGTCAGCCCGTGCGGCAACCCGGCCTCGGAGAAGGAATAGTGGACGGATTCCCCGCTGATCGTGCCGTCGAACCGGGACACCACGCGCGCGAAGCGGGCCCCGCTCTCGTAGTCCGCGCCGTCGAAGGCCCAGATGCCGTAGGGAATCCTGGGGAGCGGGGCGGGTGACGAATCGGGCCGCACCCACACCGTGCGGTGCAGCTGCTCGATGTGCTGCTCGCCGCCGAAGGTGTCCAGCAGGTCGTGCCAGCGCTCCAGCTGTCCGGTGCCCTGCGGGTCGAGGAGTACCGGGTGGGGCAGGGCCAGCAGGGGTGCGTGGATGCTGACGCTGCCGTCGACCCCGGTGGCCCGCAGGGCGCCGTCCGGGCCCGGGTCCACGTCGGTCAGGAGCCCGGCGCTCGCGATGTCCGGTCCGCCGTCGGGGCCCTGGGCGTACGGGGCGACCACCGCGTAGCGCAGTGCCCTGCGCCAGTACGGGTCGGACCACACCGCCCGTACGAGCGCCGTCGGAACCGGCAGCGAGCGGGACATCCACCGCTCCACATGGCTGCGCGCCTCGGCGGCGTGGTCCCCGACCCACTCCGCCAGGCCCTTCAGTTCCTGCACCGCGGGCTCGTTCTTCAGCGCGGGCGGCAGCTTCTTCAGCTCGCGCCCGGACGCGTTGCGACAGCGCAGCTGGGGCGCTGGTTCGGCGTAGGCGTCCAGCGCCACCTCGTAGTCGCCGACCGTCCGCCGGCTCTGGGACTCCCCCATGACGTGCTCCCCCGTGCTCCCCGTGCGTTCACGAACTCCGTGCCCGCCCGCTCCACGGGCGAGTGATCACACCTTAGACGGCGGCACTGACAAAGCTCCGGGACTGCGGGTTCTCCCCCTGGCGGCACACCGGCCCCGACGCGTCGCCCGTAGCTTCGGCCCTGCCCGGGACCGGCGGCCCACCGGCCCGACCGACTGCCGTCACCCGGTCCAGACGACGTCGAGGACGGACAGGCGCCGGGCGGCGCGGTTGACCCAGTACACGACGGTGAGCAGGCCGACGGCTGCCGAACGCACGTCCTCGCCCTCCGGGTCGGTGGGGTCCCACTGGGCGAATCCCCAGGGTGACCGTGCGGCGAGGTCGAGCACGTCACGGACCATCTCCCGCACGGGGAAGGGGAGTTCGGCGGCCACCTTGGCGGCCCGGGGCGACAGCAGGACCGGCCACGACATGTCGCCCACCGTCCGCTCCCTCTGCCTCGCCCTGCGCCGAACGTCCCTCGGCCGGGCCCGCCCGCCCCCACTGTAGGACCGTCGGTCCCGGACGGTACGGCTCTTCCCCTCGGTGCAGGAGGCACGTACATTCTGCGCATCGTTGACGATCCGTCAGGGAGAGCCGTATGCCGATCGAAGCCGCACTCCAGCAGTTCCTCGACCAGATCCCGGCCTTGGACTGGTCCCTCGATCCCGTCACCTTCCGCAAGCAGTCGGCGGCCGCGCTCGCCCTGCTGCCCGTCACGACACAGCTCGCGAAGGTCTCCCAGCGCACCGTCCCCGGCCCTGCGGGCGGGATCCCGGTGCGCGTCTATCACCCCTCGACGGACCCCGGACTGCCGGTCACCGTCTTCTGCCACGGCGGCGGGTTCGTCATCGGCGACCGGGACAGCCACGACGCGCTCTGCCGCACCACGGCGAAGGAGAGCGGGTCGATCGTGGTGTCGGTGGACTACCGGCTGTCGCCCGAGCACCCGTTCCCGGCGGCTCTGGAGGACGGGTTCGCCGCGTACGCGTGGGTGCGGGCGCACGCGGGCGAGCTGGGCGGCGATCCGGCCCGGGTGGCGGTCGCCGGGGACAGTGCGGGCGCGTCGATCTCGGCCGCCGTGTGTCTGATGGCCCGCGACCGGGGTCTGCCGCAGCCGGTCTTCCAGCTGCTCTGGTATCCGGCGACGGGTCTGGACATGACGCCCTCGCGCGCGCGGTTCGCCTCGGCGCCCGTCCTGGGCGCGGACGCGATGCTGTTCTTCAAGCGCCACCACTTCGGGGCGATCCCCCGCCAGGAAGCCGTCCCCTACGGCGCGGTCTCACTGGCCGGCGACCACTCGGGGCTGGCCCCGGCGTACGTCCTGGTCGCGGGCAACGACCGGCTGCTCGACGAGGGCACCACCTACGCGCGCCAGCTGCGCGACGCGGGCGTGCCCGCGCGTCTGGACGTCCAGGACGACATGGTGCACGGCTTCCTGAACTTCGCGGACCTCGTGCCGTCCTGCCGGGCCGCCGCCCAGCCGTCCCTGACAGCGCTGCGGCAAGCGCTCGCCGCACGGCATTAGGCTGCTCGCATGGCTTCGGATACGGGAACCGTCAGGGTCGACAGCTGGATCTGGTCCGTGCGGCTGATGAAGACACGGTCGACGGCCGCCGCTGCCTGCCGTGCCGGACACGTGCGGGTCAACGGCGAGCGGGCCAAGCCCGCCCAGTCCGTGCGGATCGGCGACGAGGTCCGGGTGCGGCACGAGGGCTGGGAACGCGTGGTCATCGTCTCCCAGCTCGTCCGCAAGCGGGTCGGCGCGGCCCCCGCGGCCGAGGCGTACGTGGACCGCAGCGCGCCGCGCCCGCCGAAGGAGGTCCTCGGTATCGGTGTGCGCGACCGTGGAACGGGACGCCCCACCAAACGGGACCGCCGGGAGTGGGAGCAGCTGCGCGGCGGGCTCTGAGTCCCGGCCGCCGGTTCCTCTGGCAGCGGGGTGCCAGGCGGCGACTGCGCTCCCGGTGATCCCGCTCGATTCCGGTGATCCCGCTTCTCCTGGCGGACAGCCCGTTGCTCCCTGTGTTCCCGGTTCTCCTGCCGGACGGCCCGTTGCTCCCGGCGGTGGCCCGGCCTCCCCGAGGGCGGGACGGGGCCGGGGCGGCCGTCGGGGAGGATGGGGGCATGTCCAAGAAGTCTCGTTCCCGTACGAAGTCCACCGCGCGGCCGGCCGCCGCGAAGGCCGACCCCGCCGCGCCCTGCCCCTGTGGGCGCGAGCAGTCCTACGCGGAGTGCTGCGGCCCCTTCCACCGCGGGGAGGCGACCGCACCGACCGCCGAGCGGCTGATGCGCTCGCGCTACAGCGCGTTCGTGGTGCTCGACACCGCCTACCTGCTCCACACCTGGCACCCCTCGACGCGGCCCCCGGCCCTGGACCTCGACGCCGGCCTGCGGTGGACCGGGCTCGACATCCTGGGCACGAAGGACGGCAGCGCCTTCCACCAGGAGGGCACGGTCGAGTTCCGCGCCCACTACCTCGAGGAGGGGCAGGCCGACAGCCAGCGCGAGCTGAGCCGCTTCGTACGGGTGGACGGCCGCTGGGTGTACCTCGACGGTCAGAACAGCGGCAGCTGACCGGGGAACTCCGGCGGGGCGTATCCGTCCAGCGACTGCTGCAGGGCCGCCCCGAGCGGCGCGGTCATCCGTGAGCCGGGGCAGGAGACGAGCTCCGTAGTGCCGCGCGCACCGGGCGGGTCGTGGCGGGCGAAGCGGGTGGCGACGACGGCGATTTCACGGCGGCACACGGGGCAGACACGGCGAGGAGACGACACATCGGCCAGTGTGCCTCATCGCAGGCCCGCTTCCGCTGCCGCTCCCCTCTCCCGGTCCGGCACGCCGCGGCGACGGCGCCGCAGGGTGCGCTTCATCCCGCGGTGCAGCCAGGAGCGGACGCCTTTCACCCGGTCGAGCCACTCGGGCGCGCCGGGCAGTACGGGCATCGCCGCCCGGTCCGGGCCCGGCAGCGGCCGGCGGGTGCGGGCCTCGTCCAGCGCCAGGGCCAGGCCCGCCCCGATCCACTCGATCTCGTCCCGGTCCCGCGCCACGAAGAGCCGCCGCGCGACCTCCCTGGCGGCCTGGCCTGCCGGTTCTCCGGGGACCAGCCCGGACCAGAGTCCGGCGAGGTGAGCGCTCTCCCGGGGGTCCCGCACCAGGTCGGCCAGTTCCCCGGGATCCAGCAGGGAGGCGAAGAGCGCGGCCTGTTCCCACGGGTCGTCGCTCCTGCTGAGCAGCTGGCCGAGCCGGCGGCTGCGCCAGTTCCTGGCCCGACGGTCCGCGCCCTCGTCGAGGGAGGCGCGCATGGGCTGGGGATAGTTGCCGGTCAGCATCTCCGCGTACCGGGCCGTGAAGTCGGTCAGTTCCTCGGCCAGGTAGAGCCAGACGACCGCCCGGTAGCGGTTCAGGTAGAAGTTGGCCGGACTGAGATAGCCGGCGCGAGCCAGGGCGGTGAAGCGGAACGGGCTGATCCCCATCAGCACGGCGCCCTCGGCCGTCCCCACCGTCCGCAGCCGCGTTCTCAGCGGTGCGGTGGCGGCGCGCTCCAACTCCCGCAGCCGCTCCAGCTCTTCGCGGGCGACGCGGCGCCGGCCGCCATCGCGGTCCGGTACGGTCCGGATGCGGCCGAGCTGCACCGCGAGCCCGAACTCGGCCCGGTCGAGGCCGAGTTCGCGTGCCGCGCGGACGGCGGTGACGGTGGCGTGCGCCTGCTGGACTTCCTTGACGACCATGACGGTCCTCCCCCGTGAGTACGAACACTCTCGGTGACGACCGTAGCCCGTTGCGGCGGATCGTGCCCGGCCTGTGGAGAACGCCCTGTGGACAACTCCGGGGCCGGGCCCGACCGCACCGCCCAGTAGCCGCATTCGCGCAGCTCAGCGGTTACGAGTGGTCAGACTCCCGGCTGGCGTGCCGCGACCCCGAGATGCTCGCCGACCCGGTTGACGAGCAGCGTCATCTCGTACGCGATCTGCCCGAAGTCGGCTTCCGCCGCGCTCAGTACGCACAGACAGCTACCGTCGCCCGCCGCGGTGACGAAGAGGACACCGTCGTCGAACTCGATCATCGTCTGGCGCACCTTCCCCGCGCCGAAGTGCCGTCCGGATCCCTTGGCCAGACTGTGCAGCCCCGACGAGACGGCGGCGAGGTGTTCGGCGTCAGGCCGTGCCAGTCCGGCGCTCGCACCCGTCACCAGCCCGTCGTTGGAGAGGACCAGCGCGTGCCGGATGTGATGGATCCGGTTGGTCAGGTCGTCGAGCAGCCAGTCAAGTCCTTTGTTCAGCGCCATGTTTCGGCTCTCCCCGCTCATTCGTTCCCCGTGTCCCCGGTGCTCCCGCAAGCCTTACCCACAGTCGGCGCGGCGGCAAGCAGATCCGGGTCACCGGAGAGTCCCACGGGGTACGGACGGCACCTCGGGCGGGGGTGCCGCGGCGCGATCAGGCCATCGCGTCGAGCATGCGTGTGGTGTGCACGCGCCCCGCGTACTCCACCAGCCTGATCAGCACTTCCTTGCCGGAGTCGCGGTCGCGCGCGTCGCACAGCACCACGGGTGTGCCCCGGTCGAGGTCGAGCGCCTGGGAGACCTCGCGCGCGCCGTAGGCCTGCGCGCCGGCGAAGCAGTTGACCGCCACGACGAAGGGGATGCGGCGGTCCTCGAAGTAGTCGACGGCGAAGAAGCTGTCGGCGAGCCTGCGGGTGTCGGCGATCACGACGGCGCCCAGCGCCCCCTGGGAGAGGTCGTCCCACAGGAACCAGAACCGGTCCTGGCCGGGGGTCCCGAACAGGTACAGGGAGAGTCCCGCGCGGATGGTGATCCGTCCGAAGTCCATGGCGACGGTCGACGACGCCTTGTGGTCGAGCCCGGAGGTGTCGTCCACGCCCTCCCCCGCCCGGGTGAGTAGTTCCTCGGTGCGCAGCGGGCGTATCTCGCTGACGGAACCGACCAGGGTGGTCTTGCCGACGCCGAAGCCGCCCGCGACCAGTATTTTCAGCGCGAGCGGCGTACCGTCCGGTTCGCCACCGTCCGTGTCGGGGGCGGCTGGGCCGGGGGTGTGTTCCGTGGTCCCGGCGGTGTGCTCTGTGGTCATGGGGGACGTTTCCTTCGGCGTTCGGGCGGGGTTCGGGCGGCGTTCGGGCTCGGGGCTGGCGGGAGGGCTCGGTAGGGAGGACGGGGCGAAGGGGCGCCCGGGGGCGCGTTCCGGCCGCCGGTCAGAGGGCGCGCAGGCCGTCGATGACTTCCTGCACGGGCAGGCGGGCGGGCAGTCCCGCGGGGTCGGCCCATGCCACCTGGCCCGCACGGGCCAGGTCGTCCACGAGGTCGCGCACGACTCCCGTGGGCAGGTCCGACGCCGCGGCGAGGTCCGCGACGGTCTGCGGTTCGGCGCGGCACAGACCGAGCAGGGTGCGGTGCGCACTGCTCAGCAGGACCGGTTCGGGTGCTTCCGCGTCGACGACGGCGGAGACCTGGGCGACGAGGTCGGCATGCGGGCCGCCGGGGTCACCGGCCCGGTCCGCACCACCGCCTCCGCCGGGCTCATCCGCCAGGTCGCCCACACATCCGGAGGCGTAGGCTCCGCGCGGAGCCCCCGCCGCCGCGTTCTCCCGGCCGCGTGCACCGGTGCGCGCGTAGGGGCGTACGAGAGGCCCCGCTTCCGCGTCGTACCACTGGGCGCTGCCTTCGGCGGCCCTCTGATGCTCGATCATCCGTGGCTTACTCCGGCTCCGGCTGAGGCGCGGTGCGCTTCGTGGAGTCCGGACGGTAGTCCCGCCCGTGCACGGCTCCCGCACACATTTCGAAAGCAGGCGCAATGTGGCGGGAAGGTTGCCCGAGGCGATCGGACCGGGCTCGAACGTGCGCGTCACCGCGGGCCGGGGACGGGGGATCATGGCGGCATGACTGACGACCACACGCAGGTTCAGGAGTTCTTCGGCGCCCGCGCCGCCCACTGGGACTCGCGCTTCGCGGGCGACGGCCCCCGGTACGAGGCGGCCGTCGCCGCCATGGGCCTGCCGCCCGGCGGTGCGGTGCTGGACGCGGGCTGCGGCACGGGGCGCGCGCTGCCGTACCTGCGGGCCGCGGTGGGAGCTTCGGGAACGGTGCTGGGCGCGGACCTGACGCAGGAGATGCTCGACGAGGCCGTACGGGCGGGGCGGGACCGGCACGCCCTGCTCCTGCGGACCGATGTGGCGCGGCTGCCGCTGGGCACGGGTGTCCTGGACGGCGTGTTCGCCGCCGGGCTGATCGCGCACCTCCCGGAGCCGGAGGGGAACCTGCGCGAACTGGCCCGGACGGTGCGCCCCGGCGGGCTGCTCGCCCTGTTCCATCCGGTCGGCCGGGCCGCTCTGGCGGCCCGGCAGGGACGCCGGATCACCGAGGACGACCTGCGCGCCGAACCCCGGCTGCGGCCCCTGCTGGCCGATGCGGGCTGGCGGCTGCTGTCGTACGTCGACGAGGACAGCCGCTTCCTGGCGCTGGCCGCCCGCGAGGAGCCGCACGCCCGCCCGTAGCCGCCACGGGGCTCGGCCCCCGCCGCGCGCGGAGGCCGCCGGTACGGGGCAGGTGCCGGGCGTACGGAGTTGTACGGGGCGGGCCGCGCGGGCGTTACGGGGTCCGGTTGGCGTGCGGCACGGGGCAGCCACGCACACCCGGCACCGGGAAACTGCCCAGTTCGGCGACCTCGTAGCCGTTCGGGTAGCCCTTGATCTCCCAGTTCTGGCGGGCGTGGTGGGGTGTGCGGCGGGGCGGCAGCAGACGTACGGCACGCGCGCGCAGCCGCAGCGCGCCCCGGGCGACGGTGCGGGCCGCCGGGTGCGGGAGGTCGTAGCGGAAGGCCCGCAGCAGCGGGTCGTCGAGCAGGGCGAGGCTCGCCCCGCGCACCAGTGGCGCCAGCGGCCCGTACCAGGAGGCCATCAGGTCGAGCGTCGCGTCGGAGACCTTGCGGGAGCCCTCGTCCCAGCCGAACCGGTCCGCCTCGTACCGGTCGAGGCAGCGCTCGAACTCCTCGAAGGACTCCGGGATCTCCCGGATGCCCAGGTGTCTGCCGAGGGTGCGGTAGTACTCCGCCGTCGCACGCAGTTCGTGGTCGCAGAGCCTGCGCCAGCCGTAGCTGTCCAGCCACCGCTTGGGTATGACGACGAAGGTGCACAGGACGTAGCGCATGTCGTCGTTGCTGATGTCGTAGCTGCGGTGCATCGCGTTGATCCGGCGGACGGCGGTGCGGCCCCGTTCACTGGTGAAGCCGTGCTCCACGATCGCGTCCAGCAGGAGGGCGGTGTCGTCGTAGCGCTTCTGGGTGCGTTCGGTGAACTCGGTGGTCTCGGCGAGCAGCCGGCCGATGCTGGGGACCGCGTACGTCCGGTAGAGCGCGAGCTCCAGCGCCCTGGTGAAGTCCCACGGGAACTCGTAGGTGGTGGTCATCCGGTAGATCCGCAGGAAGTCCCGCTCCGGATCGAGCCGCTGGATCTGCTTGAGCCGGTCGTAGCGCTTCACCACACGTCGCCCCTCTGCCGAACCTTCTGCCGCCGTCCCGCGGCAGCACCCTGTTCACGAAGGCTCAACTCTACGTCCGGCGGGCACACTTGGAGTGTCCGCCGATCTACTGCTCACGGGGATGTGGTCCGGGTGCTCGACAGGATCAAGGAACTCTTCCGGACGCTGCGGGAGCCGCTGCGGCCCGGGGTGCCGGTGGCACGGGAGGCCGAACGGCGGCACAACCTCTTCGAGGCGGCCGCGGTCTACGTGGCCGCGTGTGCGGAGGACGACGAACAGCGCGGCGACGAGGCGGCCGGGTGGGTGTCGCCGGAGGCACTGTCCTTCGGGGTGACCGAGCTGGCCTGCCGGGCGGTCATCGCGCTCGCGCGCGAGCGCGACGAGTCCCCGCAGCACGTCGCGCGGAGTCTGCTGGGGCTGCCGGCCGCCTGACCCGCGGGTCCCGGGTTCCCGGTTTTCGTGCCGCCGCCCCTCGACGCGCCAGTTACCGGCAGGTTAAGTTGCGCCGACGACGGATCATCTGGGGAGGGCGCCGTGACCGGGACGGAAGCTGCCGAGGACGACGAGCTGTTCGTGCTCACCGCGGTGCTGTTGACGCCCGCGCAGTTCCCGAGCGTGCTGGGCGACGACTTTCCGGCGGCGTGCGCGGCGCTCGGTCTGGAGCCGCTCGGCGAGGGGTACGGGCTGGTGCTCGGCCAGGACGGGGCCGGGGCGCGCTGGACGGTGGCCGTGGACGACGTGTCGCTGGTGGCGGTGGCCATCGCCTCCTGGGACTGCGGCATGGAGTACGACCTCTCGCCGCCGGAGCGCTCGGTGGTGACGGCTTTGCCGGGCTGGCCGCTGGCGCTCGCGGTGGCGACGCCCGACATCCCGGCCCCGCACGACCCCGAACCGGACGAGGACGATCCGGACGGTGCGGGGCTGGTCCTGACTCCCCCGGACACGGACGCGTGGGGTCCCGCGCAGCGCAGGCTGGGCGCGGACGAGATAGCGCGGCAGTGGGCGGTGTGGCGCGGGCAGCTGGACGAGGAGAGCGACACCGGGACATTCGAGGGGACCGGCGGTGAGCTGCGTCCGGCGGTGCGGCGGGTGATCGACGCGCTGCACGGGTACGTCGCCGAGCCGCCCCCGGTGGGCCGGGTGCGGTCGGCGTTCGCCAGCAGCGAGGCCCGTACGCTGCGGGCCGACGGGCCAGGCTGGTCGTTCGTGGCCAGGACGGACGACATCGCGTTCCTGCTGCTGGACGAGGAGCCGGGCGAGGTACTTACGGTGGGCCGGGGCGAGGAGCTGCCGGGCCTGCTGGAGTCACTGGACAAGATCGCGGTACGTCCGGCCTGAGGGTACCCGGACGTACGGGACCGGGCCGCCGGGAGGCGCGACGCGGACCGGGGCAGCAGGGCGGATCGGAGCGGCACGGGCGGACCGGAGCAGCGCGGGCAGACCCTGAGCAACAGGCGGGCCGGAGCGACAGGCGGGCCGCGTTGACCGCACCTGCACGAGCCGGAGCCTGACCGCGCAGGGCGGACCGGAGCTGTACGGTGCGGACCGGAGCCTGACCGCCGTAGCCGCACTGCGCCGGTCCTGGTGGACGCGCGCGACGCAACGTACCGGCCTCCCACGACGCGCCACATACCGACCTGACTCAGCGCGCCACCTGCCGCCCTCGCACGACGTGCCACCTGCCGGGTCCGCACCGGCCGCGCGGCTGCGGCCCGGAGCCGGGCCGCCCCGCCCGAAGTGCCCCCCGTCCCGGGGCCGCCCTCAGACCCGTTCGAGTCGGCGGTGCGGTTCGGCGGGCAGCTCGACGGTGATGGTGTCGCCGGGCCGGACCACCCCGCCGGTGTGCACGACGCTCATGATTCCGGCCTTGTGGACGACGGCGCCTTCGGCGTCCCGGCCCACGACCTGCTTGAGCAGACCTCGCTGGAAGCCGTCGATCTGCGCGCACGGGTTGCGCAGGCCCGTGACCTCGACGACCGCTTCGTCGCCGAGGCGCAGGAGCGTACCGACCGGCAGGGCGAGCAGATCAAGACCGCTGGTGGTGACGTTCTCGCCGAGCTGGCCGGGCTCGACCTCGAAGCCCTTCTCCCGCACCTCGGCGAAGAGCTCCTGGTGGATGAGGTGGACCTGGCGCAGGTTGGGCCGGGTGGGGTCCTGGGCCACCCGGGAGCGGTGCTTGACCGTCACTCCCGCGTGCACGTCCCCCTCGACCCCGAGTCCGGCCAGCAGGGTGATGCTGTCGCGGTTCGGCTTGGTGAAGGTGTAGGTGCCGTTGCGGCTGACCGCCGTGACCGTCGCTCCCATGGGGCCGCTTCCTCTTCTCCGTGCGGGCTGGACGTTCTCCGTACAGGTCCGGAGCTGATCGGCGGGTCCGGGGTCAGCGTCCCAGCTCCTTGCGGGTGATGCGCTGGAGCCTGCGCCGCTGGGTCTTGTCCAGCATCAGATAGGCGGCGACGGGAACGCCCACCATGACCAGCAGTCCGGGCCAGAACCCGATCATCATCATGAGGGCCACGCCCACCACGACACCGCCGACTGCGACCTTCGCACCGTTAGACATCTTCGACGCCTCCTCCGCGGCAGCTGCCGCTCCTGCTTCTGACAACGCGTACCGGCCCGTCACGGTTCCCGGGCAGCCGGTTCACTCCTGGGCCGCGGGCCCGGTGCGCAGCGGTGCGCCGACCTCGTGCATGTGGCTCAGCGCCTGCCGGTAGGACTCGACGAGTCCGGTCTCGGTGTACGGCAGGCCGACCGCCCGGCAGTGGGCGCGGACCAGGGGCTGGGCGAGCCGCAGGTGCGGGCGCGGCATGTTCGGGAACAGGTGGTGCTCGATCTGGTAGTTCAGGCCGCCGAGGAACCAGTCGGTGAGCGACCCGCCCCGTACGTTGCGCGAGGTGACGACCTGACGGCGCAGGTGGCCCCAGCGCTCGCCGTCCGGGTCGGGCATCTCCATGCCCTTGTGGTTGGGGGCGAAGGCCAGCCCGAGCTGGAGGCCGAAGAGGGCGTGGTGCAGCAGGGCGAAGACGAGTGCGGTGAGCGGGGCCATCGTGGTCAGCAGCAGGCTCGCGTACAGGGCGAGGTGAACGACCAGGAGGGTGCCCTCCGCCCTGCGTTCGCGGGGGTCTTGGCGGCGCAGGTCCTGGAACCCGTACAGCTTCAGGGCGAAGCCTTCGAGAAGCAGCATCGGGAAGAAGAGCCGGGCCTGGTGCCGGGTGAGCCAGCGGGCGAATCCCTCCCGGTCGGCCGCCTGGCGCTGGGTCCAGACGAGGGCGCCGACCCCGACGTCCGGGTCCTTGTCGACGTGGTTGGGATGGGCGTGGTGCCGGTTGTGCTTCTCGTTCCACCAGGCCTGGCTCATGCCGAGGAGGAGGTTGGCGTGGGTGAGGGAGATCCACCGGCCGGTGCGGCGGCTGCTCGATATCTGGGCGTGGCCGGCGTCGTGGGCGAGGTAGGCGGTCCGGGTCCACACCAGCGAGAAAGGTACGGCGAGCAGCAGCACCCACCAGGAGTGGCCGAGGAGCACCAGGCCGGTGATCACGGCCGCGAGCGAGGCGAGGTTGACCGCGGCGCGCGCGGCGTACCAGCCGTGGCGGCGTTCCAGCAGCCCCTGGCCCCTGACCGCTTGCAGGAGTGGCGAAAAGTCGCTGCCGGTCGCGGACCCGGACGGCCGCCCGGCGGGGGCGGCGGGAAGGGTTGCGGGCGTGGCTGGCGGAAGGGCTGGGGGCATGGCTGGGCTCCGGTCTCTGGAGGCGCATGCGGCGTTCGCGGCACCCGACTCCCAGAAAATTACGGAGCGCGGCAGGCACCGGGCCATGGCGGTAGCCCCCGGTCCCGGGGAGGACAACCCCCGTGGGGCGGTGGTGCTGACCGCACCCCGCCCCCTTGCGGTCACGGTGTCAGGGCAGGAAGGACTCCAGGTCGGAGGGGAAGTCGGAGGGCAGGAGGTCCGTCGGGATCTCGCTGGGCAGCTCCGTGGGGAAGTCGGATGGCAGCGCGGTCGGGAGCTCCGAGGGGAGACTGGTGGGGAACTCGCTCGGCAGGCTGAAGGAGGGCTTGGTCTTCGTGGCGGTGGGCGCGGGCTGTTCCGGCTTCTTCGCACCGCTGCCGCCGGTCACGACGAGGACGATCGCCACGACTGCGGCGACCGCGAGGACGGCGGCGAGCACGATGATCAGCGGGCGGCGGCCACCGGAGCCCGGCGGCGGTCCGTCCGGCGGCGGGTCTCCGGGGGGCCGGTCGGCTCCGCCCCCGACGGTGGGCGGCCCGTAGCCGCCGGGCGGTCCCTGGGGTGGTCCCCCGGGTGGTGCCCCGGGCGGGCCGAAGCCCCCTCCGGGCGGGTTTCCGGGCGGCTGACGCGGTGGTTGGGGCGGCGTGGCCATAACGTCCAGGGTCGGCCGTACGGACCCGGCCCGCGACCCCTGTGCGCAAGTTGGTGCGCGGCACGGACGGGATCGCGACATTCCGGATATCCGCAGTGGTCGACGGGCCCAACTCACCTGCCCCTCACGGCACATACCAGGGGTCCTGGCACCCTTCCGCAACACCCGTACGGTGACCGCGCGGGCGCCACCGATCATGCACGGCATGGCGGAAATGTCGCCCGCGAATCCGGAGGTGCGTACGACACCGGCACCTGACGCGCGCAGCGGCAGCAGAGGCACCCCGGAGATGTCCGCCGGGTCACCTGCCCCCTCGGCGTCAACGGTGACCCGCACCGGGGGCTACGGGAGGCGGCCCGCACCGTGCTCCGCCCGTGGCTGCCACACCTTCCCGGCAGGCCGCTGAACAGGGGCGGTCGCGCACTCGCCGGTTGGCAGTGCGCTCCGCTCCCGTGCCACTATCCGCATCATGGAAACCGAGAAGAACCTCGCAGCGCTGGAGCTCGCCGTGCACCGGCTGCGGGAGGCCGAGGTCGCGCTGAACGCCGCCCGCACGGACGTCGAGACGGAAGCGGTCGCGGCCGTGCAGTCCGGGGCGGACATTGAGGAGGTGGCCGGGCTGAGCGGGATCGCCCCCGGCGACCTGCGTCAACTGAGCGCCGATCTCGGCGAGATCCCGCCCCGGTAGGGGCGCTGCCGTGGACGAGTTCGAGCTGCTGGACCCGTGGTCGATCGAGATGCTCGCACCGATCATGGTGGCGGGGGAAGGCCCGATGGCCTGCCCCGGATGCGCCGCGGTCACCGGGTTCTCCGCCGGGGGCAGGTGGGGCGACCCGGTGCGGATACGCTGCCGGTGCGGTCGCGACTGGCTGCCCTTCGAGGACGATCCGGAGCTGAGCCGGGAGCTGATGAAGGAGCTGATCATCGCGGCCCAGTCGGAGGGGTAGGCGCGCGGCCCAGGGGCGGTCACCGGCGGGCGGGGACACGGACCCGGTCCCTCCGGTGCCTGCCGCGGCTCTTGCCGCCCCTCCCCCGCGCGGCGACGATGGGCCGGGCGGCCCCGACGTCCCCGAGGTCGCAGCCCACCGAAGTCCGCGCCGGGGAGGCCGAGTTGACCGACGCATGGGTTGCCCTGGAGCCGGGCGCCGATCCGCGGGAGCGGCTGGACGCGCTGCGCAGGGCGCACGAGGCGTTCGCCACGGCGGGCCGGGTCGAGCGGCCGGTGCGCCCGGTGGTCGCCGAGTCCTGGCGGCGCTCGGCCCGCGCCCGGGTCAGCCCCGACGGGCACGCGCGCGTGGAGCTGGCGGACGACGACCTCGGCGCGTACCGCGACAGCCATCCACTGGCTCGGGCGATGCCCCTGGTACGGGAGTTGACGCAGTCCTACGCCCGGGACGGCGAGCACCTCGTCGCGGTGTGCGACGCCGAGGGGCGCCTGCTGTGGGTGGAGGGGGACGCGTCCTCCCGCCGGCGCGCGGGCCGCATGAACTTCGTACCGGGTGCCCGCTGGTCGGAGGGGTCGGTCGGCACGAACGCCCCGGGCACGGCACTGGCCCTGGACCGCCCGGTGCAGGTGTTCGCCGCGGAGCACTTCCTGCGCCCGGTGCATCCGTGGACCTGTGCGGCGGCCCCGCTGCACGACCCGCGTTCGGGGCGGCTGCTCGGCGCGCTCGACATCACCGGCGGGGACAGCCTGGCCCATCCGCACAGCCTGGCGTTCGTACATGCCGTGGCGCGCGCCGCCGAGTCGCACCTGGCGCTGCTGGCACCCGTGCCGCCGGACCGGGACCGCGCCGCTTCGCTGTGCGCGCTGGGCCGCGACGAGGCGGTGCTGGTGGCGGGCGGGACCCGGGTGCGGCTGAGCAGACGGCACAGCGAGATCGTGGTGCTGCTCGCCCGGCACCCGGAGGGCCTCTCCGGCGAGGAGCTGCTGTGCGAGCTGTACGAGGACGGCGCGGCCAGCCCGGTGACGTTGCGGGCGGAGCTGTCGCGGCTGCGGCGCCTGCTGGGCCCGGAGCTGCTGCGTTCGCGCCCGTACCGGCTGACCGTGCCCGTCGACGCGGACTTCACGACGGTGGCGCGCCGGCTGGGCTCGGGGGCGGTGGCCGCGGCCATGGGGGCGTACCGGGGGCCGTTGCTGCCGGGGTCGCAGGCGCCGGCCGTGGTGCGGCTGCGGCACAGGCTGGAGGGCGAGCTGCGGGCGGCGCTGGTGGCGCGGGCGGACCCGGGGCTGCTGTCGGACTGGGTGGGCAGCCCGTGGGGCGAGGACGACCTGCCGGTGTGGCGGGCGCTGGCCGCGGTCACGTCCGGATCCGGGCGGCCGTCGGTGCATGCGCGGGTACGCACCCTGGACGCGGAACTGCGGGCGGCGGAGCCCGCAACGGGGTTGCAACGTCCGCCGCTCTAGCGTCCGTCGAGGTGGCGCCCAACGGCGGGCGGCACGTCCGAGGGAGGCCTCTGCGATGACCCGTTACTCCGCGCCCGGCACGGACGGCGCGATCGTCTCGTACCAGGACCGCTACGACCACTGGATCGGCGGCGCGTACGTGGCTCCGGTGCGCGGCGGCTACTTCGAGAACCCGAGCCCGGTCAACGGCCGCACCTTCACCGAGATCGCCCGCGGCACCGCCGAGGACGTCGAGCTGGCCCTGGACGCGGCGCACGCGGCGGCGCCGGGCTGGGGCCGTACCGCGCCCGGCGAGCGCGCGAACATCCTCCTGAAGATCGCCGACCGGATGGAGGCGCATCTGGAGGAGCTCGCCGTCGCGGAGAGCTGGGAGAACGGCAAACCGGTGCGCGAGACGCTGAACGCCGACATCCCGCTGGCCATCGACCACTTCCGGTACTTCGCCGGGGCGCTGCGCGGGCAGGAGGGGTCGCTCAGCGAACTCGACGACGACACCGTCGCGTACCACTTCCACGAGCCGCTGGGGGTCGTCGGCCAGATCATCCCCTGGAACTTCCCGATCCTGATGGCGACCTGGAAGCTGGCGCCGGCGCTCGCCGCCGGAAACGCCGTCGTCCTCAAGCCCGCCGAACAGACCCCCGCGTCCATCCACGTCTGGATGGGCCTGATCGCCGACCTGTTGCCGCCGGGCGTGGTCAACATCGTCAACGGCTTCGGCGTCGAGGCGGGCAAGCCGCTCGCGTCCAGCCCGCGCGTCGCGAAGATCGCGTTCACCGGGGAGACCACCACGGGGCGGCTGATCATGCAGTACGCCTCGGAGAACATCAAGCCGGTCACCCTGGAACTCGGCGGCAAGAGCCCGAACATCTTCTTCGACGACGTCTGGAACGCGGACGACGACTTCCGCGACAAGGCCCTCGAAGGGTTCACCATGTTCGCCCTCAACCAGGGCGAGGTGTGCACCTGTCCGTCGCGGGCGCTGGTGCAGCGCGGTATCTACGGCGACTTCATGGAAGCGGCGGTCGCCCGCACCGAACTCATCGAGCCGGGCCACCCCCTGGACACGGACACGATGATCGGCGCCCAGGCCTCCAACGACCAGCTCCAGAAGATCCTTTCCTACCTGGACATCGGCCAGCAGGAGGGCGCGAAGATCCTCACCGGTGGCCAGCGCATCGAGTACGACGGCGAGCTGGCGGGCGGCTTCTACGTCCAGCCCACCGTCTTCGAGGGCGACAACAGGATGCGCGTCTTCCAGGAGGAGATCTTCGGCCCGGTGGTCGCGGTCACTTCCTTCACCGACTTCGACGACGCGATCGGCACGGCCAACGACACGCTGTACGGCCTGGGCGCCGGCGTCTGGACCCGCGACATGAACACGGCCTACCGCGCGGGCCGCGCGATCCAGGCGGGCCGCGTCTGGACGAACTGCTACCAGTCCTTGTTACGACTGACCAAACCATATCAGATGGTGCATGTCGTAACCTGGGACCGGATGGGCAAATGGGACAGGAGCGACATACCCCGTGAGAGACCTGCGTGGGATGCCGGGCATCAAGGTTCGCCGGATCAGCAAGGACACCGAAGAGTCGGCGGCCCTGGACTCCCAGGACAAGACGATCAACAAGCACGTCAGAGAGACGGGCATCGACATCATCGACGATGTCGAGGACGCCACGGTCTCTGGTTCCGTGAACCTTGCGGACCGCCCCTCCCTCGGTAAGTGGATGAGCGAACCTCGCCTCTCGATGTGGCAGGTTCTCGTAGTCACCGAGCAGGACCGAATAACCCGTGACGACTGGGAATGGATGGCATTCCTGCTTCTGTGCCGGAAGCACGGCAAGCACATCCGCCTCGTCTCGGACCCCGAATTCGATCTCTACGATCGCAATTCGCGACTCATGTCACATTTCCGCTCGTACCAGGACTCTGGATACCTGGAAGCGGTCTCGACGAAGCGTAAGAACCAGAAGGCGTACTTCCGCGATGAAGGTCTCTGGTCCGGCGGTCCGTGGCCTTTCGGCTACCGCCCGATCAAGGTCAAGCACAACGGCAAGATCCGTTGGAAGCTCGTCAAGGACGAGATCACCGCGCCCCTGGTCATGGAGGCATATCTCCGCGTCGTCGAAGAAGGCGACCCCATCACCGAGATCTGCGCCGACTGGAATGAGCGCGGAATCCGCACGCCTCGCGATCACCAGCGATTCATGAACGGTGTCCTCGAAAAGGAGGGCGTCTCCATCGAGCCCAAGGGCGCACGCTGGGAGTACGCGAATATGTACGCCTGGATGACCAGCGTCAGCAGCATGGGCCAGTCGATGCACGACGGCGAAGTGATCCTCGCGGAGAACGGTCTCCCCCGCCAATACGCCGACCCGATCCTGACCCCGGAGCAGTGGCAGAAGCTCCAGGAGGTCATCGTGGAGCGCGGCGAGGCCATGAGGGGCTACAACCGCGACCGAGGCCCGTGGAACGGCGCCCTGTGGTGCCTGTGCGGCCAGCGCCTCCAGCAGGACACCGCGACGCGGAAGAAGAAGGACGGCTCGACGAAGCGCTACGAGTACTTCCGCTGCGCCACCAGGAACAAGAACCGCTTCGGGCAGAAGTGCGCCTACATGCAGGCATGGCACCGGGCGATCGTCCTGGAGGAGCTGGAGGACGCCTTCATGGCCAAGCTCGGCGGCCTGGACATCATGAACAAGCGCTACGAGGCCGGCCGCGACAACCGGCCGCGGATCGCGGAGATCAAGGAAGCGATCGGCAAGCTCACCAAGCGGCAGATGAAGTACGACGAGGGTGACCCGCGCTACGAGGCCATCGAAGAGATGATGGACGAGCACGTGACGACGCTCCGCGACCTGGAGAAGGAGCCCGTCGTCCCGGCCCGCTGGATCGAGGTGAGCACCGGCGAGACCTTCGGAGAGAAGTGGGCCCGCAGCTCCCCGGAGGAGCGAGGCAAGCTCCTCCGACGCTCTGGGGTGCGGTTCATCGTCACCGGCACTCCGGTCGACCCGACGTACGTCTTCGTGCACTCGGACGACTTCATAGACCGGGCGCAGAACGCGGCCTCCGGCCTGGTGGACCCGGTGTCCGAAACGAAGTGGCTGAAGCAGATCAAGGAGTTCCAGGCTCAGCTAGCAGCATGATCAGGTTGGCCCCCGGCGTCGGCTGGGGGCCATTGCTGACCTGATCAGACTTCGATCCGGCGGGTGTGCTCGATGAAGGCCCCCCACGCGTCGGGAGACCAGGTCACCTCGGGGCCAGACCTGCGCTTCGAGTCGCGGACGTGAACCTTCGCCGTGTCGTTGTCAGCGACCTCGACGCAGTTGTCCGTCTTCGTGTACGTGCTGGTGCGCCAGTTCAGAGGCTCGGTCATCACTTCTCCTGGAGTCAGTACCGCTCGTAGTGCCGGATGGCACCATGGATCAGCGCCTTGGCGCTGTCGCCGTAGACCGCTGATCGCTTGAGGAGCCCGAAGGCTTTGACGTAGGTCTCGATCTCAGAGGGCTTTGTCACGGTCAGCTCCGCAGAGTAGGTCTCCACGAGGACCAGCTTCTCGTCGAACATCGAGAACGAGTTGCCGGGCCAGATCAGTAGCGGCGCATCCCGTGGGACGAAACCTAGGCTCAAACGCGGGAGCCGCATGACGTTCAGCAGCCACTCAAGCTGCGCGAGCATCACGTTCCGGCCCCCGAAGTTGCTGTACAGGGCCTGCTCCGCCAGGAGCACGTGGAAGGCCCGGTCCCCCTCGTAGAGGTACTTCTGCCGTTCGAGGCGCTTGTCCCTGGCGGATTCGATGTCGTCGGGAATGTCGTAGAAGCTGACGACCTGCTTGAAGGTCTCAGCGGCGTAGTCGGCAGTTTGCAGTGCCCCCCAGATCAATGTCGGGTGCCAGATCCGGAAGAGCTTGGTCTTGGCGTAGACCGGAATGGCTTTCTGCTGCCGGGAGGTCGCACCCTCGGAGAGCTGACGCTTCCACTCCAGCCACAGTTCGTTGATGTGCCGCAGGGCCGCGATCAGGTCTGGGAGCTGGTCTTGCTGGCCGGTGATCTCACACCAGGCTCGGAGGTCGTCCTCGCTGGGATTCTGCCGGCCATGCTCTATTCGAGAGACCTTGGACTCGTGGAAGCCCACGGCGTTCGCGAAGGAACGCCCGCTCGCGTATCCCGCGTTCCTGCGGAACACGCGCAGGCGGGCGCCCAACGCTTCTTTCTGATCTTTTGCCTCGGTGCTCACGGTCCGATGATCAGGGCTGGTACTCACCGTGGGGAACAGCGATCCCCCAGAGGAGATCGCGGACACGCACGCACTCGGACACGGTCTCGGGATCGTCGATCAGTTCAGATCCGAGGACGCGGCCTTCGTCATCGAAGTGGCCGACCGCGAGGAGCTTGTCGTCGTAGAGCCACCAGTCGTTCCCCTGTACCGGGAAGGCGAGCCCGGCGGGAAGTTGGTGGCGCGGCAGCCAGCGGATGTCCTCCCCCACTTCGATGTTCTGTGCCGTCAGGGAGTGCTCCCACGTGACGTACTGAGAGTGGGGCTCCGTGATCACGCGTACTCGCCGCACCGTCTTGCCCTCGCCGGTGACCCGCCGCATCAGCGTCTTCCACGGGTCCAACCATTCGTAGCTGTCCGGCTCGCCCCGCTGCCAACGCACGTACGGCGTGTCCTCAACCGGGGAGCCGTAGTCGTCTCTCAGCTCCAGGTGGAAGGCATCGCGCTCGAAGCTGTTGAACAGCTCGTCACGCTGCGCGCTGGTGATCAGGTCCACTCTTTTCCTCCAGGAGGTTCAGGATCGCTGCTCGCGGGACTTCGATGCAGTCCTCGTAGTCAGGAAGCCGCATCTGACCCAAGGCTTCGGGGTCGCGCATCGCGGGCCCCTGCACGATGCACGTCCCCTGTTCGGTAAGGATCATGATCGGGGCCGTGAAGTTCTTGATCGTTCCGGACGGTAGTCCGTCCTTGGTCAGGTGCTCAAACAGCTCGGTCGGAACCTCGACTGCCACGTGTCCGTCCGGCACGTCGAGCTGCATCAGCAAGTCGTTCGCGAAGATCTTCCAGCCCTGCACGACGAAGCTGTCCTGGTCGGTGGCGTACAACGTCGGACTGTCGCCCGGAGTTGAGTTCTTACCCAAGAACCGTAGCTTCACGGCCGCTCTCCCGTCCTCTGCCTTGCAAGAGTTTGCGCGTCGTTCAGATGGTCGTCTGACTGTTCGGGCCCGTCAAACTCTGTGCTGCAAACATCTGCAAGTTTCTTGGGAGTTGAGGACAGCCGGTCCTACGTTCGTGGAGAACTTCCGAGCGACACAGGAACGAGGCGAAGCATGGCGAGCTTCACGGGAATCACCTGTTCACCGGCTCGAACGGCTCCCGAGGCGCCGGCCGTCTCCGCATCTGTGCCGCGCTCGGACCCTCCCCCGCATCCGCGGTGCCTCACCTGCACGAGCGCCGACGAGGACCGCACGACGGCCATCGAGGACGGCGACCTCCGGAGGCGCGGCGAGTGCAACAAGGTCATACTCCGTCACCCCCACTGGGGCCGACCCGTCGACCTGTGGTGAGCGCGGTGGCCATGACCATCAGGGTCTCCCGGGACAACGGCGAAACCTTCTCCAGGAAGACCACGTACGAGATCGACAGGGACAAGCCCCCCGTCCCCCTGGTGTCGTTCGTGTGGCCTCCGTGCAAGTGCGCCCTGCACCGCACCGCCGACACCGAGGAGAGGCGCACCGCGTGAAGTGGAGGCACCCCACGTTGGGCGACATCGCCCTCGGATTCATCTGGGCCTTCGTCGTCTCCCTGCTCGTCAGCCGACTCGCGTCCGGCTGACCCCAAAGACCCCCGTCCCTTCCGGGGCGGGTTGCTCCACAGTCCTGTTCATCCAGACAAGGGAGTGGTTCGCATGAGCCCCGTCAAGATCGAGAAGCCCAGCACCGACTTCAGCGCGCTGCTGGAGGCCGTCAAGGAGGACCCGGCGGCGGTCGCGGCCGGCATCAAGGCCCGCGTCACGGACGCCATGTCCGGCTCCGAGGTCGTGATGATGGGCGGCTGGACGAACTAGTCCTCCCCCGCCCGTAGGTCCGTACAGAGCGCCCGGAGCGAGGTCGGTCTCGCTCCGGGCGCGCACCCCGTACCCCTGGAAGAAGGACAAGGCCATGCACATGCTCAACGTCGGGCACCTGGTGGAGACCCTGGGACGGTTCGTCCACGCGATCAACGGCAAGCACGTCGACTCCATCGAGGCCCTGCGCCCCGCCTACGCGGAGGCGATCAACACCCTGCGCCCCGCGTTCCTCCCGGCCCAGCCGGAGGGCATCAAGATCGGGTACGAGGACAGCCCCTGGGTTGACCACTGCAAGCAGCGGTCCATCTTCCCTCACATCGTCGGCCCCGCCTCGCCCTCGGACGGACCGACCCGCGAGGAGTGGGACCGCCAGATCATCGCGGCCCTGGACCTGATCCAGGACATCGACCCCGGCCTCCGTCAGATGGTCGACCTGTTCGTCACGGACATCGTCGCCCTCAACTCCGGTGCGGACGGCGGCGGCTCGGCCAACACGATGCCCGGCGTCGTGATGATGAGCCCCGGCGGAACCTGGATGACCCTCGACTTCGCGGAGTGCATCGTCCACGAGGGTCTGCACTCCGGCCTGTTCGTCCTGGACTCGGTCCACCCCCTGTTCCACCTGCCGCCGAGCGAGCTGGAGAAGGACGAGCACCGCGCCCTGTCGGCGGTGAAGATCGGGGAGAAGCGGCCCCTGCACGCGGCCTTCCACGCGGCGGCCGTCGCCGTGCCGTTGATGTACATGGAGAGCCACCAGGGCGAGATCACGCTCGTCGACCAGTACACGGCCTCGCTCCGCGACGCCTGCGCCGACATGCAGACCAAGCGCGACCGGTTCACCGAGTACGGGCAGCTCCTCCTCGACGAGATGACGAAGTGGGTCGAGGCCGACCCGCTCGACTTCGACGAGATCGGCCACGGCATCACCAGCCCGGAGTTCTCCGGGTACCGCCCGCAGGTGCCGGCCTGACCTACTCGAAGGCGATCCCGGCCTCCCGTGCCAGGCTCAGGGCCAGCTCCATCGACCCGGGGCCTGCCACGGTGGTGCCCTTCAGGAAGCCAGCCCCACCCACATCGAGCAGCGTGCAATTCTCGAATCGCGCGGAGCCGACTTTCACGTTTCCGAACTGCGCACCGCTCAGGTCACAATTCACGAACTTGACGTTGTGGAATTCGGTGAACTGAAAGTCGATTCCGGCCAGCCGACAGTCCTCGAATTCCGTCGCATAGATCTTCATATGGCGGAACACGCCGGGGGTCGCAACACATCCGGAGAACTTCGCGTCCCGGAACGTGCCCGACTTCCACGAGGACCCGGTGAGCCTGCTGCCGGTCACGGTGGACCGGAGGACCGACACGTCTCCGGCGGTGAGCTGGGAGAAGTCACAGGTCTCCAACACGCAGTCACTGAACTGGCTTTGGCGCAGGCTGGAGCCGGTGAAGCGCACGTTGGCGAAGCGGCATCCCTGGGCTTCGACGGCCTCGGCCTCCAGGCCCACGAAGGCGTCGCCGTCGAACCTGAGCCCCTTCAGGATCGCGTCGTCCTCCAGCTCGATCCCGTCCGCCGGCCTCAGCACCGAGGCAATCCGAGGAGCCTCCGGCGCTTTTACCCTTCCACCTTGGCGGGCGATCTTGGGCATGGGAGATCTCCATTTCTTCGAGGGGTCTCGGTGCCCCCGAGTCTAGCCATAAAACGCCCCCGAGTTTCGACCACTCACCACACGTAAGGACGAATGAGTTCATGGCCGTGTATTACGTGAGAGCAGTCAGCGGCGCGTCCGAAGACCAGGGCCCACAGCGCCCGCCGGCCCCGCGCAACACGACGCCGGAGCACTGCGCCCCGCACGACATGCAGGTGGGCGACTACGTCTTCGTGGACGGCAAGAACCGCCGCGTGAACGACATGCGCGGCCGGGGCGGGTCCGGTGCCCGCGTACTGATCCTGGAGGGCCACGGCCCCTGGACCATGAAGACGCCCGCCCTGATCTACCGACCGATCACCCGCGGCTCCGTCCGCCGCACCGCGTAGGGGCAGTTCGATGGCACTGCTTTCCGCGAAGCCTCGCTTCGAACAGTCCGGGCTCACGGTCCCGTTCATCACTGCCTGGGAGTACGAGAAGCAGCTCTTCCCGAAGCTGGGCATCCGTGTCACGCACGAGGCCGGCCCTCACCTGGCCTTCGCTGACGAGAACCCGATGGACCGTGACGAACACGGGGTGCTCTGGGTCCGTCAGGGCCTGGCACGCGGGAAGGGCAAGGCTCTGTTCCCCAAGGTGCACGCGTTCCGCCAGCGTCGCGCGATGTTCGACCTGCTGTGCCAGGTCTGCGGCGGGAAGACGATCGAGGAGAGCTTCGAACGCCAGCTCTACGTCATGAACAGCGCGAAGGGAACGCCCATCAAGGAGGGCGAGCTGACCACGGCAGCGCCGGTCTGTCAGGGCTGCGCGCCGGAGGCGGCAATGAGCTGCCCGAGACTCAGGGACCGGTACGTGGCCGCGTACGCGGACTACAACTACCCGTGGGGGGTGGCCGGCGTCCTCATCAATCCGCGCACCCTGGAGCCCGTCTCGCTGGACCCCGTCCAGGTCTCCTTCGGTGACCCGCAGATCAAGTGGATGATCGCCAACATGTCCGTGAACCGACTCTCGGGCATCCGCTACGCGGATCTCCGGACCTTCGCATTGGTGGGCTGACATGCCCTACGACCGATACGGCTACCGGCGCCACCCCACCATCAAGGAGTGGCGTAAGGGGCTCGACCCGCAGGGCCACCGAGGCATCCCGTACCTGCTGATGACGTACCGGCTCACGGTGCCCTCCGGACGGGAGTGGGGCTTCCACGGCTTCACGGACTTCTACCTGAACGGCAACACCCACAAGTGGACGCTGCGCACCCTGGAGTGCCACTCCATGCTCCAGGAGCCGCACGGCGGGGAACCCTGTGCTTCCTGGAGTCCGCACTACCGCTACTGGACCGACCCGAGGCCCGATCACTACCCGAACCGCGAGTGGGCCGCGTTCGAGAAGGCGGACGGCCCCCGCGAGGGCCGTGGCACGGTCACCCTCTCCATCCGCCTGGAGAACCGCTTCGGCAAGTACGTCGAGGTGATCAGGTCCGCACAGGAGTGCAACATGCGGCGGGACCTGGAACCGATCGTGAAGGACTTCCCCCACGACATCGTCCTGTAGCTCCCCACAACGCAAAAAAGAGACGCCCCCGGCACAGGCCGAGGGCGTCTTCCGTTGTGTCATCTATGAACTGACGATGCGTCAGATAGTTAGCGGAGCACCAGGGATTCGATCCCTCCGTCTCCGTTCAGCCACACCGCCCGGTGGATGCCGGCGGCCTCGATCAGGGTCCAGCAGGCCGGGCAGGGGCGTCGCGTCGAATAGAGGGTGGCGCCGGGTAGCTCCCGGGGCGGGCACCTGCGGATCGCGTTCCTCTCCGCGTGGTCAGCGATGCAGTTGCTGTAGTCGCTGTCGGGAGCGCACTCCGCGGCCGTCAGCCGCCCTCGCGGGCAGGCCCCCGCCGAGGCGCAACCGGGCACGCCCGCAGGCGCCCCGTTGTACCCCGACTTGATCAGCTCGTTCTTCGCGTCCACGAGGAGCGCGCCGACCCGAGAGCGGGTGCAGTCTGCGCGCGTAGAAGCCCACTTGGCTCCGGCGATGAAGTACTCATCCCAGGCAGGGCGAGGTGAACTCAACGCGCACCTCCCGGGAGGACAGCTCACGTTCGATCTGGCGGTCCAGCTCGCAGGCCAACCGGTAGTTCAGGTAGTACTCCTCGGCTCCCTGGAACATCGCGGACAGCTCCTCCAGCTCCTCGGTGGTGAACTCGAACCAGCGCCGGGCGTCGTCCTCGTTCGGGTCCCATGGAGTCGTCGGCAAGATCATTTCCTCTCGTTCAGCGCCGCTCAAGCGGCCAGCTCGTAGTTCTCTGGGTGGCGCCGCCGGTCGTCGATCAGCGCCTGTTCGGGGTTCTCGCGGTAGTACGGGTCGTGCTCGGTGAGGGTGTCCACGCCGCTCATGTACAGCGACCCCCAGGACTTCCCGCCCCGGTCGGGGTCGGTCGGGATCTCCAGGCCGGCCACCGTCTCCCGCATCAGCTCGTCGGTCATCCGCGCGGCCGTGTCCGCGTGCTCGATCGGCACCGAGAACAAGATCTCGTCGTGGATCGGGAGCAGCGCATGACGGGTGAGACCTGCGTGGTGGAGCCGAACCAGGGCCCGGCAGGTGATGTCCCGCGACCCGCTCTGGACGAAGTAGTTCGTGCCCCGGAAGGCGAACCGCTTCTCGACGTACAGGCGCCGGCCGGACGGCGTGGTGACGTAGCCGTTGCGCCGGGCCTCCTTGGTCTTCTCCTCCATGAACCGGGCCACGCCCGGGTAGGTCTCCATGAAGATGTTCATGATCCGCTCGGCCTCCGCGACGGAGATGCCGGCCTGCTGCGAGAGCGCACCAGGGCCTCCGCCGAACACGATCAAGAAGTTCGTCATCTTGCCGAGCTTGCGAGAAACGCCCGCGGCCGTCGCCGTGATCTGGTGCAGATCCTCGCCGTTGCGGAAGGCCAGCAACATGCGCTCGTCACGCGAGTACGCCGCGAGGAAGCGCAGCTCCATGTTGGAGTAGTCGGTGCTGAGCATGATCTCGCCGTCGTTGGCGACGAAGCACGCCCGGATCTCGTAGTCCCCGGAGGGAAGCGTCTGGGCCGGGATTCCCTGGATGCTCTGGCGGGCGGTCCTGGCCTGGATCGAGTTGATCGACGGGTGGATACGCCCCGAGGGGTCCATCGACTCCAGGAACGACTTGATCCACGTGTTCCGCTTCTTGCGCGCGGACTTGGCCTGGTGGATGGCCTCGGCCAGCTCGTCGCCCTTGGTCCGCAGCTCGTTGAGGAAGCTCTTGTCGACCTTGCGGTTTCCTGTCGGCGTCGTGTCGAAGGTCGTGATGCCGCGAGCCTCGAAGGCGTCGGCACACTGCTCAGTGCTCCAGGGGTTCTCGCAGCCCATCTCCTGAGCCCGCTTGGTCCAGCGGCTCTCCTCCAGCGCGAGGCGGGCCTCCAGGCGGCGGGTGTAGTCCTCGTCGAGACGGATGCCGGGACGGCTCATGTACGAGCAGATCTCCGCCACCTTGTGCTCGAACTCGATGAGGTTCATCGGCTCGATGCCGGGGCCTATCTCCGTCTTCCGGTACACGGTGCGCGGGAGCAGCGGGATGAGCTTGCGGCCAAGCCGGAAGGCGAGCACGGGATCGAGGCCGCTGTACGTGAGGTAGCCGCCGTGATCCCAGGCGACCTCCTTCCAGACCTTCGCCTTCGTGGTCTTCAGGCTCTTGGCGATCTCCGTCATGGAGCCCTTCACCTTCGCGGCCACACCGTCGTCGATGTAGTGCTTCGTGAGGGAGGCAAGGCTGTGGCCGATGCCGCCGTCCGCTTCTCCGCGGCTGTCGACGAGGTGGGCGAGGATCTTGGTGTCGAGCACCTTCGGCCAGATCTCCTCCATCGTGAGATCGGTCGTCGCGTCGAAGACCAGCAGGTCGTACGTGCCGTTCTGGAAGATCAACTTGTCCACGAACCGTACGGCGCCGACAGCGGCGCCAAGCAGCTCGTCACTCAGCTCGACGGGCACCACGTAACTGGTGTCCTCGTTGCCGAACTGGACCAGGCGGAGGCGGAAGTCGGACGACCACCAGTCCAGGCCGGTGGTCTCGGTGTCGCATCCGAGGGCGCGGCGGTTCTGCCGCACCCAGTGCACGAATTCCGGGATGTCCCCAGAGTCCTCCAGCACGTTGATGACTACCGGTGCGCCTGCAACCTTCACGCACATGCGGATCATCTGGGGGTTCCCTTCCAAGGAGAAGGGGCCCGCCGAAGCGGGCCCCTATTGTGTGGATGTCAAGTGCTAGCGCTTCGAAAAGCGCCCCCTAGCGTCACGGGCCGGGAGTGTGAGCTTCAGCTGTCGGAACTCGGCTTCGAGGGCCTGATAGTCGTCCTCCAGCTCCAGGTGCCGGCGCCGCAGTCGGCCGTACGCCTCGGCCCGGAAGTCCAGCTCCTTGTTCTGGTCCGCGACCAGCCTGTCCAGACGGCGCACCTCGCGCCGGGATGCGTCGAGCGTCGACCTCAGAACGAACACGGCTGGGCCTCCTCGACGACGACGGGATGGGCGTGCACGGCCCGCGTGTGGGCGTGGTTGATGCGGTGGGAGACGTGCTCCTCGTAGATCAGGACGCAGTCCCGTTCGTAGACGACCTCACCCTGGAACTCGTCCACGGAGCCGTCCGGGTACTCGACGAAGATGAGCTGTTCCATCAGGCGTCTTCACCGCCTCGGTTGACCAGACGGTCAACGAAGTTGAAGGCGATCTCCTCGGACACGGCTTCACTGAAGCCCTTCGACACGGCGTGCTTCTTCAGCTCCGCGGCCTTCGTGATGACCGAGGCCACCATCTCGCCGTACTGGTTCATCTGCGCGTCGATGACGTTGAACCCCGCGGCCTCCAGGTACTTCGCGAACTCGTCGGGGTCCGGCATTCCGTGGTCAGTCATTGCGCTTGAACTCCTTGAAGATGCGGTGGGTCTTGATCGCCTCACCGAGCTGGGTGTGCAGCTTGACCGCTGCGTCGAAGGTCAGGTGCAGCACTTCCGTGCTGGAGTTCCCGCCCTCGCGGTGGGTGCCGGTGACGACGACGGTGGCGTTGTCGTTCCCGTCGAGCCGGGGGCCGGCGCCTGCGTCCTGTCGGACCACGGACCGGTCGGTCTTGATCTCGGCCAGGCGCGCGGCGATCCACCCCGGGATGACGTTGTTGAAGCTCACTTCTCGTCGTCCTTCCGCATGGCCTTGCCGATGCCGGCCACCACGAAGAGGAACAGGATGGCGAGGTTGGCGCCGAAGGCGATGTTCATCGCGGTATCCATCAGTTGGCCTCCTGGAAGAAGCGCACGAGGCGTTCCACGGTCTGCTCGCCCTTGATGGTCCGGATGCCGTTGGAGATCGTGGGCGCCACCGTGACGCCCTCGGAGGCCAGGTCTTCCGGGGCCCGGGTCTGGGCGTTGATGAAGAGGATGTCGTGGTGGGTCAGCTCCGCGGCCTCGATGGCTCGCGGCTTGGTGGCCTCGCACGGACCGCAGTTGGGCAGGTAGTAGAACTTGATCACTTGCTCTCCTTGGGGAGTACGAACGAGCTGGTGCGGTCGAAGGTCTCCCCGACCATGAACACGGCGACATCGAGGTCCGGGCCGTACCGGGTGAACAGGCCGCGTAGCACGTTGCGCACCTGGTTGTGGTCCTTGGCGAACCGGAACTCGGAGCCGTGGTTCCAGCCCCAGCGGGCGGAGTAGACGATGAACTGGGGGATCTCCGGCATCAGCGCAGCACCTCCTTGAGCACGTCGATCTGCGCCTGGAGGACGGCGCGCTCGGCGTAGGACTTGGTGGCGTCGTACTGCCGCTCCAGGGCCTGACGCTTCAGGCCGACCTTCTTGCGGGTGCCGTCGTCGGTGGTTTCGATGGTGACGTTCTTGACCTTGAGGCCACGGAGGTCCACGTCCAGGTGGTCAGTCATGCGGTCGAAGCCGTAGTCCATGGTCATGTGGGCGCCGTTCTTGTTCAGGAAGTCGGTGAAGGTGGCCATCAGTTCTCCTGGTGGGTGGTGTGTCGCGGTGTGGGGGTCACGGGCTGACGCGGCCGTGCTTGTCGAAGGCGGCGAACGCCTCGGGGGCGACGGCCTTGGCCTGTTCCTCGACCTTCATGGCGGCCTGCTCGATCTCGTGCAGGGGGAAGGTCGGGACGGTCGAGTTGGGGTGGTTCCAGCGCAGGGACAGGAAGTTCATCAGCGCCCGGCCGTTCACGGTCCAGTAGAAGGACGTGTAGAGGCTCGCGGGCAACACGTTGCGGGCGGTCTCCCGGGCGACGCCTTCGCCAAGCATGTGCTGGTAGAAGTTCCACGCGGCCATGGCCATGTTCTTGTGGCACATGGCGGTGGTGTCGGTCTGCTGCTGGGTGCCGGCCGCGAAGGTGTAGGCCCCGGGGGTGCCGATCTGCTTGAGCGGACGCTCGGGGCCGGGGACGTAGAAGACGGGGTCCATGACCTTGTACCGGCCGCTGACCTCGTTGAACGAGCCGATGCGGTGGCGGAACCACTCACGGGCCACGAAGATCGGGACGCTGATCTTGAACTGGAACACCATGGCCTCGAAGGGGCTGCCGTGGCGGTCTCGCGCCAGGAAGTTGATCAGCCCCTTGTCGCGCTGGGGATCTCCGGCCTCGGTGCCGGAGGAGACGCGGGCGGCGCGCACCACGGAGTGGTCACCGCCCATCGCGTCGATCAGCTCGACGCTCATGTCAGATCGGAATTCGATCTCAGTCATCTATGCCTTCCACAAGGAAGGGGCCCGGTGTCGGCCGGGCCCCCAGTTACTCAACAGGTATTGCGTACGGGTTACTTGGCCTTGAAGGAGCCGTCCTTCTGGCGCCACAGCGGGGCGCACTGCTGGTCCTTCGGGACGCCCTGCGGGGCGCCGCAGAACTGGGCGGCCCAGCTCCCGCCGTCCTTGAAGTTCCGCTTGCCGTGCTCGCACTCGTAGTCGCCCCCCTGGGCCTGGTGCTGGACCTTGCCGCCCTGGAAGCTCGGCTTGCCCTTCGGCTTCTCCGGGGCGATGTGCTGAGAGCGCACGTACGAGGCGGCCTTCGCGGTGAGGTCGATGAGGCCGACCTCCTGCATGGCGTGGATCAGGTCACGGCCGCGCTCGGCGGTCTCCTGGGCGGTCTGGCCGTAGACGGCCGGGGTCAGCCACTCGCCGCTCATCTGGTCGGCGGCCTTCAGCGTGAAGCCGATCTTGAAGGGATTCGGGGCGGCGGCGACGGCGGCCGGCATCGAGGTGTTCACGGGGTTGGCCGGCGCCTGCTCGGTGGCGGCCTGGTTGTTGTTAGCGAAGGGGTCGAAGGTCATGCAGCGTGCTCCAAGTCGTTGTTGCTGGTGGTGAATTGGTCGATGAACTCCGCTCCGGTCATCTCCTCCCAGTCGCTACCGCCACGCTTGATCATGACCATCACGATGGGATCGGGTTCGGCGTTCATCAGCGTCTTTCCTGTGTGGATGTAAAGTCAGAGGGGAAAGGAAAGGAGGGGCGGAATCGTCCTCGCTCCCTCACCTTTAAGATCCCACACCGACTGTGTGGATGTCAAGTCGAGTACCGTGAAGCACGTCACTTGATGGGACAGGCTCCCTGGGCGCATTCGAGGTCTACGGCGTCGCCGGACTCCTTGGCCGCGGCCTGGTCGAACTCCTCCTTGGTGATGCGCTCGTACGGCGCCTGGGCGTAGCTCCCTTCGGGCAGCACGGTGGTCCCCTTGATCTCGGGCATGTACTTGAGCAGCGCCGCACGAAGGTCGTCGCGGCTCACCTTGTTCGGGTCGAAGTTGACGGTGAAGCTGATCGCGGAGTCCACGAACGTCTTCTGGTAGAACGCCTGGACAGCCAGCATCTCTTCGACCGAGAGGTCGTCCGCGCACTCGACGATGTCTTCCGCCCACTCCCCCGCCTTGCCGAAGATCCGACTGACCTCCTGGACGAGGGTGTCCTCGGTCGGGATGGTGACGACCTTCGTGTACGGGGCGTAGACGCAGTCCTCCACGTGATAGCCCTGCTCCTCGTACCTGCGGAGCTGTTCCACCTGCTTCGGGTCGATCGCGGAGAACCGGATGCGACGGTTGAACCACTTCGCGTAGATCGGGTGCAGCCCCTCGGAGACGCCGCTGAGCTTCGACACCGAGCCCGTGGGCGCGATGGTCGTGAGCTTCACCGGCACCGGGATGCGCAGCTCCCGGGCGTACCGCTGGGCGGTCTTCTCCACGTACTCGTAGAGCTCGCGAAGCATCGGCCCCATCCAACTGCCGGGGATCTCGCTGAACTTCAGCCCGTTGAGGTTGGCGAACCACTGAACACCGAGATGCCCGAGCCCGATGCGTCGGTCTCGCTCCATGACCTCCTTCTGCTTCGGGTAGGTGATGTCGCCGTACGTCGCCCGGATCAGATAGCGCGCCATCAGGCGGTGCGCCTCGAACAGCCGGCCTTCGTCCTCCGGCTTCGAGAACGCGGCGAGGTTGACGTGGCCGAGCGTGCACGAGCCCATCTCAGGGAGCGGCTGCTCTCCGCACGGGTTGGTCGCCACGGTGAGGTTCGGCTCGTCCCGGTTGGACAGCTCCTCGTTCCAGAAGCCCGGCTCACCGTTGACATACATCGCGTCCACGACCGCGTCGAAGACCGTGCGGGCGTCGGAGTCGGGTTCGTAGTCCGCCTCCAGGTCCACGATGAAGTCGGAGTCCGTGATCACCGAGAGGTTCGTCGTCCACATCCCACCGTTCTTCTTGACGTTGATGAACTGGTGGATCTCGGGATCGGTCCAGTGCATCATGCTCATCCGCGCGCTGCGGCGGTTGCCGCCGGACACCACGCACTCCGCAATCAGGTGATCGATCTCCATGGCCTCCAGGCCCGATACGGGGCGCTTGAAGACGGCGGCCACGTTCATGACCCGGGCCACCTCGACGAGGAGCTTAGAGAGCGGCACAGGGCCACTGGCGGTGCCACCGAAGGTACGCAGCGGGGCGCCAGCATGGCGGACCCCGGAGAGGTCGTACACCCGCTTACGGTTCTTCACGTCCTGACGGAGGAAGGTCTCGATGAGGTCGACCAGGGCCTCTGCCCAGCCTTCCCGGGAGTCGGCCACGCGATAGGCGCCCGGCCACTCGTGGCTGTACTCGTCGGAGAGGTAGCCGGCCTCCTTCATGGCGGCGTGGTCCTGGTGCTCCTCGGCGCAGACGAGGTGGATCTCCAACTCGTTCTCCACGGCCTCCGCGGGCTGTGCGTCGCGGCCGTACCGGGCCCCGACACCTCCACCCTCCATGAGCCGCATGAACGTGAACTCGGCGTGGTCTGCGAGGCCGCGCTCCCAGGGCGCGACGTGGCAGTTGTAGAGGAACTGTCGGCCCGGAACTCCGGAGGCCCACAGGTGCCGGCCAGCCGGGACGATCTCCAGCTCGGTGAGCATCTTCGTCAGGGCCTCGGCCTCGCCGGGCTCGATGAAGCGCTCGTCCACCAGCTCGGTGTTCCCGCGAACCACTCGCTCAACGGTCTGGCCCCAGTCCTCCAGCGAGCCGTCCGGCAGCGGTCGGGCGTAGGTGCGCTTGTACACGTCGTGGCCGGTCTGGGTCATCTTCATGCGGGGTTCTCTTCCTTCTGGGTGTCTTGCTGGTACTCGTAGTCGTCGGGGTCTCTGAGGTCGCCCCAGGGCGTGATCCAGTCGTCAGCCGTCATAGCTGTTCCCGGTGATCGCACGGGCGGAGGCGTTGGTGATCGCACGCCGCGAGCCGGGGCCGTCGTGGTCGGCCTTGTTCAGCGCTGCACTGCCGTTCATCCGGATGGTCAGGGCCTCGACTGCCCGCGTCAGATCCCGTCGCTCGACGTTGTTGAGGGTGTCGCCGTCCACGTACCGGCGCACGATGACTTCGCGCTGACCTCGGGTGAGCTGACCGAAGCCGCGCTCCAGGTCGATCTTGTCGTCCACGTTGACCCGGGTGACGAAGTCCTTCTTCGACTTCCGTCCCGTCGACAGGGCGTTGAGCTGCGCCTCGAACATGTTCCCGTCCTCGGCCTTGATGAGCAGGCCGGAGGCCAGCAGCTTGCGGACGTGATCGGTCGTGTAGGAGAAGTTCCCGTGGAACTGTCGGTGTCGGTTCACCTCGGCGGAGGCCACCTGGTTGGCCATGATGAGCAGGGCCTTGAAGATGGTGCGGTCCCCGCCCACATCACCGGAGTCCAGGAGCTTACGAGCGGCGTTCTCGCACTCGATGAAGCGCTCCATTACACCCTGGGTCAGGTCGTCGGCCTCGACCGAGCCGGGGAACTTCTTGGCGACGATCCCACCGGCCTTGGTGGCGGCGATGTACAGCTTGTCCCACTCGTCGGCGGAGATCTCAACGTGCGTCATGTTCGGGTCTTTCTCGTGTGGATGTAAAGTCTCGGAGCTGCAAAAGGGTCAGACGGCCTTGACGAAGTGACCCTTGTCGTTACGGAGGAGGGCGCCGTACCGCTGCCCTTCGACAACGAAACTGCCGTCGTCCTCGACAGGGATCGCGTGCGGGGTCGCGTTGTACTGGCCTGCGTAGAGCAGCCCGAAGCCTCGCTGCCAGTTCGCCGGACCGCCGGCCAGATACCCGGCCTTCCTGGCGTCCATCAGATGACCGACCTCCATGCCGTACGTCACCTTGAACCGGCCCGCGTAGCCGGTGGAGTTGGGGCAGATGGCGAGCTTGTGAGTGTGCCCCATCACCAGCGACTTGCCCGCCTTGAGCGCCTTGCTCGCGGCGGTGCGACCGGGGATCTGCGACATGCCCTTGCTCTCGTGTCCGTGGACCGCGACCCAGCCAGGTGCGATCGGGTAGTACGCGGGCAGCAGGTCGACCCCGTAGGTCTCGAAGTCGAGGAGCTGGTCCAGGTCGAAGTACTTCGCGTCAGCGAGTGCCGGCGCGTTCTTCGCCAGGTACGTCCGCGGCCGTAGGTCGTGGTTGCCTTCGAGCACTCCGAGGGGTCCGTCGTAGACCTCGCGCAGCGGCTCCAGGAACTTCGCCTTCGCGTACTCGGCATCACGCAGGACGTTGGTCTGGAACTCGGACTTGGTCCCGGTGTTCCAGCGGGATGGCTCGGGAAAGTCCATGAGGTCCCCGATCTGGACCACAGCGTCCGGACCGTACTCCCCGATGAACTTGATGACGTTCCGCAGGGCCCGTGTGTCCTCGTAGGGCATCTGGGTGTCGGATATGACGACGATCCGCTTCACTTGCTCTCCTTGCTCTCGGCCTTCTCGATGGCCCACGTGAGGTACTGGGCGGCCTTCTTCAGGTCCTGGACTTCCGAGCCCTTGTACGGGGCCCTGAGCACGTACTTCAGGACGTTGCCGGTCAGGAAGTCGTGGTGACGGGTCAGCTCGATGGCCTCGATCCCGCTCGGGTGGCTGGTGTAGTGCGACGGGTGACTCACCGCGTCACCGACTCGTGTGGATGTAAAGTCCTGGGCCGCTTTAAGGGCGGCCTCCCACACTGGGGCCCACTCCCCTCGCTTCTTCTCGAAGCGCTCCTCCTGCTCCCGGAAGGCGAGCCTCATGATCTCCTGCGACCGCGTCAGCGGCTTACCGTTGTCGTCCTTCATGCCCTGCCCACCTTGTTGAGTACGGCCTCGCGGCCGTGGTTCTTGTACGTCTTGTTCACGTCCATGCCTGCGCCCATCGGGACCACCAGGCCGGACGGCAGTCGGTTCGCCACGGTCTCCGCGAACTCCATCCCTGCGTCGTCTCCGTCCGCCAGGACCCACACCCGCTTGTAGCCGACGAAGAGCTTGTCGAAGTGGGACTTCCAGCCCTTGACGCCCTGGATACCGACCGCGGGAAGGCCGCACATCTTCGCCGTCCACGTGTCCGGCTCACCCTCACAGACCGCGATCTCCTCGGCCTCCTGCTGGATGGCGAGGGTGTTGTACACGCGGTGCGTGTCCCCAGCCATCGATTGCATCTTGCCGTGGCCGGTGTGCACCTCGTCGTCGCGGAAGGTGCCGTCCGGGTTCTTCACGCACTCCGGCCGGACACACCGGAAGCGGATCGACATCACGCTCCAGTTCCCGAGCGCCCCCCGGCGGAGGTACGGCACAGCAACCGTTCCCCGGTACTGCTCGAAGCCGCTAGGCGCCGAATCGCCTACGTACCCGAGACTGAAGTGGTCGACCGTCTCCTGGTTCAGGCAGCGGTGTCCCACCAAATACTCTTCGGCCGGCGACCCCTCGAACTGGTCGCGGAAGGTCTTGGCCGCTCCCCAGAGCAGCTTCTTCCGCTCGTCGCTTAGCCTCACTGAACGTACATCCTTCTTCCTTCATGATGATCGAGTAGGCGGTCCCCTTGAAGTCGCACGCCTGGCAATTCACGCAGCCCTGGTCGTAGTTGACGCTCGCGGACGGGGTGGCCTCGTCGTGCGCGGGGCACAGGCACTTCACCCAGCCAGGCCGATAGTCGGGGGCTTCCCAGTGCGGGTAATAGGTCCGCAGCACTTCCCGGATGGGGCCGGGCTCGATGTCATCGTGCCGGGCGCTGAAGCGGGCCACGCAAACTACCAAAGTAACTAACCGTCACCGGGAACCTCCGGTGAGACTGGCTCATCAGACTCCAAGTCGGGTCCAGGGCACCGGCCGCGATGCGGTCGATTCGCTGACTCTTGCCCGTGCGGGCCGGTCCCTGCGCCTCGTCGTTCATGTCGCTCCTAGCGTGTGGATGTCAAGCGCGGGTCAGTACGAGATGCCGGAGAACGGGTTCCGGTGCTCGGTGTCGTCGTACGAGAAGTGGCGAGTGAAGGAGATCTTCACCGGGGCTTCGGTCATGCCCTTCACCAGGGCCTTGATGACCTTCGCGATCTCGTCGGCCTTCTCGTCGGAGAGGGCGGAGGAGACGCCAACCATGAAGCTCGCTCGCGGTGTTGCCTTCATCATCATCTTGCCTTTCAGGCTGTGTGGATGTCAAGTTGACTGGCGAAAAAAGCGCTGCCCGATCAGCCGGACAGCAGGCGGGTCTTCCAGGTACTCGGCCGCGTTGCGGGCGATCTCCGGGTTGTCACGGAGCCCCTTCGCGAGGAGCTGCCGGTTGCACCTGGCGCAGCACAGGCCGCGGACGACCCCAGTCTTGTGGCAGTGGTCCACGTCCAGGCGCTTGGTGCGCGACTGCCGGCAGATGGCGCAGACGCCGCCCTGGAGCCGGAACAGCTCGTCGTACTCCCCTGGCTTCAACCCATACGTGGCTTGCACCCGTGATGCGTGGGAGGCCCTGGAGCGTGCCTTCCGCTGACACGTAGTGCAGACCCTCCCCCGGGCGCCCGTGTAGAACTTCAAAGCTCGACAGAGCTGGCACTTGTCGCACCTCTTGAACCCCTTCTTGCAGTCGGCCATACCTCTCCGGTCAGTACGTGATGGTCGAGAACTTGTCGTCGGTGATCTGCATGGTGTTGCCGTCGAATCCGAGGCTGACGAAGGTCTGCCCGCTGGCGTCCGACTTCCCGGCCCGGTTCTTCACGGTGCTCACCGCGAGTACGTCTTCCTCCGGCTTGTGCAGGGTGAGCACGAGCGCGGGGACGCGGGTGATCTGTCCCTTGACTCCGGACATGGGGATGGGGCTCTGACCGTCGTTGTGCGGGCCCGTGGTGTGGTGGAGGCCGGCCACGTGTGCGCCGGTCTGCCGGGCCATGTCGTTGGCCCAGTCCATCAGGCTCTCCAGCCCTCCGAACGGGTCCTCGTCGTTGGCCTGCGTCCCGCCGCGGATGTTGGTGATGTTGTCCAGCACCACCATGTGGGCGTCCTCGCCGTACAGCTCGTACCAGGCCGACACCGTGTCCTCGATGTCGTCGATGGTGGGCGAGGCCGCGTAGTCGAAGCGGATGGGGTGCTCGTCCAGCAGCTCGGCGTACGTTCCGATGTCGTTCCGGCGCACGGCCGACATGGACTCGGTCATCTCGACGCCGGTCAGGATCGAGATCGCTCGGGAGAGCTGGATGTCTGCCGACGAGTCGGCGGAGAAGTAGATCGTGGGGATCGCGCTCTCGGCCCGCAGGATGCGGCTCAGGGTGTAAGCGCTCTTGCCGGTGCCGCCACCAGCCACGGTGAGCGAAAGCTGACCTCGGATGTACCGGGTGCCGGCCTTCTCCATGCTCTTGTAGGCCGCGGGAAGGGGCTCCCCAGAGTCACCCTTAGCTCGGATGGATTGACTCAGTGTGTACATTCAGTTCCTCTGGTGGTGATCGACAAGGTTGTCAGAGGGCGTCGTTCTTCACGGTGCGGAAGACGCCGGTGCGGGAATCGCTCATGAAATCCAACGCCGCATGGGCCATGCCCGTACGCGTCGCGGCCATCTCCTGACGGATCTGCTTGCCCATGCGGTGAAAGGTCTCCGTCCGGATCTCCAGCACCTGCTTCACCTCCTCGATGTACGACCGGAAGAGGTTCAGCTCGGCACGGAGCTGCGCCCGCTCCTGCTCGGCCTGGTCCAGGCGATCGACGATGGTTCGCAGAGCCGCAGTGGCCCGCTTTTCGTCCTCGCCATGCTTCTCGACCACCATCTCCTCGATGTCGAGGATCTGACGCTCGACGGTGACCATGAAGCGGGCGTGCTCCATATCCATGGCGAGGTGGGTAACGGTGGCGTCGGGGTTGGGACAGTGCTCCGCCGCGATCTCGGCCGCCGAATCGGTGTCGCACTCCTCGACAACGTCAGCGGTGATCTTGTGCGCGAAGTTCTGGATCATGTGGGGCTGCTCCTGGCAGGGTTTCTCGTCCGCCCCCATCTGGGGCGCAAAGTTTGCGGCGAGTGCGGGTGGCTTAACGAAGCTCTTACATGGTCTAGACCGGTAATTTACACAAAAGGTTGATTCCCGATCTCGAACCGTTGGTCCCGCTGATGCGGGACTAAAGTCCCTAGGCTGCGTAAGCGCAGCTCCTCTGCACGGGGCATCGCCCGCACTTCTCCGGGTCCGGCTTCGGGGTGAAATCCCCTGACTTCACGCCCTCATCCATTCGGCCAAACACATCCTCCAGATGGCCCGTGTGGATGTCAAGTTTGCGAACCCGGCTCGGCTTTCCGGATTTCCCTGACCAGTAGTCACCGGCCTTGCATTCGAGGTCGTACAGCTTGTTCATCGCGAGGGCGTACACATCAAGCTGGAACGTGTCGTCCATCTTGGGTATGACGCCGGTCTTGATGTCTCGAACCAGAGGACCATGCCTGGGGTGCTCGATAACTTGATCAATGAAACCGATCACCTTTACGCCAGCGATCTCGATATCAAATCGTTGCTCAATAGCTGGCACCCCGTCAGCGGATTTCCAAATGGTCTCGTCCGGATGGGCTTTGTACCAGTCGACGTAACTCGCGACCTGCCCCATCCCGATTGACCAGCGCCGCTCAAGGTCCGTGAACCCCGGGTACGGGCCGCTCGCCTGCCAACCCTCTTCGTCCGGCTCGGCCTCCAGGCCCTCGTTCGCCATGCGCGTGAAGACCTTGCTGTACACGGCCTGGGCGTCGTCGAGCTGCATCCGCCGGCCACTCTTCTCCCACTCCTCGGCCGCCGCGTGCACCGCGACGCCCTGAGCCAGCCACGCCGCCTGCAATTCCGGCTCCCGGGCGATCCTCGCCAGGTAGTAGCCGTACGGACACTGCTCGTACTGCTTCGTCTGCGACACGGACCTGGGCTTCGTCTTGTACGCCTCGGCCCGCTCCTCGATGGTGGTGCTCAACCGTTCCTCCATCCCGTGTGGATGTCAAGTGACTTGGGAAAGGCAGGGCCCCCGAAGGGGCCCGACCCTCTACAGCTCGTTCGTTACTCGTTGCCCTGCTTGAGGCCCTGCTCGATCACCTTGCGGCTGAACACCTTCCGCTGCTGTGCGGTCGGCTCACCGTGAGGGCGAACGATCAGGTCTCCGTCGTCCTTCACCCGGTCCTCCAGGCGCCACCCGCCACACTGCGCGAGTTCGTTTCCTGGTTGCTCGGGATCATGAACGATGATCTCGTTCTCGTTGAGAGTCCCCCACCAGTGGGTTACCTCTCTCCACCGGACCGGCGTGAAGTTCGACGGGTCCGGATTCAGCGCGTACTTCATGTGCGCGGTGATGTAGTTGTACAGCGAGCACTGCTGCTGGTGCGGAGGCACCGTGAACGGCCTCAGCTCCTTCAAGTTCCCGCGGTCACCCTGATCAAGCTGACTGGCGTCACCCTTGATGTGGTGGTAGACACCCTGCCGGCTGATGCCGAAGAGGTCAGCGATGTCCTGCACGGACATCTCTTTCTTCATGTCGGTACGCAGTCGCTTGATGATCTCAGGGCTTGCGCCGTCGTTAGCGACCGTACGGAGATACCGCAGTCTTTCCGGGGACACCCCCTTAGCCTTCAGCTTCTCGAAAAGCGCTTCCCGCTTCTCAGCCGCGTTCTTACTCATACTCATGATCGTAAGTTTCGTTCTGTGTGGTTGTCAAGTGAGACCAGCCCTTCTCAGGCACCGGCCCTAACCGGCTAAGCCCTCTTTGAGGCCCAACCGAGAATCACTATCGAGAGCATCACCCCAACCAGGGGCGACGCCGCGAAAGCCAGGCTCGTGAAGCCCAGCACCACACAGAGCGCCATCACGATCGTCTCGGCCGGCACGTCGTTCCGTACGAACTTGTACCCGGCCGCCGCACTCGCGGGCGTAGCCGCAGCAGCGGCAAGCCAAATGATCAATTAGGTTCCTCCAGCCTGACGCACGGGAGATATGTGGTTTCTACCTCCGCGTACTCCTCAACCAGCTTGTCGTGCGCGGCCGTTCCCGGCTCTTCGCAGTCGCTCGCGATGTCCGACCACATGGCGTGGTTGGCCTCGGAACGGTTCTCTACGTCGATGACCCATGGGTCGTCCCGGAATCGGACCGCTTCCCGTAGCACGTCACGGCACTTCGAATCGTGAACTCGGAAGTGACCCTGGTTGATCAGAACTGCGACCTTCATTGCCTGCCCTCAATCCCTAAACTACGTAGCTACTGTGTGGATGTCAAGTCGGTGGATGTGGGGGTGGGCCTCTGCCTCACCCCCACCCACCCCGGCCCTGCGGCCGGCGCCCGGTTACGGGGCTCCTCGATTGCTGTGCTGTGTGATCAATTCGGCGTCCGCCGAAGGGAGTTCGTTGCGCTACCGGCCGCACTCGATGCAGCGCGTCATGTGGTTCTGGATCTTCCGTGCGATCCAGCTCTTGTCGACCCGCGCCGCTTCCCTGAACTTGGGGTCGCCCGTCCGCCGGTAACGCTCCTCGTCGACAGCCGTGTTGATGCTGTCCCGGATGGCCCGCGCCTTGGTGCAGAGCGTCACTTGATCTTGCGTTCCCTCATCGTGTGGTCCGGGTCGTCCAGCTCGTCTCGGCCGTGGCCGTCGCAATAGGCCGTGGACAGCCACCGACGTATGCCGTACCGCTCCATGTCAATCCACCTGGTGGCAGGCTTCCCGCAGTTCCAGATCCAGCAGCCCACCTGTCCGTCGTCGAGCGTCTGGAAGTGCTTCACTTCGCTCGCGGTTCCGCCCTTGCCCATCAGCCCTGCTCCACCCTCTTGAGGGTCCTCGCGGGGAACCCGATGCTCCCGCCGTACATGCGCTGCGCGTTCCTGTCGTGGGTGTGCAGCACGAAGTTGTGGCCGCCGTTCTCCCACTCGATGACCTTCACCACCCGGAAGTCGATGGGGTGGCCCTTCTCGTTGAACATGACGCCGCCGGCCATGTTCCGGAGGTGCACGCGGTCGCCCTCGATGTACTCGCTCACGCGTCCAGCTCCTCGACCTCGGTGTCTGGGAGGATGGTCACGAAGTTCTGCCGCGTCGGCCCCGCGGCCGGGTCCTGGTCCACGTGCAGCCGCACCGCGTCGACCTTCTTGAGGTTCCACTGCGTCTTCACCCGCTTCGGCTCCGCCACGAGGTACCCCTCGCGCGTCACGTCCCAGCCCCGGGTGTCGTGCCCGGCGACCCGGATGTGGTCGCCCGTCTTCAGGTCGTCGATCTTCATCGGTACCAAACTTCCTCTCCGGTCCTGCTCTTCTGCGTCACGTACTGAGTCCAGTCCGCAACAACCAGCTCGGGGTCCCCGTGCGTGATTGCGGAGCCCTCGACATCCACCAGGGCGCCGGCCGGGTGCGTCCTGCGCACCGTGGCCCGGAACCACTCGCCCTTCTCGGTCACGGCGACGTTCAGCACGTCCCCGACCGCCAGGCCCTCGTACTCGGGCGCTTCCGTGAACCAGGGCACGCAATCGAAGCTGTGCTCGTCGTACTCCGCGCCGATCTCACTGCCGCACTTCTTGCACGGGTTCACGTGCTCGTCGGCCTCACGTCAGCCTCGATGTGGGCGACCACGTCGCCCCTCGTGTTGATGGCTCCGGCGATGCTCCGAGCCCTCTCCAGCCCGGCCGGTCCAGGAGGACACCAGGCCACCGAGTGGCGCCGCCACCCCTCGCCCTGCTTGATCACGTAGAAGCCCCTGCACTCGGCGCCTTGCTCCACTCCCTGACCTCCGCCCACTTCACGTTCTCCGGCTTCACGCCCTCCAGCAGGGCGCCGTACACCACATCGATCACGTCCACGGTTCCGTGGCGTTCATCGGGCACCAGGACGTACGCCTTCGTCCCGAGCTTGGTCTCCACGAAGACCCGCTCACTCGGCCACGCGCCTCGGTACATGGCTCGCAGCGTGTTGAAGGTGAACACCCTCAGTCCCTCCGTATCCGTACGTTCTCCAGCGGGACGACCTCCAGGTCCCGGCACTCCTCCGCGTAGGTCTGACGAGCCAGCCCGTACCGCTTCGGCTCGATGACCACCGCTGTGATGTGGGCCTTCTTCATCGGGTTGTCCGAGTACACGGCCCCGACGATCACGCCGTCGAAGACGTGGCGGTAGCTCTTGAACTTGACCCGCACCCCGTGACGAATCCGCTTCGGGTTCGGTGGCCGGCCTTTCACCAGCCCCACCAGTTCCGGACCTGTTCCGGGGTGTCCTCGTAGTGGCACCGGATCACCTCGTCCAGCTCGGCGCCGCTCTTGTCCTCGCGGAGAAGGTGGATCATCGAGACGACCGCCAGGCCCAACAGGTCCCTATCCCTGTCGCCTAGATCAAGCTCGTCCAGGACGATGTCCGCACCGGAGTTGACCAGCTCTTCGATTCGCTCAAGCGTGAGCACGTGCAGCCTCCCGGGCCCTCTCGATGGCGGCCACCAGGCGGCCCGCCTCCTCGTCCGTCAGGTCCATACCGAACTCGGCCTCGAAGCTCGGCCCCTGCTCGACGGAGTCCACGTACCACTTCACGTGAACCCGCTCGCCGGCCTCCTCGAAGGACAGCGTGCTCCGCAGCCCGTACCTGTCCACGTCCACCCAGAACTCCCGGATGAGCCCGGCGTCCACGCCTTGGCCCTCCTCGACCACGATCTCGGTCACGCCGTCGCCCACTCCCTTGTCTCGATGCCGAGTTCGCTCAGCACCTGGTCGTACATCCCGTTGTCCTCGACCCATGTCCAGTCCTCCTCTGGCACCCCAGGCCGGGCCGTCCAACACAACATGTGGTTGCTCGATGCCGTACGCCGGTCGGAGCACAGCCGCTTCGCGTCCTCCTTCTCGACCTCCCACAGGACCCGCATCCGTGTCGGTGTGGTCCTGCGACTGGCGATGAACACGTAGACCGGATCGTTCACGCGGCCTCGACCTCCAGCAGCGTCGCCCGGACCTTCGTGGGGTTCGCGTCCCCGCCGTCCCGGCAGTGCCACACCCACATCTGAAGGGCCACCGTGCGCTCCCTCATCAGCGGATGGGTGTCCACCTTGTACACGTACTCCCGGCCGTCCTCGTCCGGGACCACGACCTCCCACACGTGCCTGTCACTCATGCTTGCCTGATCACTTTCACGAAGACCCCGTGGCTGTCCCGCAGGTGGAGTCGGTTGTCCTTGATCCCGAGGTACGTCACCTCGTAGTCGTCGAAGGGGTGGAACACCCCTCCGGGCTCGATGACTTGCCCGTCGAAGGTGATCGACTCCCCGGTCATGCGTCCTGCCCCTTCACGATGTCCATCACGGTGATCTGTCCTGCTGCCTGCATGTCGTCGTGGAACCGCTCCGCGATCCCGGTCCGCACCTTCTCCAGCTCGCGCTTCTCGATGGGCAAGTCCGTCAGGCACACAGGGCACTCGTACTCCTCGCTCTCAAGGTCGATCGCACCCTCGTAGGCCAGGCCCCCGATCTGCTCGCTGCACTCGTGGCTCGACACCTCGCACGAGCACTCCTCTCCGGCATGGCACTCGTGGTCGTTCGGGTGGTTCTCGTCCCACTCGATCTCGTTCGCCCGGTCCTCGTTGAGGTACGGCCAGGCGGCGAGCCGACCCTCGATGTCCGCGACCAGGCTCCGGATCGGCTCGTGCTCGGGGTTGTAGACGAAGGTCTCGGCCGGTCCGTAGCCCCAGTGGATCTGGTTCGGGTCCTCGTCCTCCAGGGCCTCGATGACGGCCTCGGCGTTGCTCACACCCCGGGCGTACGACTCAGTCGAGCCGTAGTAGTCGTAGCCATGGGTCCGGTTGGAGACGAAGTGCCCGGCGTGGTCCCGGATCGCTGCGATGGAGTTCCAGTCGGCTTGCTCAGCCTCGCCCCGGAACTGGTACTCGGCGTACCAGGGGCTGTGTCGGCAGAGCTCGCGGAGTTCGTCGGAGATCTCGACGCTCATGCGGTTCGATCCTCTTTCGCTCTTGTGTGGATGTCAAGTCAGACGGATTCGAAGACGTGCCCGTTGCGGCTGATGGTGTAGTTGCACTCCCACGTCGCCAGGTCGACTTCCGGCTCCTTCAGGTCGTTCTCCCGGCAGAACCGCTGGATGTCCCGGTAGCTCACCCAGACCTCTTCGCGAGTCCGCTCGGTCTTCAGCCCGATGTACCCGTGATCGTCGATGGACTGGCGGGCGTAGTCCTCCAGGGACTCCCACTTGCCGCTGTACGCGTCTCCGAACTTGCTCCCGGCCTCCTCCACGTCCCACGCACAGATGGCCAGGTAGTCCATGAACGCCTCGGTGTCCGTCTCATGGATGCCGTTCTCCTCCATCACCCGGTAGGAGTGCAGCACCCCCCACAGCGGCCAGTCGGTGTCCACCACCGGCATCCACTCCGCCGCGAAGTCCTTCACGTCGTCGGCGTCGAACCCGTGCTCCTCGGCAAAGGTTGCGATCGTCTTCATGGCACCCACAGCTCTACTCCTCGGTTCGTTGACGGCCCCGCGGTGGACACACTCCACCCCCGGCCGGCGGGACCTTAGTCCCTACTTGCTCGCGGTCAGCTCTCGCAGCGACAAGGCCCACTCAGCCAGCTCGGAGACCAGCTCCACACACGCGTCGTCGTGGTCGTTCAGGTCCTCGTACTCGTCGTTCATGCGGGCCCGGTGAAGCCCCAGGGCCTCCCGAACGAGCCTGCCCACCGGGTCCGGCAACTCGCACTCGTGGCGCTCGTTCTCGCAGTGCCCGCAGTACACGTCATCGTCCGGGCCCTGGTCGTAGTCGTCCGGGTAGGCCGCGAGGTCCATCCGGCAGTCCGAGCACTCGACCATGCCCGTCCACTCGTTAACTCGCACCGGCCATCTCCCGTTCGATGCTCTCCGCCAGCTCGGAGACGAACTCCAGACACCCGTCAACGAGGTCATCGAAGTTGTCGTACGTCTCGTCCATCCGCTCCCGGTGCAGGCTCAAGACCTCTTCCAGAAGCTCACCGCGCAGCTCGTACCTCATACCGGCGACAGCTCCTCGTGGTGGCCCCGGAACGTTGCGATCGTGGACCACACTTCCGCAGCCCCGTCCTCGTCGAACTCTTCCCCGGCCTGGATCTCTTCGACATCACCGGCGTAGTTCCCCCAGAGCCACCGCAGGGCCTCCGTCCTGGCACTGCTCCGGTCCGCAGCCTCGACCCGCACCACCCAGGGTTCAGCCCCGCCCTCGTACCCATCGGTCCCGTAGTTCCAGTCGGTCACCACCGTGTACTTGTTCACGCCGCCACCAGCTTCCTTGCCTTGATCTTCCGTACGTCGTCCACCTCGAAGCCCGTCGAGCTGTCGAAGTACGCGTTCAGGTCGTCAGCGCTGCACAACTCATCCGATGCCAGCTCTTCCGCCTCATCCCGGTCCTCGGCCGTAACCCGGACCTCGTACGACACGGTCTCGACCAGCGTCACCAGGTACTCAGCCACGGAACCAGTCCTTACCGTCCGTGCCGACCAGGATCGAGCCCACAGCGTGTTCCAGCTCATCCCCGGCGGTCGTCCCGCACTCCGAGCACGTCACCTCGTAGTCCACCTCCGAGAAGCCGAAGATCGAGAGCACCGGCTCACCGTCCGGGCCCCGGTCCAAGTTCAGCCACCCCTTGGCAGAGGCTTCCATCACGCCGTCGCAGCTCTCCCGGCGGCAGGTGAAGACGGAGTTCGGGCACTCAACTTCGTTGACGTAAGGCATAGTTCATCCCTTGTCGTTGGTTGGGTTGGTGTTGGACTGACAGTCCATGACCGACCACCCGAGCACGGGTGTCCGATCAAAGATCGTCAGATCTCCAGGTAGTTCGCGAAGGCCCACATCGGGAAGCTGATGACGACCGTTTTCGAGAGCGAGACCCCTCGCTTCACGGTCCCGTCATCCCAGGTCTGTTGCATGAACGCGTGCTCCAGGAGGCCGCTACAGTCCGCGAAGCTCGACGCCGCGAACGCGTCCGGGAACTCGGCATCCACGTACCGGTCGTCGTCCCACCCGTGGAGCTTGGCGGAGTACAGATCGAGCACGGTCTTGAGCTTGTCCACCAGCTCCGGCGACACGTTGTCTCGGGTGATCACAGAACCCTCCTGATGTGTGGATGTCAAGTCTCAGACCAGCGGAATTTCGGACTGAGTCCCCGCGTCGTAGATCGCAAGCTCGTTCCGCTCACGCCCCAACCGCATGGCCTCTTCCCGGTCCTCGATGATCTCCACCAGGTCCAGGTACAGCACGTCCTCGGAGACCCAAGTCCCGTACCACATGCGCTCGTTGGCAGCCACGGTCAGTAGATGCTCAGCCACGAAGCCAGCAATCACCCCGGTAGAGCCGTCCCACCCGAAGATCTTCCGGCCGTACTCCGGCTTCGCCACCACATACCCGGAGGTCGGGTTACTCCTACCGCGAGCCCAGGTGAAGCCACCCTGAACCGTCGTCTCCGTCGCGATGCGCTCAAGCGTCAGCATGTCCGTGTTCCGTTCCAGTCTACCGTGTGGATGTAAAGTGCCGGGGCTGTGAGAGGGCACAGCCCAACCCTTGCCGTCCTAGTTGTCGTCGCCCTCGATGGACCACGAGCCGTCCTCGAAGAACGTCACCGGGTAGTCCGCTCCCCCGTAGTTCAGGCCCATGGAGTTGACCTCCCGGAGGATCGCAGAGCACGCGTTGTGACCCCGTCCGCACTCCTGCCAGACCGTGTACCCGATCTTGTCGAAGGCCCCATCCAGGGACTCGTTCACGACCTCGACAGCTATGGCGTTGGCGTCCCGCTGATGCCCGGCCTGCGCCGAAGCTGCGTACCCAGAGACCCCTACCGCGAGGATCGCGGCTCCGACCCCGGCAATGATCGTGCGCTTCATGCTCATGAAACTTCCCTCAGTGTGTGGATGTCAAGTCAGGCCGCTGCGGAAAGAGCGATGGCTGTACGCAGGGCCTGCGTGTCGTTCTTCGAGAGCCCAAGGCTCGCCTGATTCCGGAGACGGCGGAGTTCGAGCACCGCTTCGGTCGGCTGGGGAACCGCAGGCTTGGTCAGCTTCACGAGGGATACACCACGGTTGGCCATAACAGTCTCCTGATAGTCGTCGATCGGGATCGGATTCCCGTTGCCACGTCCAGCTCCGGACGCCTTGCATCCCGCACAGAGAAGCAGGGTCTTACCGTCACCCCACTGCCCGACGAACCGGGCCTTACGGAGGATTTGGTTTCCGTCCATGTCGTTCCACATGGCGCAGATTTCACAGTTCACGATGCGTTCCGCTCTCGTGTTGTTGCAACATCACGTTATCAGTTGATGTTGTGTGGATGTCAAGTCACTTAGCGACTTTGAACGCCGACAATTCCCTACCGAGATTTGCCAGCGAACAGAGTTGCTAAGCGGCACTTACTAGTGCGCTACACCGGTTGACAGGGAGTTCCGGGGTCCCACGGGCGTAGTCGGTCCGATACCGCCACCGCCTCCGGATCGTGAGCCGGGGTCAATGGTGGGCGGTCGCTTCTGACGCGTTTCCGTCCTTGTATGCGCACTAGTCATGCGCCGTGTCTGCGTTGGTCACTCGGCCGCTTCGTGCGGCTGTCGTCGTTCCCTGCTGACACCGAGAACATTACGCACGTCGGTGTGTGGATGACAAGTCGCGTGATGCTGATGCATAGGGGTGGGGGGTACCTGGGTCGCATGATCGGGAATGCAAAACCGCAGGTCAGACGCCATGCACTACCCATCATTGTTGCCTGGATCACATGCGTGGATGACAAGCTGTGACGCTGCTGTGAGGCACGGCCGTACCGACATGGGCCACGTGGTCACCACACGCACGACAGGCCATCAATACCGCGCGCACGCGCGTGCGCGGTTCCTGTTCTGGCAGTAGGCGCACCCATGATCAGGGCGGATAGTTGCGCACTTCAACAGTAGGCAATGCACATAGTTGCACACGCTGATCATTCACCGCATCAACAATCCACATCACAAACAGTTGCACACACAACTACGACGCACGCTCGTACGTGCACGCTGCATAGACATGGATGGTGTGCATAGATGTGCAAAGTATTGCATTGCGATTCTTTCGATCGATTGAATGTTGAGCAATCAATTTCGAATCAAAAAGTTGAATCGAAAACATTTCATCGACGCAAGGTTTAAGGGGTGAAAAATTTCAGAGAAAAAAGAAGGTGGGTACGGGAGGGGGGTACCTCCGATCACACGAAAGCCCCGACCGATGCGTCATAGCGCCTCCGATCCTGTACGGGTCCAGAAGTGCAGAGGGTGACTGGATCTCACGCTGTGCTCACAGTCCGCTGACTCCTCGCGGCTCCGCCGGCACCTCCCCCGCGGCCCCTGATGGCATGACCCAGGTCACACCTGGAAAACGCCGGCCACCAGCTCGGTCAGGTCGACGGCCCAGGATTGACGGGAGTGCATGGCTATACATGTGAACTGGCTCACTCTTTAGACACCTCGTGCCGCGCCCCTATCTTTCGCGGCACCTCTATCTAAGTGAGGGAGAGAGCGAGCGCAGCGAGCGAACGACCGAACGCTCAGGCTGAGCTGAGCAGGCCGCCCGAAAAGGCGGCCCTGAGTCTGAGAGATAAGAGCTAAGGCAGCCTCGGAAGGCTGCCCTGAGATTACTGAGAAGGCAGCCCTTGAAGGCTGCCTCTATTAGTCGCGTGCCGAAAGGCACGCTCCTGTAGCTCAAGGATTTCTCAACCTACCTGCGGGGCCTTTAAGGGCCCCTCTCCAAACTACCTACCTATCTAACTAACCTCCGGAGGTGCTGATGACCTGGACTCCACCCACCTCCGGGTGGTCGTCGTCCACCAGCTCCGCCTACCGCGGGAACTGGTCCCGCCTTCGGCCGGCGGCCTGGCGGCGTGACTCCGGCCTGTGCCAGCACACCCGGTACGACACTGGCCTCCCCTGCCTCGCGGAGGGCTCGGTGGTCGACCACATCACCCCGGTCTCCCAGGGAGGCTCCAACCGCCTGGAAAACCTCCAGGTGCTCTGCTCCTTCCACCACAACCGGAAGACGGCCCTGGAGGCCGCGGAAGGCCGCAGGAAGGCCCGGCAGGGGCACCGCCTTGGTTCTGGTCGTGGTCGTCGACCCGGCGCACTGGAATAGGTGACCGGGAACACACTCTGCGAATGCCGCGAAAAGGCGTTTGCGGCCCCTCTTTATTAGTGAGGGGAGATTGAAACTCCCCTCGTGAGTGAGTGAAGTCCGGATTGGATTCGTCAGATACTCGCTCGCTCCCCCGCCCTTCCCGGGCGTGATGCTGCGGTTGAGCCCCCTGGTTGTAGCTCTGCTCCCAGGGGGCTCCCGCTGTTCCCCAACGACACGAAAGAGGACCCGAGAGCGTGAGCGATGAGTAAGAGCAAGGCGAAGCCCTCCCGGGCTTTCGAGGACAAGGCCGATCGGATGCTGAAGGCGGAGACGCGACAGCAGCGCGAGGCGTACCAGCTCCTCGACGAGTACCAGGACGTGTTCTCGGACGATGCTCTCGGCGCTGACGAGTTCTGGGACGACGACGAATTCGACGACTACTGCGAGCAGTGCCACGACTTCCACTGCACGGTGACCACCTGGTCCGGCGAGCGGTTCACGGTCGACGGCTGCGACGAGGAGGACTGAGATGGCCCGGCAGGGGTTCAACGGTCCGGCCCCGAAGAGGGCCGAGGAGAGGCGCCGGCGGAACAAGGACGTGGACCTGAAGGTCACGCCCAAGACGTACGGGAACATCGCGGCCCGGGAGGACAACTTCGACCCGAGCTGGCATCCCGCGGCCCAGCTCCTCTACCGCTCGTTCTCGGACTCCCCCGTGAGCCTGTACTTCGAGCCCTCGGACTGGGCCACCCTCCGGATCGTCATCGAGTCGGCCAGTGCCTCACTGCTCCGCTACGAGGACCGGGTGAGCCTGGACATGGTCGGCTCGGTCATCAAGGGCCTGGAGGAGTTCCTTGCGACGGAGGCCACCAGGCGGCGGCTCCGCATCGAGACGGAGCCCCAGGAGGGCGCCCGCTGGCACGAGCCGGAGGAGTACTGGCACCCCCTCGCGACGGCTTGGTACGAGAGCCTTCAGCGCTCCGGCCAGGCGGCCTTCTACCAGGCCAGCGACATCGCGTTCGCCTTCTTCATGGCGGAGGTCATCACCCGGTACCTCGGTGCCGGCCTGAAGATGTCCGGCCGTCTGCTCGACGTGATCCTGAAGGGCTGCACGCTGCTCCTCGCGACGGAGGCCAGCCGGCGGATCGCTCAGATGGAACTCACCAAGATCGAATCTCGAAACATCGACGCGGAGATCACCGCGCTGATGGAGGAGTACGCCGCAGCCATCTAGGAGGTGCACATGGCGTGGGACGGAACCTTCGACTGGCGTCAGGACACCTCGGTGTTCGCGCGCAAGTGGGAGCTGTACATCAAGCCGGAGAACGAGATCCACGTGGCTACGGCCGTCGTCCTCGACTACGGCACGCAGCTCCACCTCCATAACGAGGGCTACCACAAGTGGTACGCGGAGTCCGTTCTCCCGATCGCTGATCAGCGCGAAAACGAGACTGACCCGATCGACCTGGACAAGAACATCGAGGCCGCCAAGAAGCTGGCCGAGCTGATGGTGCGAGCCATCTTCGCGTAGGAGGGAGAGGCATGGCTGAGCTGAACGCCAAGGGCCGGAAGGCCCTGAAGGAATCGAGCTTCGCTCTCTCCGGCCGGCGCTACCCGATCCACGACGAGGCCCACGCGATGGTCGCCCTCGGGCGGGTGAAGCAGCACGGCACCCCCGAGGAGCGCAAGACGGTGCACGCGGCCGTGTGCCGCCGGTACCCCCATTTCGAGAGCTGCAAGATCAAGTAGAAGGAGGAACGTGGAAGCCGTCCTCACAATCAAGGACGACTACGTTCCCCAGTGCGGTCCTTGCAAGACGTTCGGAAACCGGGCCTGCGAGCATCGCACGCTCGGGTGGGGAATCCTCCGGTGGGCCCGGGAGAACTTCCGGGAGGACTGGAAGTACACCCCCTCGCAGGTGCGGACGATCCTGCGCTGGTACGAGATCGACGAGCACGGCAAGTTCGTCTACACACAGGGCGCGTTGCAGTTGGCGAAGGGCACCGGCAAGGGCCCGTACTTCGCGACGCTCGCAGCTGTGGAGTTCCTGGGCCCGGCGAAGTTCTCGCACTTCGACGACAAGGGCCGGGCGGTCGGCAAGCACGCCGACGAGCCCTGGGTGCAGCTCTTCGCGGTCAACATCGACCAGACGAAGAACGTGATGCTCACGCTCCACTCGCTCTTCCACCCGGACGCCATCGCCAAGTACGGGATCGACCCGGGCCAGGAGCGCTACCACGCGCGGCACCCGGACGGGACCTTCGCAATCCTGGAGGCGAAGACGGCCTCGTACCGCTCCGCGGAAGGCGGCCGGCCATCGGCCCTATTTTTCGACGAGACGTGGCACTGGAACGAGTCGAACGGCGGCCACAACGTCTTCGGCACGGCCACCGCCAACGCCGCCAAGGTCGGCGGGCGCATCCTCATGGCGACCAACGCCTACATCGTCGGAGAGGACAGCGTCGCGGAGCGCGTCCACGTCGCGTGGCAGCGACAGCAGGACGGCAAGCAACGCCGCACCGGCCTGTACTACGAGGCCCGCACCGCCAACCCTGACTTCGACATCGAGGACGAGCAGCAGCTCAGGGCCGCCATCGCCGCTGCCTACGGGGACGCCTACTGGGCGGACATCGACGCGATCATCGACCAGTGCTACTCGGGCGTGATCACGTACGAGGAGATCCTTCGGAAGTACTGCAACCTCGTGACGGCCTCTGAGGACTCCCTGATCGACCCGGTGGCCTGGGGCCGCTGCGAGGTCGCGAGCGAGCTACGCCGGGGCGACCAGATCGCCTTGGGGCTCGATGGCGGCGAGGCGGACGACAGCACAGCGTTGGTGGCCATCCGCGTGCGGGACTCCTTCATCCAGCCCATCGCCATCTGGGAGAAGCCTGACGGACCTGAAGCCCAGGTCTGGAAGGTGGACAAGGAACAGGTCTCCGGAATGGTCGATTGGTGCTTCCAGAACTACAAGGTGCAGGCGTTCTTCAGCGATGTCGCCTTCTGGGAAACCTGGGTCAATCAGTGGTCCGAGCAGTACGGCCCGCGGCTCGCCATTCGCTCGACGGCCAAGAGCGCGGTCGCGTACGACATGCGCGGAAATCAGCGTGAGATCACCGACGCCAATATGGCGTTCGTCGGTGCGGTCGAGCAGGGCCTCGTGAAGCACAACGGGCACTTCGGCTTGAAGCGTCACGTCGAGAACGCGAAGAAGCGTCACAACAAGTTCGGCATCGGCTTCGGCAAGGCGAGCCGGGATTCCCAATACAAGGTCGATGCCTACGCGGCGACCCTCGCCGCATATATCGCCAGGCGCCGTCTGGTCGAGTCCGGAAAGAACACAACCCCAAAGCCCGTACCTAAGTACCAGGTGATTGGAGGTTTTTGATCACCTGGAAGGAAGTACGTGGCTGAAGAGCAAGACTCGAACCTCCCCGTCAACATCACTGATATCGACGAGCGGATAAAGCAGTCCCTCAAGATGATCGAGAAGGACTACAAGAGCCTAAACACGGTCGATCAGTACGTTCGCGGGCTGCACGCCGCGCCGTATACCCCACGGCGCTCAAACCCGGAGTTCAAGGAACTCGTTCGACGCAGCATCCACAACATCATCCCCCTCTTGGTGGACGCGCCGTCGAACGCCCTCTCCGTTGAGGGCTACCGACGCCCGGACGTGACGGGCAATCCCCCGGAGTGGACGTTCTGGCAGTCGAACCGCATGGACCAGAGGCAGACCCTCGTTCACCGCTCCGCGATCGAGTCGGGCCAGGCGTACGTTTCGGTGACGCCGGCCGATCCGAAGAAGCGGCCGGGCATCGACCCGAAGACGCCCGAGATCCGCACCTACCCGGCCATCCGGATGTTCGCGGGCTATGACGACCCGATCTTCGATGCCTTCCCGTTGTACGCCCTGTTCATCGAGAACAACGTGTACTCCGACAAGGAGCCGACCCGCGGCCGGTTCTTCGACGACAAGTTCGTCTACGAGCTGACCATCGGCAAGGAGTACAAGATCGAGGGCAAGCGCCCTCACGGTCTCGGCGTCTGCCCCGTCGTGCGCTTCACACCGAAGATGGATCTCCTCGGCCGCTCTCAGGGCATGGTCGAGGGCATCATCCGGTACCAGGACAAGCTGAACCAGATGTGGCTGTCGCTGCTCATCGCGCAGCACTACACCGGCTTCGCGATCCGCACGGCCACCGGCCTCTCGCCGGTTGAGCGGGTCGACGAGAACGGGATGCCGATCCTCGACGAGGACGGCCAGCCGACGTACATCCCGCCGGTCCTGGACCCGAGCACGATGCTCGTCAGCCCGAACCCCGACACCAAGTTCGGCCAGCTCCCTTCCGCTCCCACCGGGGAGTTCCTGGAGGCTATCGAGCTGCTGACAAGGCACATGTGCGCGGTCACGGAGACCCCGCCTCATTACCTGCTGTCCGGCAAGCTGGCGAACCTCTCCGCGGACGCCTTGGCGGCGGCCGAGTCGGCGTTCACCCGGAAGATCGACGAGATCAGGCACTCCTTCGGTGAGAGCTGGGAGCTGGTGCTCCGGCTCTGTGCCCTGGTGTCCGGTGATCAGACCGGCTTCGAGATCGAGGATGCCGAAGTGCAGTGGGCCGACAAGGGCAACCGCTCGCTGGCCCAGGCCGTTGACGCCGGGCTCAAGCTCTCGCAGATGGGCGTCCCGGTGGACCTGGTCCTCACGAAGATCCCGGGCTTCACGCAGCAGGACGTTGACCTCGTGCGCGAGCGCCTGGAGCAGGCGCCGGCCGAAGAGAGCGACGACTCCGAGAAGAAGCCCGCCTCGAAGGACAAGGCCGCGTTGAGCGGCGCTGATCAGAAGGAGAAGCCCGCGCCGTCCGCGGGCAAGGCCAAACCCCAGCCCGAGGAGACCGTGAAGAATGGACAGCAGGCAGCAGCAGTCTGACAAGGCCCGCAAGGTCTTCCGGTCGGCTCAGAACTCCCTCGGCGTTGAGGCCGTCCGGCTCACGCTCCGGCTCGTCTCCTCGATGACCCCGCAGGCTCTTCGCAAGAACCCTGCGGGGTTCGTCGCCAAGTGGCACCACGAGATCAACGGCCTCCGCAAGAAGTCGAAGAAGGCCGGCCAGGCGTACTACCGGCTGGAGCGGGCCATCTGGCTCGGCCGCACAGTCGATGACGGCCTCGGCATCCGCCCGACGATGAACGGCCTGTGGAACGACCTCTACGGCGCCGCCGACATGCCGAAGGTGTCCGGGGTCGGTGACCCGATCCGTCTGGACCCGTCGCCCTGGAGCGAGGACAACGACCGCGAGTCCCACAAGGACATGTCGACGATCTTCCACTTCAAGGCGACCGAGCGGCTGAAGAAGGCCGAGAAGGAAGCCAACAAGGACTTCCTCACCATCGATTCGCTCGACGAGCTGGACGACCTCCTCATGGAGTCGATCGCGGACAGCCTTGCTGGCGAGGCCCAGAAGGTGACCGAGGGCGGAGGCCGCGACGCCATTGCGGAGGGCGTCCTCAAGGACCCGGGCGCCTTGCGCTACATGCGCGTCCCCGAGGAGGGGGCTTGCTACTTCTGCATCATGCTCGCCTCCCGAGGCGCGAGCTACCGAAACAAGTGGACCGCTGGTGACGCCGACGTTCGGCAATTCCATCCGAACTGTAAGTGCGAGGCGGTTCCCATCTTCTCCAACGACTACGAGTACCCGCCCGAGGTGAAGGCGGCCGTGGCCGCTTGGAAGAACTTCGGCGGCGGAAACAAGCAGCAGTTCCGTCGCTTTATGGCTAAACATCAAAGGGAGATTGACTGATGGCTGACGAGATTATCGAAGAGACTTCCACGACTTCCGAGAACGCCTCGGAGGCCGTTGAGGAGACCACGACTGAGACCGTGGTCGAGGAGGCCCAGGAGAAGGCCGGCGAGCGCCAGGACCCCATGATGCGGGACCTGGGCCAGCAGCCTGCCGAGTCCACCACTCAGGAGGAGCTTCCTCCGGTCGAGGACTTCAAGGGCCAGTACGAGGCGCTGAAGGCAGAGTTCGAGTCGCTGAAGGCGAAGTACTCGGAGACCGCCGATCGTGCTGACTCTGCGGACCGGTTCAAGGAGGAGCTGGCTGCCGCGACGGGCCGTGTGGCCGATGTCGAGCAGCGGCTTCTCCGGCAGAAGGTCGGTACCGAGTTCGGTATCCCTGCTGCCCTGATCGACCGCCTTTCCGGTGACGACTACGAGGCCATGGCTCTGGACGCGAAGAAGCTCTCCGCGTTCGTTGGCGCCCCTTCGGGCGGCCTCGGCAAGGGCGGGCTCGACCCCAACGAGGTCGCGTTCGACGCGAAGAAGTTCGTGGCGCGTGAGCGCTCGAAGCTCTACAGCGCCTGACCCCACGCCGTCACCACTCCAGCCCCCTTTCCGGGGGCTTTTTTCATGCCCCGATTCAAGGAGGAGGCCACTCTATGGCTGACACGCAGAACCACATTTACGAGGCGGAAAAGCTCTCCGCCGTCGCGCTCGCCAACATCGAGCAGTCCGTCGTCCTGGCCGGCACCGTGCAGAAGCACCCGTCCGCCGACTTCGACGGCGCCAAGGGTCACGTCGTGAACGTGCGCCGCCCTGCGATGCTGAATGGCTTCGACGAAGACCTCGACGCGGGTAACGGCACCATCTCGGGTGACCAGTACACCGCTCGTCAGATCAAGTCCGAGGCCCTGAACGAGACCGTCATCGGCGTCAAGCTGGACCGTCACGTCTACTCTGCGGTGGATCTCTCCGACGCCGAGATGTCCCTCTCGGTCTCCAACTTCGCGTCCCAGGTCGCGATGCCGCAGACCGAGGCCATCGTGAACAAGCTGGAGTTCATGATCGCCAACCTGCTGAGCACCGGCAAGAACGACGCTTCGGGCGCCACCCTGTGGACGAACGAGAACTCGGCCACCGTCGACATCGACCTCAGCAAGCACGAGGAGGCCGGCAAGGCTGTCCGCTTCGCCATCGCCCAGCTCGCCACCCAGCTCACCCAGCGGAACATCCCCACCTCGGGCCGCTTCCTCGTCATGGGCGCCCAGGCGGCCGGTCTGCTCCTGGCGGACCCGAACCTGTCCCAGGTCCAGGCGGCCGGCGAGGCTTCCGCCCTGCGTGACGCCACGATCACCCGCCTGCACGGCTTCACGATCGTCCAGGACAACCGCATCGGTGAGTTCGAGGTCTACGCCTACCACCCGACCGCGATCCAGCTCGTCACTCGCGCCCCTGCCGTCCCGGCCGGTGGCGTCGCGGCTGGTTCCTCGGCCGCTGACGGTGGCTACGCGATCCGCTGGATTCGCGACTACAACTCGATGACCGCGAGCGAGCGCTCCTTCCTGTCCTCGTACGCGGGCGTCACCTTCGTGACCGACCGCACCCGCGACAAGAACGGCAAGGTCGTCGAGACCCCGAAGCTGATCCGCGCGCAGAAGGTCACCTTCAAGCCGAAGGCTGGCTCCAGCCCGGCGAAGTAAGCACCCGACGAGGGGCCCCAACCAAACTACCTATCTAACTAAGTAAGTGGCTGGGGTCCTCCGTCCTGACCGAGGAGGTATCCATGTGTGAGCCTCTGGGGACGGTGCAGGAGCTTGAGGCCCGCATGGGCCGACCCTTCGTTGATGACCTGGAGAAGCGCCAGGCCGCGGCTGCCATCGCTGACGCGTCGGACATCGTCCGCGCGTACGGGAGCCCCTTGTGGGGCTGCGACGAGTTCGACCGGAAGGTGCGAACGCCCCCGGCCGTGAAGGCTGTGACGCTGGCGATGACGGAGAGGCGGATGCGCAACCCCGAGAACTTCGTCAGCGAGGGTGCTGGCGAGTACCAGTACAGGTATGCCGAGCAGGGCAGCAACGGTTTTGCCCCGTCCAAGCAAGAGATCATGCTGATCGAGAAGCTGGCCAACAAGTACGGGGTTCGCACCCTGGACGTGGTCCGCGCCGTCTCGATCAACAACCGTCGTACCTTCCCGTACGACGAGACCGTCAAGGATGTCATCGACGCCGAGAACAGCTCGTAGGAGGCGTCATGGGCATCTTCGACCGCGCTCCCCTGGAGCTGGTGGTTCACGAGCTGGCGGAGGGCGACGACGGTTACGGCGGCACGATCCCGGTTCGCGGGAAGCGCCACGTGCTTCGCGTGTTCGCCCAGCCGATCGACGCCGACGACAACAGCTCGCAGGGCTGGACCGAGCCCGGCCGGTACAAGATCCTCGCTCGCGACTTCCCCACCTTCCGGTGGGGTGAGGTCGAGTTCGAGGGCCGGAAGTGGACCGTCAGCGAGTATCCCCGCAAGCACCGAGGCTCCCGGCGAACCCAGTTCGTCAGCGCCGTGATCGAGAGACGAGGGAGTCATGGGCTGGGTACACCCGCGGACGAATGAGATCGTCGCCGGTCTGCCCGGCGTGAAGGCCGCGCTCAAGGAGACGGCCGGCAAGCAGAGAGCCAAGGTCATGGCGAAGGCGGCCGGGCACGTCGAGACGGGTTGGCTCATCGAGCACATCACGATCGACGAGCACGACAAGGGCTACGCGATCGTCTTCACCGATCCCAACATCATCTCGATCAACTACGGCCACTGGCTTCGCAAGACCAAGAACGGTCCGCCCCTCAAGTGGGTGGACGGCATCCACATCATCGAGGAGGGGTTGCACTGACGTACCTGCTTCCCGACTCGGAGGCCATCGTCATGGAGGCCGTGGACATCTACCTGAAGAAGGAGTTCGGCCGCGAGGCCGCCGTCCGCGTCGTCATGCCGAACAACTGGCTCGACATCTTCCCCCTGGTCGTCATCCGCAAGAGCAGCGGAACCGCTCGAAACTCCAACCACCTTGATTCGGGAGTCTTCACGGTCCACTGCTTCGCGTCGACCAGGCGGGACGCGTCGCTCCTTGCCCGACAGGTTCGGGCCGCTCTGGCGTCGGCCTGCCGGGATCGCTTCCGGTCAGAGCTGGAGCCGGGGAACCCGGGCCTCTCGTACTTCAAGGAGGTGACGGGGCCCCTGTACTCGTCCGGTGATACGCAGCTCAACCACCCCGATGTTCATCGGTTCGTGGCGAGCTACATCGTGTACAGCCACCGCTGAGGGCGGGCTCCCAAAACACCAAACTAACTAACCAAGAGGTCGTCCACCACTGGCTGGTGGGCGGCCTCTTCGTCATGCCCTCACGGGCTGAAAGGAGGGCCCTGGTGCCCGACATCACCGACGAGAGCCTGAAGCCCAAGCACTACGCTCTCGCCCCGAAGACCGGCTACGTGTACGTGGCCCCGGTCGACACCCCGGCGCCGCCGACGTTCCCCTTCGAGCCTGACGGCAAGGACATCTCCTTCACCTGGAAGGACGAGGGTGACAAGTCCGCCACCGCGAAGTGGGTCTCCATCGGCAACACCTCGCTGGAGAACGGCATCGAGATGGCCGTCGAGGGCGACGACCCCGAGACCCTGGGTACCTGGCAGGTGCCGGCGCTTGAGGTGACCTCGCCCCCGAAGTCGTACTCGATGACCATGAACCTCGCGGACATCTCGATCGAGACCCTGAAGCTGTACTACGGCGCCTCGGACTCCGCGGTGCACAACGGCCAGTTCGTCATCCCGAACACGCCGACCACGACCGACAAGGCCCTGTACATCATCGGCACGGACGGCAAGCACGTCGTGGCCTGGTACTACCCCTCGGTCCGCATCATTGGCGCCGACTCCATCACGCTCGACCCGTCCGCCCTGACCGAGGTTCCCGTGCGGGCCTCGATCGTGAAGGGCCGCGCGTACCTGGAGCTGGACGAGGACAGCAAGGTCGTCACCGGCTCCGCGAAGGACGGCCTGGGCCGCGTCTTCCCGAAGACCCGCATCAAGGCCGAGGACGACGGCACGTCCAGCGCGCCGGTCCTGCTCGCGGACGCCGCGTAAGGCTCCGCCCCAATCCACCCCCAGGGAGTGTTCCTCCCTTTCCGCTCCCTGGGGGTTCCACTTGACATCCACACAGAGAGGGAGGCCCCACAGACCATTTTTAGAGAGGGAGAACTCTTATGGCAATTCTGGACTTCAAGGCTCTGCTGGACGAGGCGGAGAAGGCGCCGGCCGTCGAGCTGAAGGGCATCAAGGGCGAGACCATCAAGCTGCGGAAGTTCGAGAATCTTCCGGGTGCCGACTTCAAGAACGTGCTCAAGTACATCGACATCATCCAGGACGACAAGGTGTCCGAAGCCGGGAAGATCGACGCGATGGACAAGTGCCTCGTGGCTGCGGCCGACAAGAAGGACGCTCTGAAGGTTGCCCTGGAGAAGCTGCCCATGGGCGCCAGGAACAAGGTATTCGGCGCCTGGATGGAAGACGGCGAAGCGGGAAACTCCTAAGCCTCCGCAGTGCCCTTGACGAGTACGGCGGGGAGATTGCAGCCGACCTGATGCGGTTCTACGGAGTCGATATCCATGGACTGTTCACGGGTGAGCTGCCTCCCCGCTACTGTCTCGCGCTCATTGAGCATTTGCCTCTTGAGTCGGCGTTCAAGAGCCGGGCACTTTGCGACGGAGGCACGAAGGACGCGGGCTGGGACCGAAACACCTTCCTGCTTGCAGAGATGCTGGACGCCCTTCAGATGATCCACACCTCGTTCGTGCGGTCGAAGGTGAAGAACCCGCGCAGTGTGCGTCAGCCCGATCCGTATCGGCGCCCTGGTTCCACCAAGGAATCGGAGACGAAGTACAACCCGTTCTCCAGCGCTCTCGACGAAGAACTTCCGGAGCCTTCCGAGGACCGCGAACTGTACGGCGAAACCGGCCAGAGGACGTTTGCCATTCCCACAGAAATTCTGGCTCGTTCCTCTTCCACCGAGGAGAAGGGAGCCCCGTTCAAGGTAAGTTAGGGAGGCCCTATGGCTGACGGACCCGGCGGCACGACTGTTGGTTCGGTCAATATTCGAGTGGTCCCGGATACCTCGAAGTTCAAGCGCGAGATAGCCGCGCTGATCGCGTGGTTCAACGGGAAGAAACTCAAGCTCGAAATCGAGGCCGACACCGCGAAGGTGAAGGCGGAACTCGAAGCCCTGTCCCGAGACCGCGAGATCAAGGTCAAGGTCGACGCCGATACCACTGCCGCGAAGGCAAAGGTGGCGTCCGCGTCGAGAGACCGGAAGATGACCATCGACGCGGTTATCAAGGACAACAAACTCGATGTCGGGATCGACGACGACGCCCTGAAGCGGAAGATCCGCCGGGCGTTGCAGAACGAGGAGATCCAGCTCCGGGCCGAGGTCGACTCGGTGAAGGCCGAGCTGGAGTTGGAGCGCCTGGTCCGAGACCGCAGGGTGAAGCTCCAAGCCGACCTTGACGACGCGAAGGCGCGGATGCGCCTGGCGGCCCTGAGCGGCGAGAACCGCCACCGTCAGGTGTACATCCAGGCGAACCTTGACGCTGCCCGCGCGAGGGCCGCTCTGAAGGCCCTGGAGCGTCGCCGTGAGGTCGACATCAACCCTGACCTCGACAACGGCCGTGTGGCTGCTGTGGCGGCTCGTCTGGCCTGGCTGACGCACAGGCGTGAGGTGGTCATCACCACCAACATCCGAAACAACTTCATCTACGCGGCGGCCCGCTCGATCAACGCCTTGTGGCGTACGGGCACGCTCGCCTTCAAGTCCATCGGTGCCGGTGTTGCCGGTGTGGCCAGCCTCGCGGCTGGTCTGGCTGGTGGTTTCCTGAAGGTGGGCGCCTCCGCGGCCTCTGCTGCGGCTGAAGGTTCGGGCGCGTTCGCGAGTCTGGCCTCGAAGGTCTCCGGCTCCCTGGCGGGCGCCGCGGACTCCACGCTGTCCTTCTCCAGCAAGATGGCCGGCGCGATGGTCCAGATGGCCTCGAACATCCCGCAGCTCATCATTTCGCTGGTCACGATGACGGCGACCCTCGGGTTCGTCTCGTTCGCGGCCGGCGCCTTGATCGGCGTCATCTCCGCCCTGACGGCAGCCCTGCTCTCGCTCGTCGGTGCCGCTGTCGGCATCGTCGGCCTGCTCGGCGCGATGGCCGTCGCGATGGCTGCGGCCGGTGTCGCTGCGCTCGCCCTGGCGGCTGTTCCGCTGCTGCCCATGGTCGGCGCCTTGGGCCTGATGCTCCTCAACACGGACAAGCTGAAGGCCAAGTTCAAGGAGCTGAAGTCGGTCCTTGAGACGACCGTCCGGCCTGCCGCGAAGTCCATGTTCGAAGCCTTCGACAAGGCGTTCGGCGGGATCTCGAAGTGGCTGGTCAAGATCACGCCCGACCTGAAGGCGTTCTTCGACGCTGGCTCGAAGTTCGTTCAGCCCCTCGTCGACTCCCTGACGGGCTTCATCGACCAGGTGCTACCGCGCGTCACGAACGCGCTGAAGGACTCCGGGATGGTCGCCTTCGCGGCGGCCCTGAAGGACACCTTCATCAACCTGGGCAAGACCTTCGGCAACTTCATCCAGCTCCTCGCCTCCAACGGCGAGAAGTTCGGCTCCGTGATCCGCGAGATGGGTCGCGGAATCGATCTTGTGGTGATGGCCCTCGGCCGCTTCATGGTCAACATGTCCAACGGAGCGTCAGCCCTGGGCAAGGTCGCAGACGGCATCGCCGCCTTCTTCGATGAACTCGGCGTCCGGATGGGCCGAGCGCTCGACACCACCGAGTTCGACCAGTTCATGACGCACGTCCAGGAGGGCCTTCGTCTGCTCGGTCAGGGTGTGGGTCGCTGGGTCGAAGAGGCGACGCGGCACGGAGACGACTTCGGTCGTGCCTTCCAGGCCATCGCTCAAGCCTTCTCCGACAGCGCCGAGCCCATGGCCCGCTTCATGGCGGCCGGCGCCCGGGTGCTGCCGACCGTGCTCGACGGCATCGGTCAGGCCATGTCCAAGGTCATGCCCGCCCTCGAACAGTTCATGGTCGTCTGGGCCAACGCGAGCCCGGAGATCATGGGCGCCATAGCCGACGTGATCGCGGAGATCCTGACGAACCTGTCGGATCAGTCCGTGGTCGAGTCGATCAAGCGCATGGTCGAGGTGTTCGGAGACCTCGCGACCGAGCTGGTGAAGCCCGAGATGATCGACGCCCTCGTGAACCTCGGAGAGTCCTTCGCCGGACTGGCCAAGGCCATCGGCCCCGGTCTGATCGACGGACTGACCCGCTTCGTCGACCTGCTGACGCCACTGGGCTCGGGTATGGCTGCTGCCTCGCAGTTCATGACCGGCGACCTGCCGGGCGCCATGGACTCCCTTGGCTCTGCCTGGGGTTGGCTGAAGGACAAGTTCACCTCGGACAACGAGGAAGTCTCAGCGCAGACGCAGACCATGTTCGACACCATGCGGTCGGAGACGACCACGACGGCCAACGCGATCCAGGAACAGGCCGCGGCCATGTACCGCCAGATCGCTACCGAGCACGGGCAGATGAAGGACGGCGTCCTCACGGACTGGCAGTCCATCGAGCAGTACACGGAGCAGGTCAACAACGGCATCGGCACCGCGTCCGAGAACGCCCAGGCGCGAGTGGACGTTGCTGCGTCGCTGGCGAAGACCGCGTGGGAGAACAGCAACCGCGTGGCCGCCGACTCTTCAGCCTCCATGGCCGAGAAGATGAAGGCGAGCAACGAGGCTGCTTCGGCTGCGATCAAGGCTCAGGCCGAGGCTCAGGCCGCGAAGCAGGTCCAGGAGTCCAGCAAGGCCAAGGACGGGATCAAGTCCAACATGGACGGCGCGAAGGACGCCTCGAAGTCGGCCTACGACGGCATGAGCGAGTCCTCTCGCCAGACGTGGGACAAGATCGTGAACGACGCCAAGACCGGCACGTCGAACATGAACGTGACCTCGACGCAGGCGTGGAACGACCTGGCCAAGAAGATCGAGAGCACGCTTTCGACGGCCAAGTCTCGGATCGACTCGCACAGCAAGGAAGCGACCCGCGCACTGGGCGCGGTCCCGAAGGATGCGGGCGAGAAGTGGCCTCCGTACAAGGACAAGGTCCAGGGCGCCTGCAACGGCGCTGTCACCGCTGTCCGCAACGCCGCATCGCAGATGAAGGCCGCGCTGAACTCGGTGACCTCGCAGACCTACACGATCAACGTCAAGGTGAACACCACGAAGACCGTGACGGAGATCCACAAGGCTGCGGCTGACGCGAAGGCTTCCGCCCAGCCCCGGACGGACATCCCGCTCGGGTATGCCGCGGCTCCCTTCGATGCCGGCCAGTTCCGTGACGCGCTGCCGGAAGACGCCCTCTACAGCTCCTACCGCAGCGGTGGGGCTCTCTCGTCCGCGATCAACTCGCTGGCGGAGAAGGGCGGCCGTAGTGCGGAGCCGGTCACGCAGAACACGGTGACGGTCAACGCCAACACCAACGCCGACCCGGTCGCCATCTCCCGTGAGGTGGCGTGGCAGTTGAAGCGGATCACTCGCTGATCAGCGCCGCTCAAGGGCGGGTCCGGTCGGGGCCCGCCCAAAGAATCAAACTAACTAAGTAAGGGGTCGCTCCTCGTGGGCGGCCCCTTCCACGTGAGGACCCCACGATGAGAGATTCCGCGCACGTGGACTCGTTCCCCGGGAAGGAGTGGACCCTCTGGTATCGGGGGGTCCTCCTCGGGGGCGACTCCCCACTGATTCCGCTTGAGATCTCTGGCATTGGCGACATGCCGGAGATCAAGGACTACGACATCGAGATGGTCGCCACGCACGGCCGATGGCCGGGCCGCGACTGGATGCGTGGTCGCACGATCCAGTTGTCCTTCCGGGTGTTCGCGAAGGACGAGAGCAAGCTCGCTGACTTGATGGGTGAGGTCAACGGCGCCTTCACCTACGGGGAGCGCGAGGAGGAGTTGCACTTCCGCATCCCGGGTGTCGCCCAGGGTGCTGCGGCGAAGGTCCGCGGCCGGGTGCGAAAGCGCTCGGTCACGATCGACTCGAAGTACGCCTCCACCCTCTCCCCCATCATCGACGTGCAGTTCGAGTGCACCGACCCCTGGATTCGGGCGACGGGCACCTACCACCGCGACATGGTGGCGGGCACCTGGGACAAGGGCGGCATCGACATCACCGACCTTGGTACGCCGATGTTCGACTTCTCCACCTCCGATCGGATCGAGATACCCAACACGGCCCACATGCGTGCGCAGGTGCCGGCCGTCGTTGCGAACGGCTCGATGCAGTCCGCGGACCTGGCCGCGAAGGTCTACGGACCAGCGCAGGGCGGTGTGTGGCTGGAAGCCCGGAAACCCCCTCTCGGCTACGCCGTGGAGGACCTGGCGGGCAAGGCTCCGACCGGCGATCTGGTCGGCAAGATCGGCATCACGAAGTACGGGCGCCTTCCGTTGGAGCTGGGCCCCTCAGACATGTTCGAGTTCGACACCAAGAGCCGGAAGGCGTTCGTCACCCAGCAGGGCAAGCGGACCGAGGTGACCTCTCAGCTCACCTTCGCGCAGTGGTTCCGGGTCGACCCCGGCAGCACGGTCATGTGTTACCTCATGTCCGGCAATCCGGGCTCCCCCAGCGCCTTCTTCTACGCCGATGCCCCCTACCTGCGAGGTCAAGTCTCCTGGACCCTCGACAAGTTCATTTAAGGAATCGCCAATGGCAGATGTAACCAACGTCAACTTCACCAACGGAGCCAAGTACGCCGCGAAGGATCTTCGCCGGATGTTCGGCTCGATCATGGACTTCACGAAGGGCATCGAGACCCAGGAGTCCTTCTACGTCGACCCCAACGTGGACGCGACGAACACGGTCCTGATCTCGCCCGGCCGGGCCTGGGTGAAGGACAACAACAAGGACAACCGCCAGGGCATGATCTGGATCGAGCGGACCGAGCCGAAGCAGTTCACGCTCACCACGTCGGCCAGCTCGGGCTACATCGTGCTCCAGGTGCAGAGCCCGGAGTTCAACGGGCTCGGCAAGCCGGTGGACGTGATCCCCCAGATTGTCGCCTCGATCGGTGACGCGAAGGACGGTTCCCTGATCCTGGCCCGCTTCACCAGGCCGACGCCGAGCACCTGGGCCATCGAGGACTACCGGCTGAAGCCGGAGACCGAGCAGTACATGGTGACCAAGACGGGGCCGGCGCGTGAGGGCCTGCCTCCGGCGGCGCCGACGACGGACACGGCCAAGCGCTCGTTCTTCCGTCCGGGCACTCAGTACATGGACCTGCTCACCGGTAGCCGGTGGATGCTCCAGGGCGACTTCAAGTGGGTCCGGGACGGCTCCTCGATCCATCAGGGCACCGAGACTCCCCCGGTCGATGCCTACGACGGCAACTTCTACATCCAGCGGACTCACACCCCGAACCCGAACACAGAGAACGCCTTCAACTACGAGCTGTTCGAGCGCGTGAGCGGCGTGTGGAAGTCCATGGGCGTGCTGTCCGGAGACAAGTGGTACACCAACTCGTCCGACCCCTCGGACTCCGAGGGTTCCCCTGGCGACATGTACCTCCACAGCGGTACGGGCTCCGTCTGGCAGAAGCAGTTCATCAAGGACGAGTCCTTGCCCGAGGATGCGGAACAGGTCGCGGCCTGGGTGGAGATCACCGGCCTCATGGGCCCGCAGGGGCCCCAGGGTGATGTCGGTCCGATCGGCCCGGTCGGGCCCCAGGGGCTGAAGGGTGACCAGGGCGAGAAGGGTGAGAAGGGCGACCTGACCTCGCTGGAGGGTTACACCGGAAACATCCGTGTGCAGGGCGAAGGCCGTCTGTACGTCGGTGAGCGGGATGTGATCAACGAGGTCACGGCTGCGGCCGACCAGGGTAAGCAGGCCATCGACAAGGCCAGCGAGGCGGCGACGGCCGCGGATGCCCTCCGCAAGGGCCAGGACGCGCTTACCGGCGAGGTGAACCGCAACAAGGGCGAGATCTCGAAGCTCGCGACGCGGATGACCAACGCCGAGAAGAAGGCTCCGTTCTTCAGCCGGGGCGTGTTCAAGAAGCTCGCCGTGGGTGCCACCTGGAAGGTCGTGCCGATCAAGAGCAAGTGGTACGCCACGGAGGCCGACTTCGACCACAACGCTGGTGTCGCGAAGGCGAAGGTGACTGGCACCTACCAGGTCATCTGCAACATCAACGCGCTGACCAAGTACAAGAACCGGGGCTCGTTCTTCCTGGAGGTCAAGCGCAAGAGCGACAACAGCATCATCGGTGGCCAGTCGTTCTCGACGCATGAGACGAACGTCGAGTGGCGGATCTCCTGCGGCGGCCTGATCTACCTGAAGGCCGGTGACGGCGTGTACGCGTACGCCCGCTCGGTGGGTGGTGACGCGACGATCACCGACGCCGCTGACTCCGGCATCTCGCTGATCCAGGTGATCTGACCCCTCGCCAAACAACCAACCTAACTAAGTAAGAGGCCGCCCGGTGAGGCGGCTTTCGTGCGTGAGGGGGCGGCTTCGGCTGCCCCCTTCGCGCTGGAAGGGAGGAGATCTTGCCTCAGAACCCCTACGAGGTGCGGATCTACAAGTGGAAGCCGATGGGCGACTACCGGTACGACGACCCGGCCCACAAGCTCCACAAGACCCACAGCCTGAAGTACAAGGGCTTCCGCCCGTACCTGGTGGCCAAGGGAATCCCGGCCGCGTCCATCGAGTACTCCTTCAGGCTCGACGACATCGGCCAGGCCGCGGTGAGCATCCCGCTCGACGGCGCGGACGAGTGGCAGCCGGAGCTCAAGAAGCTGGCCGGCATCGAGCCGTACAAGTACTGCATCGGCATCGTCCGCAAGTCGGAGGACTGGGACACGCGCCAGGAGAGCTACCTCGTCTGGTCCGGGATCATCTGGAACATGCGGATGGACCTCAACACCCGTCTGCTTCAGATCAACGCCCGCGACTTCATGAGCTTCTTCGAGACCCGCCATCACACGGGCACCGCGAAGTCCAAGGAACAGATCGAACTCATCCGCTCGCAGATCATCGTGGCGAACACGAACTGGGGCATCAACGTCGAGCCCAACCACCTGGTGACCACAGGGCGGGCATACGACTGGAACGCTCAGCCTGGTGAGTGGCGTGAGAGCGCCCGGGACATCTTCGACATGGCAGACGACCTGTCCGGGTTCTTCCTGGCGATGGACTCGGCGCGAGCCAACATGGACCAGCCGGACGAATACCTGCGCTGCTGGATGAAGAACACCCCGAACCGGACTCCGCGGTGGGCCACTGGCCGAGACGGCAAGCCCCTGCCGACGCTGAAGGACCGCGTGAACTGCGAGATCCCGGAGATCTACTTCGACGGAACGCAGATGACGAACGTGTCGTACGCGATCGGGCGCAGCGGCAACCTCCCGATCCGGCGCCGCAAGGACAACCTGATCCTGCGCCGTGAACTGCCTGTGCGAGACGTTGTCGGCCGGTACGACCGGATCGCGGACGCGAAGGCCCTGGACTCCCGTGCGGAGACCCAGCTCGCCTTCGGCAACAAGGGCATCCGCGTGCCTCGGATCATCACGTACCCGAGTGCCTACCAGGACCCGCAGACCCTGAACCCGAACCTCGGAATCAAGATCAACGTCGAGGCCGACACAGGCTTCATGGTCATCAAGGAGTCCTTCGTCGTCACTGAGAACCACGTGCACGTCGAGGGCGACGGGACGGACCGGTGCGAGCTGACGCTCGTCCAGGAGTCCCTATTCAAGAAGGGACAGTGGACGTAGTGGCGAATCAACGCGCCTACGCTGGCGGGCTCGACAACTCGCTGGCCACGCTCGACCGGCGGCTGAAGAACCTGGAGTTCCCTCCCCCGGACGCCGTAATCGACCGGTACCCGGTGACGCAGGTTGCGGCATCGCAGTACCTCAACGCCTGGCAGCCGCTCCGCCATCAGCAGCACAGCGGAAGCATGTCGGTGAACTACCCGACCTCGGTGAACGCCTGGGGCTCCGTGGGCACCCCTGGTGTCTCCCGGGCCGACGCCATCAACGGCGGCTCCGTGGGGGCCGCTGCTGGTCCTGGGTCGCACACGCACGGCTTCTCCGGCAGTGGCCGACGCTCGTTCGTCACGGGCGTCTCCCGGCCGAGCCTGAGCGTGGGCGCCGGCCTCGGCGGCTGGACCTCCCGAGGACTCTCGTACAACATCAACGTCCCCCAGTGGCGAGCGCTGGTGAACTCGGACGGCTGGAGGCCCTGGTACATCATCCAGGCCCATGGCTCCCGGACGGACCTGCTTCGCCTGGAGTTCGAGTTCGCTGGCTCCCCCCACTTCCAGATGGGTATCGGCGTCACCCGCGAGCACGGCACCTCGCCCCCGGAGTGGCGCTCCGACGTGGCGGGCCTGGGGCCGAACTTCTACTTCAAGGCCGGGGCCGCGAACAAGCTGCACCGCTTCGAGATGGAGTGGCGGCACATGGACATGAACGACGGGCTTCACGCTTCCCAGCAGATCGACTCTCGGCGCTGGTTCGTGGTGTGGGCCCGTTCGATGAACGGTGACGTGCTCGGAGAGAACGGCCGCGGAAGCGGTTCGAGGACTCGGGACAAGGCACAGATCAGGCCCCCGGACGTTGCGTTCAGCACCTACAAGACGGCGGACAACGGGACGTTGCTCGACCTCAAGCACAACCCTGCCGGCGGCATTCACCGCCAGGACGACTGGGGCGCTCGCGTGCGGACTCTGAACCGCGAGCCCGGCCCCGGATAAGGAGGATCATGGAGATGGTCAAGGTGACGGGCACCTACCTAAGCCCGATGGGCGAGCCCCACAGGGGTCGCATCCGGTTCCTGATACCGGAGAAGCAGTTCTACCGCCTCGATGAGGCAGCGATCGGTGGCTCGTCTCGGGTCACCGATCTTGACGTTACGGGCAGCTTCCACACGGAGATCCTGGGCGGCCTGCACTACGAGGTGATCGAGGAGTTGGCGGGCCTGGCCGTCCGCCGGTTCTACATCTTCTTGCCGACCGAGCAGGAGGAGTGGAACATCAAGGATCTCCAGGACTACAACAACATCGACACCCCGACCGTGTTCTACACGGGCCCGGCTGGTCCGGCCGGCGCCCCTGGTCTCGACGGCGAGCCGGGCATCCCTGGTGATCGTGGACCGCTCGGCCCGAAGGGCGACACGGGCGAGACAGGTCCCGCAGGCCCGCAGGGTGAGCAGGGCCCCGAGGGTGCTCCGGGAACCTTGGAGGCGAACTCCGGGGCAACCCTGAGCGGGGACCTGGTGGTGAACGGCGGAGCAACCATCCACCCGCCCGAAGGCGAGAAGGACATCCTGTCCCTGCACGACAAGGACGGGTACAAGGTTGCGGTCGTGGACCAGGAGGGCAACGTCGAGATCGACTCGGGCGTGGTCACGCTGAACGACTCCGACAAGGTTCCGGACGCTCCGGTCGACGGGGCTGCGGTGATCTACTCGAAGGCCGGCGCGTTCCACGTGCTCGACTCCGGTGGCGACAACTCGTTCTCCAGCGTCATCAGCCGTGTCATGCAGGGCGAGCAGTCCGACGCCGAGCAGGACCGTCGTACGACCGTGCTGGAGTCCCGTGCGTCGTCTACGGACGCCGCTGTCGCTGATCACTCGGTGCGCATCGACAAGCTGGAGAAGACGCCCTCGATCCCTCCGGACCTGGAGGCGAAGGTGAACGAGCTGGGGCAGTTCAAGACGGCTGCGGAGGCGAAGCACGCCGCGCTCGACAAGAAGGACGGCGAGCTGGTGGCCAAGGACACCGCTCAGGACAAGCTGATCAACGACCTCAAGACCCAGCTTGCGAACCTGACGAAGACGGTGAACGCGATCCCAAAATAATCAGTGCCGACCTCAAGTCCAAGGCAGGAACGTTCCCGTCGGGGGCGCAATCTGCGGTTCCTTGGGGCGGCACTCTCAGTCGCATGAAGCTAGTGGAGTATGCCCAGGAAAACGGCCACAAGGGCCACTACTTGGAAATCCTAGTGAAGGGCAATTACACGTTTAGCGCACAGCTCGAATGCGACGGCACCTTCAATGCAGGCATCCGCTCGACGATCTCGATTCGCCATGCTGCCAACAACTGGACTGACGTGGTCAAGGAGGACTACACGGCAGGCCCTAACCCGAAGGTGAAGACGAAGGTCTACTCGGTGCCAAAGCGCTATTACAACGCCGGAGAGCGGATCTACGTGTACGCCAAGGTGTCTATCAATGGCGCTAATCCGAAATTTACGACTGGCGGCTACTTGAAGGCGACCTTCAACGGTCAGTAGGGAGGCGGTCGGTGAAGCCTGACCTGATCAGAGGGTTCACGTACCTGGCCCTCGCTGTGGGAGCCGCCATCACGTGGTGGGTTCCGTCGAGGGTGCTCGTGAACGTGGGAGGTCGCGCGACGGACAGCGTCTTCGCGATCTTCCTCGCTACGTCCGCACTGCTCATGTCGTGGGGCGCCTTTCGGGCGAAGCCCCTGCTTGAGTACGCGGCTGCGCCGCTCGGGATCACGGCCTTCGTGGTCTACGTGATCTGTTCATTCATGTACGGCCGGTACGGCATGGGGCTCGTCGTGGGCGCTCATGCCGGCTGGCTCCTCGCCCGCTACTGGACCTTGCGGTGCGAGCTACGCGACTTCAGGAAGGAGGGCACGCGTTGCAGGCAGCAGAGATAGTCACGGCCGTCTTCGGCGCTGGTGGTCTCGCCTCCCTGGGCCTCGTATTCAAGGCGATGCAGGCGAAGCGCGACGGGTTCAACCGGGCCCGCGCGCAGCACATCGAAGATCTTGAGAAGTGGCGCACGGAAGCGAACAAGGCACTCCGCGAGATGCAGGAGGTTGCTGACTACTGGCGCCGTGTCGCCGCGGACTTCGAGCATCAGCTCCGGTCGAACGGGTTGACGCCCAACACGACCGCCACGAAGCCGGATTCGGCTGTGGGCTGAGCAGCGCCGCACAATCCCGAGCCCCGAGAGGGCCGGACCAAATTACCAACCTAACTAACGAAGGGGTCGTCCAGGCGGGCGGCCCCTTTGGCGTGCCCAGGGGGGCTACGAAAGGAGGCGACATGGCCAACACCGCCAAGTCGATGATTGACAAGGGCCGGTCCCAGCTCGGGTACCGCGAAGGGAACAACAACTACACGAAGTACCCGCCCGAGGTCCCGGGCCTCGCCTGGGCTCAGCATCAGCCCTGGTGCCAGACGTGGGTCTCGTGGCTGGCCGTGAAGACCGGCAACACCGACGTGATTCCGCTGACGGCCTCGTGTCTGACCTGCACGAACTACTACAAGCAGCGTGGCCGGTTCCACCGCACCAACCCCAAGCCGGGCGACCTGGTCATGTACGGCGCCTCCGGCGGCACGCACGTGGACATGGTCACCGAGGTCTCTGGTAACCGAATACGGGTCATCGGTGGCAACACCGGGGGCTCGTACAACGGCCAGTACTTCAACGGCGACGGGGTCTACGAGAAGTGGACCGACATCTCCAACCCGCGCATCCACGGCTTCGCACGCCCCGCGTACAAGGCTGGTGCGACGGACGAGACCACCGTCCTGCCTGAGACCGGCGGCCAGAAGCCCCCGGCCAAGGGCAAGTTCACGGTGAAGAAGGGGATGACCCTCCTCGGTATCTGCGCGCTCCTGGGCGTGACCCTCGGGGAGCTGCTGACGGCGAACCCCGACATCAAGGACCCCAACAAGATCAGCGAGGGTCAGCAGATCAACATCCCGGCGAAGAAGGAGACGGCGAAGCCGGACCCCTCGAAGAAGCCGGACCCGGTCAAGCCCGACCCGTCGAAGAAGCCCGACAAGGAGAAGCCGGTTGTTTCGAAGCCTGAGCCCGACAAGAAGCCTGGTCCGTCTACTGGTGGTACGGGCAAGCCTGTCGTTCCTACGAAGCCGGACAAGGAGCCGTCGAAGCCTTCGGTGAAGCCCGACCAGGGCAAGCCGACGACTCCCACGGGTACGACCACGAAGTACACGGTGCAGAAGGGCGACACCCTCTGGGACATCGCGCGGAAGCACAAGGTGTCCCTGTCGGCACTCCTGGCGGCCAACGCCGGGCGATTCGGGAACCCGGACCTGATCTTCCCGGGTCAGACCGTGCACCTGCCGGGCAAGGGGATCACCAACCACAAGGAAACCGTCCACAAGCCGGGGTGCAACTGCACGTGCGACCACACGGTGCAGACGAAGCCCTCGAAGCCGGTGTCCCCGAACGTGAAGCCGAGCACAGGCAACGAGACCTCGAAGCCTCCGGTCACTCCCCCGATCACGAATGCCGGCGTCTCCGTCGAGAGCCTGCTCCCGCTTCCCACTCAGGGTGTCCAGAAGGGCTGGGACCGTCCGCTGAACGCGGCCGAGCTGGAGAACGCACGGATCATCCGCGAGGAGGCCATCAAGGCGTTCGGCCCTGGTGCCCAGCGCGGTGAGCGCGCGGCCGTCGTCGGCATCGCCACGGCGTACCAGGAGAGCCGCCTCGTGAACCTGAAGGGTGGCGACCGCGACTCCGCCGGCCTCTTCCAGCAGCGGCCCTCGATGGGCTGGGGGTCCGTCGCGCAGGTGACCGACCCGCACTACGCGGCGGCGAAGTTCTTCTCGACCCTGAAGGAGAAGTTCGGTAGCTCGACGTACACGTACCTGACCTCGGTGCCTCTGGTGGAGCTGTCGCACCGCGTGCAGCTCTCCGGCAGCCCGTCGCTTCCGGGTCTCTTCGAGCTGTCATCGGCTCGCCTGGTGGCGCAGCTTGCTGGGGGCCAGGGCAAGCACGCCTCGACGTACGACCCCGGGAAGGACGTGCCGAAGCAGGAGCAGAAGCCCTCCGTGGAGCAGCCGAAGGACGAGACGGTGACCACTCCGCAGTCCTCGGGCTGGGTGAAGCCGGTACAGGCCCCGAAGGGCACGCCGTTCGGCCAGAAGGGCTCGATGTGGTCCTCGGGCGCTCACACCGGGCTCGACTTCCCTGCGCCGCAGGGCACGTCCGTCGTGGCCGCGAAGAGCGGCCGGGTGGAGTCCGCGGGGTGGGCTGGCGCCTACGGGCGTTCGGTGGTCGTCGACCACGGCAACGGGATCAAGACCCGGTACGCGCACCTGTCCGCGATCAGCGTCGGTGTGGGCCAGGAGGTGAACGGCGGAGCCCCGATCGGGAACGTCGGAACCACCGGCAACTCGACCGGGCCGCACCTGCACTTCGAGGTCATCGCCAACGGCGTGCAGGTCGACCCGGCGCGCTTCATCGGCTGATCAACATGTTCGTGAGGGCCCCTCTCCGGAGGGGCCCTCTTCTTTGAAGGGAGGCACCTTGGACGAGCAGATTCCGAAGGTGACCGTCACCGGAACCATCCTCGATCCGACAGGCCGGCCGGTCCCCGGAGAGGTCACGTTCTACATCCCCAGCGGCGCGTTTCTGCCCGTGGGGTACATCGCACCTCGGCACGTCACGGCCAAGCTCGACAACGAGGGCAAGTTCACCATCGACCTGGTCCCGGGAGATCTCGAAGGGTCGAACCCTCCGCAGTGGCCGTACCGGGTGACGGTGGACCTGGAGGGCCACGACACCGAGGTGTACCGGTCCTTCATCAGCAAGACCTACACCGAGGGTGTCGACTTCTTCCGGACGATCAACGTCGGTCAGCTCGACTCCAAGGTCTTCCCGGTCCAGGGCAAGGACGGCGAGCGAGGTCCACAGGGCCCGAAGGGCGACAAGGGAGATCCTGGTGGTCCTGTCGGCCCGCAGGGCGAGCAGGGCCCCGCCGGGCCTCGTGGTGAGCGGGGGGAGACCGGAGCGAAGGGTGACGTAGGCCCACAAGGTCAGCAGGGACCCCAGGGGCCGGCAGGGCCCCGCGGAGAGCCTGGCAAGGACGGAGCCAGGGGTGAGGTCGGCGCTACCGGCCCGAAGGGCGCTCAGGGTGATACAGGCCCTCGGGGGCCGCAGGGACTTCAGGGCCCACCTGGCGAGAAGGGCCTCGACGGCGAGGGATTCAACGCTGGAAAGGATCACCGGTTCACCGGCTCGAACACGTTCACCGAGGATCTGACCCTGGAGAAGGGCCTGAGCGCTCGGGGTGGCAGGTTCGAGATCAGGGACTCGGGCTCGGTCAGGATCGCGACAGGTATGCGCGGGGACTTGGACCTGATGTTCAACACCACGAGTGGCAGTGATCCCATCGGGCTCTACAAGCCTCGTTCGGACGGGTTCGGAGACGTGCTGTTCTACGTTGGCGAGGACGGTCGGGTTGAGGCGGCCGGGGAGATCACATCCCCGACCATCGACCAGCTCAACGAGAAGATCGACAAGGTCAAGGTCCCGGACGACGTGGTGACGCACGCCGAGCTGGCCCAAGTGTCCGTAGCAGCAGACGAAGCACTTCGGGACGTGCGAGCGAAGCCCGACGTGATCGTGCAGAAGGACGTGCCGACCGGCGCGTTCAAGAACGGAGACATCTGGATCGAGGTGGAGTGATGGTGCGCTTCACTCCCAAGTTCCACGACGGTTCGAAGTGGTCCGCCACCAAGGACCTGAAGTACTTCGACGGCACGGAGTGGGTGAAGCCGCGAGCGGCCTATATCAGGGTCGACGGCGAGTGGGCGAATTTCTACACCAACGACCCACCCATGCCGGTGCTGGAGAAGCCCGGCCGAGTGCCGACCGCGCGCCTGACCCAGGTCAATCAGGACGGCCAGGTCTTCATCAAGGCCGAGTGGGACTCACCACCAACCGGCGGAAAGGCCGAGAGCTACACGATCCGGTGGGGGCACGCGAAGGGGTCCTGGATCGACGGCGGGGAGAGCCACGTCCGTACGAAGCTCATCCTCGTCGAGAATCCTCTCTGGGACCACGAGGTGGGGCCGAAGTACCAGCTTCGCGTCCGGGCGCGGAACGCCTCCGGTGCTGCGGACTCCGAGTCCCCCGATGCCTGGATCACCCTCGTACGGCCCGACGAGCCCAAACCGGCAGGGACTCTGCCCGCTCCGAAGAACGTGAAGTTGGAGCGCAACAAGCCCGCGTGGAACCGCTGGCAGGTCTCCTGGGATGCCGTGCCTGGTGCAGCCGAGTACGAGGTGCACTGGACATCCAACAAGGGCCCGACCGGGGTCAAGAAGACCCCCGAGACCACGTACGCGTACACGAACTCTGAAGGCCCGGAACTCCAGTGGGACGAGTCGATCACCGCCATCATCGCGGCCGTCGACTCCTCCGGGGTTCTGGGCGACTTCTCATTGCCGCAGGAAGCGGCCTAGGAAAGGAGCCATCCATGGAGGAACTGAAGAACAACCCGGCGCGGGTGATGGGTATCGTCACAGCGCTCCTCGCCCTCGCGGCGGTGTACATACCCGGACTGCCCCAGGAGGCGATCCTCGCCGTCGTGGCGGCCGTCGTGGTCGGTGGCCACCAGGTCCAGCGGATCGAGGACCAGAAGACGGAGGAGGCCCTTGCGGAGACTCCGGAGCTGGAGGGGCACGAGCGACAGCTCGCGCTGCTCCTGGCGGAGAACGAGGCGCTGCGCGCCGGCACCCTCACCAAGACGACCACCACCGCTCCCATGCGGAAGGTGTCCGAGGTGGACCTCGACCAGGGCACGTACACCCTGACCAAGTAAAAGGCAGCCCCCGGCTGGCAGGACAACTCCTGTCGGCCGGGGGCCTTTTGTCATTTACGCAGCAAGGTGGCTAGGGCGTGTCTCCTTGACCGGGTCGTCGGTTGATCGGATGTGTCTGTCCGGTTAGTGATCACTGATGCGATGTGGGAGCGGATCGAGCCGCTGATGCCTGCCAACCCGGTCCGTGGACGGCGGTGGGCTGACCACCGCCGGACGGTGGAGGCGATCGCGTGGAAGTACCGAACCTGTTCGCCGTGGCGTGACCTGCCGGAAGAGCTGGGGGCCTTTCAGACCGCCCACAAGCGCCTGATCAGATGGGCCGTGGACGGCACGTGGGAGCGGATACTGACGGCCCTCCTTGCCGCGGCTGATTCCGAGGGCGACGTGGGCTGGACAGTCTCGGTGGACTCCACCGTCTGCCGAGCTCACCAGCATGCGGCTGGTGCCCAAGGAAGGAAAACACCAGGTCGATCCGAGCCCGAAGACCACGCGCTCGGACGATCGCGCGGCGGCTTGAGTACCAAGGTGCACCTGGCCAGTGACAGCCGGGCGCGACCTCTTTCCCTCCACGTCACCGGAGGCCAAGCTGGCGATGCGCCGGCCTTCGAAGCGGTCATGGCCGGGCTTCGGATCCCGCGAAAGGGAGCTGGCCGGCCAAGAACCCGCCCCTCAGTGGTGCTGGCGGACCGCGCCTACTCCTCCCGTGCGATTCGCGGGCACCTGCGCCAACGCGGCATCCGGGCAGTCATCCCGCAGCCCGCCGACCAGGTCGGTCACCGGCTGCGGCGAGGTCGAGCGGGAGGCCGCCCGCCCGACTTCGACGCCGAGACTTACAAGGAGCGCAATGCCGTCGAACGGTGCATTGCCCGATTCAAGCAGTGGCGCGGCCTGGCGATGAGGTGCGACAAGCTTGCTGTCGCATACCAGGCCGCGTTGCACCTTGCCGCGATCCTCGTCTGGGCCCGGAGATAGCAGAGCGGGCAGAGCCTGCGAGACGCTCGACCTACAGGGAGGAAACGTACTCCAGGTCGATGACGTTGTAGAGGGCATCGCCGCTGTTTGCGAACTCGACGACCAGCAGGAGGCTGTGGGGGCCGTTCGGGCGCGTCGGCACGTTGAAGCTGAACGAGAACTGGTCGTTCACGAAGGCGAGCCCGCCGTTGAGGATGTTCTCGCTGGCCGCGGCGCCGAAGTACGGCGTGGCGCTGAAGAGTCGGTAGTAGGGGTAGGTGGTCGCATCCTGGCTGAACTCGAACTGGGCACGGGTCAGCTTCTGCTTGGGGTTCCAGGCCGGGATGGTGGGAACGATGTAGATCCGGCGTACCAGCGTCCCCGGGCGGGTTGCCAGGTTGACGGTCATGGCCTGGCCCGAGATGACCCGTGTCCGGGGCCAGGGGTTCCCGTTGTTCGTGGTCTCGTCGAGGAACACCGCGACCGGGTTGCCGCAGCTGGCGAACTTGCCGTCAGCAGGCGGCGTGTTGTTCAGGATGTCCTCAGGAGCGTCCGGGTCAGCCTGCCCTGAGCTCGTGCTCTGGGGGAACTTCCCGGCAACGATCCAGTTCTGCCCAGGCATGAGGTGCTGGTTCTGCCGAGTTGCGGGGGTGTCGACCGGCATGGGGGAGGCTCCTTAGCTTGATGATCTTCTAGGGCAGCATCCCACCAGCGCAGGCAGTCCTCAGCGAGCTTTCGCCTGGTTGGCCTGAAACTGCCTTCCCGCGCCTGCCCTGCGAGGGTCTGGGAGACACGCTCTAGCTCACCATCATGAACTCGGTGTCGCAGCCTCCGCAGATCACGGGGTTCTCCTCCAGGGTCTTGGCGGCGGTCCAGATGTACCGCCCGGGGCAGGCACACTCCGCCTTCGGTTTGGTGTTGGTGGACTTCGGCTTCGCCTCGTCGGCCGGGGCGAGTCCCAGCTCCTTCCAGGCGGCTCGGCCTTCCTTCAGGGCCTCGATCGTGGTCGCGTACGCCTCGATGGTCTCCGGCCTCATGACGACAGCGGAGAAGCCCCGCGTGGTGTCCGGCTTCTGCCCCTCGGGCCACATCAGGCCCAGGCTCTCGCACTCCTTCACGAAGCGCTGGTTGTGGTACTTCCCCCGGCGGGAGGTCCCCTTGATGCCCTTCTCGAAGCAGACGCCGTGTCCGGCCTCGTGGAGCAGCGTGGTCATGGTCTCGACCGGTTCACGGTTCAGGGCCTCACCGGAGACGAACAGCTCGTGTATTCGGCCGCTCTCGGTGATCCACTGCTCTGCGTGGAAGTGTCCCCACTTCACTCCGTCCTTCACCATCCCGGTCCCGGTGATGAAGATGACGTTCGGCACCTCGGGGTGCCTGGCTTGGATGTCTCGCCACGCCTTCTCCAGCGTGGAAACGATCAGACTGCCGGGGTCGCGCTCATTGCTCAAAAGTGTGTCCTTACATGCCGCGACGGGATCGCGGCTTCCCCTGGGGGTTGTCGTTGCGGAGGCGCAGCTCGTACGGGCCTGCCGGGTGTGAGTTGATGAACGCCTTGTACAGGTCTTTGACGACCGTGCTGCGGTGCGCCTTCTTCTCTTCGAGGGTCATCTCGGCGTTGATGACGGGGCTGTCCCACCAGCGCTGGAGCATCTTGTTCAGGGAGCGTCTGGTGGCGGCCTGCTTGCAGCCGTCGCAGATGTACCAGATGCCACCGTGGTCCAGGACGACGCCGCCCGGGAGGACGGCCAGGATGTCCGTGCGAGGCAGGAAGCCCCACCGCGGATCGTCGCCATGGCAGATGTCGCACGGTGTGTGCGCCACGAGGGGCGTGCCGTGCACGGGTACGGGCTCGTGCTCCTCGGGCCAGTGCAGCTCGTACCAGTCGGGGTGCTCGTACCAGGGCTCCCCGATCCTCTCGTAGGTCTCCGGGTCGCGGACGGTGACGGGGTTGAGGACAACCCCGCACACCTCGCACATCCGGAAGTCGAACTCTCCTCCCGGAACTTCAGGCACTGGCGCCTCCACCGAGGCCGGCCACGTTCTCGTAGACCGCTACGAAGATCCCGATCTGGGAGTCATCCCGGGTGTCCTTCAGCTCCTCGTAGTGGGCTGTGAGCCAGCCGACTCCACCCCGGGTCTTCTTCCCCTCCAGGTGGTTCCAGAGGAGTTCCATGGTCCGCTGGTGGTCTTCCTTGGTGGTGCGGTATTCCTTCCGGGCCACTCGCTCGATCTGGTCCAGAAGTTCGTGCCAGTTGACCTCGTCGCTCTGGGTCGCGTAGGTGCTGCTGACCCGGTCGAACTCGGTCTGGTTGTGCTGTGTCACTCGGTGTCTTCCTGTATCAGTGCGTACTTGATCGTGTGCCTGCCCTTGGTGAGTCCCCACCCGGTCCAGGACTTCCCCGCGACAGCACCCAGACGGAGGGCAATGTCGACCACCTGTTCCGCCGTGAGGCGGTGCTCGGTGGCCCGGATGAGTTCGGCCACGGAGGCCCCCATCCGTCCGGCCTCGACGAGCGCGGCGCGGATCTGCCTCTCGTCCTCGGCCTGCTGCTCCGGGTCGGTCTCGTCGCCTTCGATCTCGTACGTGTACTCGGTGCATCCTGCTGCCCTGGCGATGGCCTCGATGGCGTCGTCCAGGTTCATCGCCTCGGGGTTCACGAGCCGCGGAGGCTCGTCTCCCTCGGGGTCGTAGTACGCCATCAGGAGGGGACCCTGAGACCGGACGAAGCCGATCATGTCCACGGTCCCGTCAGGGAAGAGGTAGCGCGTGTCTCCCTCTTCCCGAACGATGAACTTCACGCTTCCTCGATCTCCTTCGGAGCGAACTCCGGGTGGTAGACCACATCCAGCGGACGACCGCCCTTGGGGTTGTGGCGCTTCTTCTGTACGGCCTTCAGCTTCTCGATCATTCCGTCGATCTCGGCTGCGGAGCGCCGGAACTTCATGACCTTGGTCGTGATGTGCGTCCGGTTCAGCCCGCTCTCCCCGGCCTCCTTCAGCGCGTGCCGCAGCATCTCGATGTCCTCGGGGAGCGAGATGTTCTTGCTGCGGTCACGGCCTCCGCCGGCCGTCGAGCCGGAACCGCTGGGCGGGTAGGTCTCCAGGACGAACCGAGCGGACTCGATCATGTAGTCCACGAACGCCTTGGCGGCCTTCAGGTCTCCGAGCGACACCTCTTCCCGCTCGTTCATGAGGGCGTACACACCGGCCACTCGCACCAGGTGCGCAAGGCGTCGCTGGGTGAACTGCTTCATGACGGGGCTGTCGTCGTCCGAGTCCTTGAACTCGGGGTAGACGTGCCTGCGGTAGTGCAGCTCGGCTTCCTTGGAGAAGGTCACCACGCTGTCGTTGCCACCGGCCTTGAAGACGGCCTCACGCAGACGGTCAGCGAAGTGGTCCAGCTTCGTGTCCCAGTCGTCGGGCTCCACCGGCCACGGGATGTCGTGGGGCTTGTGCACGAAGATCGGGGCGAAGCGGTTCCACGTACCGCCGGCCATCTCGCTCGGCTTCTGTCGGTCAGCGAATTCCTGACCCGTGACGTGCCCCATGACCGTGATGTGGGGCTTGGTCGCGACCAGGGCGTCCATCGAGTGGTTGTTCAGGGTCTTGCCGTCCCACGCGTCACGCAGAACTGGGCCCAGTGTGGTGCCGTGGGTCTTGGCCATGATCCTGGCGAACTCGGTGCTCATGACGAGCAGCCGCTTGTCGTCGACTCCGTAGTCCACGAGCTGACCGTTCTCCTCACGGCGAGCGATCTCCTCTTCGTCCATGCCGTCACGGACAGACGAGATCAGACCTTCGCCGGAGTTCAGGGTCGACGTGGTGTTCTTCTCGAAGAAGCGAGGGTTGATCCGCTCCATCACTTCCAGAGCACGGTCGGCCGCCGTGCCCTTTCGACCGTCACCGGTTTCACCGATCAGGATGTGCCAGACGTTCACCCGCTGCTTCACCGAGCCGCGAACGATGCGGTCGTGGCCGACCAGGCAGGAGAAAGAGCTGAGCATGGTGGCGAGGATTCCGGCCGGGTCACCTTCGGTGTCCGGGCTGACGTACTCCAGGATCTCTCCAGCGATGCCGTGCCAGGCATCCTTCCCGAGCCAGGGGCGCCCCTTCGGACCAGGTTCCGGGACCGCGTACGGAAGGCTGTCGAGTTCAGCTTGAAGCTGGTCCAGATCCTCTCGGACTTCGTCTTCCATTTCCTTGTGGACGGCCTTATCGATCTCGTTCTCGACGGCAGGCTCGTCTTCCTCTTCGACCACCTGGGCCTCTTCGAGGGTCATCTGCTTTTCGGGCTCGGTCTGAATTTCAAGCTCGGTCTGACCTTCGGTCTCGACCGGTACCGACCAGGCCCGCTTCTCTCGCCATTCCGAGAGCAGTGCCTCATAATCGGCGTTCTTGATCGTCTTCTCCGAGATCTCCGTGTTCGCCTGAAGCCAGCCCTGTACATCACTGGCGAAGCTCTCCACGTCGTCCAGGTTAAAGATGGCGCCAGGCTGACCGATCCCAGGCACCTCCTTGTCGAGGTTCCTGCGGACCGTCTCGGTTGAGCGCTTGTCGGGCACTTTCCAGCCTTCCCCGCCACTTCCGTGGCGCTCCTGTCGAGCCCTCCCCTAGCGTGGTGCTCGCCCTGGCCAGCGCCTTGAACAGCGCCGACCAAGCCGACCGTACCAACGGAGGGCGGTCGCAAAGTATCAAACAAACTAACTAATCCCCCGCACGAGCGACGGGCCTCTGACCTGGGCTTATGCCCTCGACAGGGTGTATGGTCGCTCGTAACTAGGACCACGCGTACCCGGCCCACGCGGCGTTCGGCGGCTACAAGCAGTCGGGCATCGGCCGCGAGACGCACAAGATGATGCTGGACCACTATCAGCAGACGAAGAACCTGCTGGTGTCGTACTCGCCGAAGAAGGTGGGCTTCTTCTAGGGCTTCGGGCCGGTTGGCCGGAGGTGCGGCGCGGCGGGTCAGTCGCGTCTGATGTGTTCCGGGTCGACATGCCGTCGGACCAGCGGCAGAGAAGCGAGACCCGCGACCACCAGCACCCCCAGCGTGCTCGCGAGGAGGAGCGGGAGGCCGTCGGCGTCCCAGAAGATGTCCCCGCCGCCGGTGATGAGGTAGCTGGATTCGGCGAGGCGGCCGGCGATCAGGGCCGCGGTGAGACCGATGGCCAGGGGCAGCAGGACCTGAACGCACTGTGCTGTGCGCAGGGTCGCGGGGCGGGCACCGAGGAGGGCCAGGGCGGTCACCTGGCTTCGGCGTTCCATGGCACGGTCCGCGACGGACACGACGAAGGCGGCCACGCCGATGACGAGGCCGAGGATCATGCCGGAGGCGAGGAGGCTCTTGATGACGGTGATCTGTTGCAGGGCCTCCACGTTGACGCCGATGGCTTCGATGTCCGCGGTGGGCGCGAGCGCGCCGATGCCGTCGAGTGCGGTGCGCACCGCCGCGGGTTCGGAGCTGGTGACCAGGAGGAAGTCACTGTCCGCGAGCCGTGTGCCCGACGGGAGGAGGGAGGGCGGGACGAGTACATCGGCACTCGTGAGGGCGGAGGGCTGGCGGGCGTGGAAGGCGAGCGAGTCCTCCGGGAGGACCACGGGTAGTTTCGCAGCGTGTCCTGAGGGCCTCGACGGCTCAAGGAGGAAGGGGTAGCTCTTCCCGCGGTGGGCGTCGAGGTCCACGGAGGTATGGGAGTCGGTCAGGCGCAGCACTTTCCCGTCGACGCAGCCGGGGGCCACGTCGGCGAATGCGGCGAGTTGCGCGCAGGTGGCGACGACGGCGCTGATGCGGGGTGCGGGACTGCCCAGGTCGGGGATCCAGGAGTCGGCGGTGACGGCCTGTGCGCGTACGCCTGCCACCTGAGCCATCCGGGCACGCTGTCCGGCACCGATGTCGTCGGAGGCGAGTCGGTACTCCTGGGTGGGGGACGTGGGGCGGCTGATCTGGCTGAGCTCGACGAGTACGCCCTGCGTGAGTGAGGCGGCGAACACCAGGAGAACCAGGCCGGTCACGACGCGCAGCGAGCTGCCGGGCTCGATCTCGTTGCGGCGCATGGCGAGGGTGAGCGGGAGGGACTGGGTACGACCGGCGAGACGGCGGGCCAGCCAGGAGGTGATCGGAGCGAGCGCGAGGACAAGTCCGCTGCCGGTCAGCAGAACCGCTGCGGGGACGAGCACGGCGTCGGCGGATCCTTCGGAGGAACGTCCCAGGGCGCCGAGGACGCAATAGCCGGTGATGATGCCCAGGCCGGGGAGCAGCAGGACCAGTCCGTACTTTCCCGGGGGCTTGCGCTGTGCGCTGCGGCGGACGCTGAGCGGTGAGAGTGCCGCTTCCCGGGCGTGGTGCCGGCCGACGAACCAGGCCAGGGCCGGGCAGGCGAGCAGGCACACGGCCAGGGTGACTGCGGAGGGACGGCCGTCGGCTGCGTACCACTGGAGTCCGGGCAGCCCGACGCGGGCCATGATTTCGTTGACGAGGAAGTACGCGCCGATGCCGAGCACCGCCCCGATGAGGGCGGCGGTGACGGTTTCGACCGCGTTGACGCGCAAGGTGCCTTTGACGCTGAGCCCGAGCAGCCGCAAGGAGGCCAGCCTGCGTGCCCGTGACTCGGCGGACAGCCGTGCGCATACCGACAGGAACACGGTGAGCGGCAGCAGGACCAGGCACGCGAGGGTGAAGCGCAGGATGTCGAGGGTGGAGGCGTCCACGGCCGGGGACGGCGAGTACGAGAAGCCGAAGGAGGCCAGCGGTCTTGCGTCGCGAGGGAGTTGGGCGCGGCTCTGCCCGAGGTAGGCGTACAGCTCGTCGGGCGCGGCGAGCCCGGTGGCCCCGATCGTCGCGGTGATACGGCCCGGCAACAGCCCCGCGAGGCCGGGCTCGGCAGCCAGGATCTCGCGCAGCCGGGGCGAGACGTAGACCTCGCCCGGGGCAGGCAGCCGGTCCAGGCCGGGCGGTACGGGAGCTGGTCCTGCGGCAGGGCGGGCGACGAGGATTCGGGTGAACGGGCTCGCGCCGTAGGGGTCCTGGCGGGTGGCGAAGAGGGTGTCGGCGGCCGACCGTGCGTGCATGACCTCCGGTACGGCCCGAGGTGCGCGGGCGGCAGAACGTCCGTCGTGCGCGGCGAGAATCGCCGGAATGGTCAGTACGGCGGCCAGACAGGCCACCCCCAGCGAACACCCCAGCGACATCAGCAGGAATCGGATCCGCCCCTTGCGCTCGCCGGACCAGAGCAGCCGCAACCCGAGCAGGAGGGTGGTCACGCCGGATGCTCCGGAGGGCCGTGGGGTCGAGGGCTTCACGCTGCCACCCGCTGGACGAGGGCTCCGTCGGTCATCGTGTACTGGCAGTCCGCGTGTGCGGCGACGTCCGGGTCGTGCGTCACGATCACCACCGCTGTGCCCTGCGAGCGCGCCAGATGCAGGAACTCATCGAGCACGGCGGCGGCGTTGGCGCTGTCCAGCGCGCCGGTCGGCTCGTCCGCGAACACCACGGCCGGCCGGTGCACGAGGGCCCGAGCGACGGCCACCCGCTGGCTCTGTCCACCGGACACCTGCGAGGGACGACGCTGCTTCAGCTCTGCCAGCCCCAGACGCTCCAGCACCGCGGCGGCCGCGGCGTGCGCAGGGGCCTTGCGCTGCCCGGCGAGGCGCAGGGGAAGGGCGGCGTTCTCCTCGATCGTCAGCTCGGGCAGCAACTCGCCGTACTGGAACACGAATCCGAAGCGCTCCCGGCGCAACGTGCTGAGCGCGTCGTCGGTGAGTTCGGAGAAGGAGACACCGTCGAAGGACACCGATCCCTTCGACGGGGCAAGCACTCCCGCAAGGCAGTACAACAGCGACGACTTCCCGGATCCGCTGGCACCCATGACCGCGGCGACCTCCCCGGGCCTCAGGGCGAAGTCCACACCTCTGACGGCTTGTTGCGATCCGTAGAGCAGGTCTACGCTCCGGGCGCGAAGAATGGCGTCCATCGTGACGGGAACTCCCTTGTGCGGATGTACGGCGGAGGCCGCACCGGCCGGCCCGGCCTCCACGTTGGTCGACCGGCCGGCCAGCGGCTGCAGGCCTCGGTCACGAAGCAGTTGTCGGGGTGCAGCAAGCCCCGGTCACGGCACACGCGGATCGCCACCTCGGTGGTGTACTGCTGCGAACCCTGGTGGCCCGGCTTCGTTCAGATCGTTTCAGAACGTAGCATCACGACTACACAGCGCAGTGTTCGGTCACGGCCCTCCCCGCTCCGGGGAAGCGAACCGGGTGGGTGACGGTGCAATGGCACCCTTGACGCCACCGCCCCCGGCACGACGCCCTCCCTGCCCCGCATGCCTGGAGGGCGACTTGAGCTTCTTCAGGCGATTCGCAGCACCCCGCCCCCGTCGGCTCACCCCGCAGAGGATCGCGGACGGCGCGTCTGGGCGTCGAAGACCTGTTCGCCCTCGATGAAGGTCATCTGGACCTCGGTGCTGTGCACTTGGGTGATCGGTACGTCGAAGGGGTTCTGGTCGACGACGATGACGTCGGCGAGCATGCCCGGTTCGATCCGTCCGACGCGCGGGGCCATGCCCTCGTGGCGGGCGGAGTTGACCGTGAACAGGTCGAAGGCCTGTTCCAGGGTGATGGACTGGGATTCGCCGAGGCCCTCGGTGCTGCCTCCCGGCTCCTGGCGGGTGACGAGCGATTCGATGGCGCACCACGGGTTCACCGACGGCACGACGCACCAGTCGGACCCGGGCACGACGAGGATGCGGGCCTCCAGCATCTCCCGTACCGGCCAGATGCGTTCGATCGCCTTCGGGCCGACGGCGGCGGCGATGTCGGAGCAGATCGGGGAGGGACGCCACAGGTACGGGGAGACTTCGAACGTGGCGCCGATCCGCGCGGCGCGCTCGATGTCGCTCTTCGTCACGAACGTGCAGTGCCCGACGTTGTGCATGTACGGGCCGGGCCCGTTGGCCGCGCGGGCGGCCTCGATGGCGTCCAGTGCCGCCCTGACCGCCGCGTCGCCCGCCGCGTGGAACTTGACGGTGAGGCCCATCCGGTCGAACCGGGTCACCGCCCGGTTGAGGACGTCCGGCGCGATGGCGAGCATTCCGTGGCGGGTGGCCTCGTCGTCGCGTCCCGCCACGGTGTCCGCGTACGGTTCGATCATCGCCGCGGTGTGGCTGTCGGTCGGTACCCCGTCGAGGAAGACCTTCACGCAGTCGGGCCTGACGCGGCTGCTCGCGTGGAGGTTGCGGGTGGCGATCACGTCCTCGCACGAGGGGTCGTGGGGGAACCACACCAGGCTGAGCCGCACCCGCTGCCTGAGGACTCCGCGCGCGGCGAGGCGGGTGTAGGCGCGCAGTTCGGCCTGCGGTCCCGCGGTGAAGCCGACCGCTGCTTCGGTGAACGAGGTGATGCCGTGGGAGAGCATCTCGTCGAGGGCCCACTCCAGCGCCGCTTCGACGTCCTCGTCGGGCGGCTGGGGGGCCGTGGCGGCGAGCAGTTCGACCGCGGACTCGCGCTGGATGCCGGTCGGGCTGCCCGTCGCGTCCCTCTCGTAGAAGCCGCCCACCGGGTCGGGTGTGCCGGGGCCGATTCCGGCCGCCCGGAGCGCCGCGCTGTTGGCCCAGGAGCTGTGTCCGCTGGTGTCCTCCAGGAGGACCGGGGTGTCGGGGGCGACGGTGTCGAGCATGGTCCGGTCCGGGGAGACGCCGAGTGCGAAGGTGTCCCACCGCCCGCCGAGGACCCATGTGCCGGGGGCGGCGCGGTCCACGTGATCGGCGACGATGCGGAGGGTTTCGGCGAGGTTCGAACCCTGCGGGACCTTGCAGCGGCGCTCTCGTATCCCGGCGTAGACCGGGTGCACGTGCAGGTCGTGCAGACCGGGCAGGACGGTGCGGCCGGCCAGTTCCACGACCCGTGTGTCCGGTCCGCGCCGCCGCAGCACCTCCTCGCTGTCGCCGGCCGTCTCGATGACGCCGGAGCGCACGGCGAGCCCCTCGGCCCGGCCCGACGACGTCCTGACCTGCCCACCCACCAGAATCGTGTCCGCGTACCTGTCGGTCATGGCGCTGCACCTCTCGTTCGGTGACTCAGCGGCGGTTGATGAATCCGGCGTCCACGGGCAGCGTGACGCCGGTGACGTACCGGGCTTCCTCCGAGGCCAGCCACAGCACGGCGTTCGACACGTCGACCGGTTCAATCGTGGCCACCGGAAGGGCGTTTGACGCCCCCTTGGAGAGAATCGGGTCCTGGGCGACGAACTCGACGACGGCGGGATCGGCCACCATGCGGGTGGCCACGCCGGTGGGGTGCACGGAGTTCACCCTGATGCTGTGCTGGGCGAGGTTGTTGGAGTACGTACGCATCAGGCCGACCACACCGTGCTTGGACGCGGCGTAGCCGAGGCCGCCGTTGCTGGCCCCGCCGATGCCGACCAGTCCGGCGGTGGAGCTGACGATCACGATCGAGCCGCCCTCCCCGGCGTCGACCATCGACGGGAGCGCCACCTCGATGGTGTGGAAGGTCCCGGTGAGGTTGACGTCGATGGCGTCGCGCCACGCCTTCACCTTGTCCTTCACCAGCAGTGGTGCGATCCCGGCGTTGGCCACGACGATGTCGATCCGCCCGAACTTGGCCAGCCCCGCGTCGAACGCCTTCTGGAGGGCGGCCCGGTTGCGTACGTCCGCCCGCCGCGCCACGACGCGGCGGCCCAGCGCCCGCACCTCCCCGACCGCGTCGGACAGGTCCTTCGGGGTGGACTGCGGGTAGGGCACGGTGTCGACCGAACGGCAGATGTCGACGATGACCAGGTCGGCGCCCTCCTCGGCCAGCCGTCGCACGTGGCTGCGGCCGAGCCCTCCGGCCGCGCCGGTGACGAAGGCCACCTTGCCGTCAAGGCGCCGCTTCCTTCCCAGCTTTGACTGTTCTTCCTGCTTTGCCTGCTTTCCCTGACTCCCCTTGTCCGCATGCTTCTTGTGCGTTCCGTGGGACTTCGTGTGTGACATTTCGCGGCTCCTTGCTGCCGGACGCGTCGCGGGAACGGCCGCCGTGCGGGGTCCTGCTGGTGATGTACCGCGCGACAGCCGAACTGGCCACCGGCCGGTCGACGTCCGGACCGCATGCGGTGCGCGCACTCCCGCGTCGCGGGGTCGCCGATCAGTCCCCTCGCCGTCGGGCGACCCCCGCCCGGGGTCCTGCCGCTTCCCGTCCCCGCTACGGGCCCGCTGCGTCGGGGGTGCCCACCAGTACCGCCGTGGCCAGGTGTCCCGTCCCCGTGCCGCCGCGGGTGCGCCAGCGTCCCGTGAGCTCCTGGATTCGCTGTCCCGCCACGACCGGGCCGGGGACGAGGAGGGTGGCCGTGAAGGTTCCCCGGTCGGGGTCGGGGGCGATGACGCACTCGGTGAAGTCCAGCCACTGGCGCATCAGGGGGAACCACGCCTTGAAGACGCTCTCCTTGGCGCTGAAGACCAGCCGGTCCCACGCGGTGTCCGGGTGAAGGTCGGCGAGCGTGCGGACGGTGTCGTGCTCCTCGGCGAGCAGGACGGCTGCGGCGACTCCGGCGGGGAGCGGGCCCTGCGGCTCGGCGTCCACTCCGATCGAGGCCACCTCGGAGCGGCGTGCCACGGCGGCGGCACGGTAGCCGTCGCAGTGCGTCATGCTGCCGACGATGCCCTCGGGCCACACCGGTGCCCGGTGCTCCCCCGGCAGGATCGGCGCCGGGGCCACCCCGAGTCGTGCCATCGCCGTGCGCGCGCAGATGCGTACCGCGGCGAACTCGTGCCGGCGCTTGGCCACGGCCCGGGAGATCGCCGCCGCCTCCTGCGGGTACAGGGTCGCGGTGACGTCAGGGGGGTCGGCGAACAGTTCGCAGACCTCCGTGCGGCCGGGCAGCAGCCCCGCCAGGAGTGCCGGTGCGCCCGTGCGGGCGGACGGGGCTGTCCGCGCGACGTCGTTCGGGCGGCCGGTGGGCGCCATGTCCGCGGTCCTTCAGCGTGAGCGGCGTACGCGGCCCTCGTGCCACACCGGTTCGGGTGCCTCGCGGACCCGGCCGTCCTCGCCGAAGACGAGGAAGCGGTCGAAGCCCTTGGCGAACCAGCGGTCGTGGGTGACGGAGACGACCGTTCCCTCGAAGGTGGACAGGGCCTGTTCCAGGGCTTCGACCGAGTGGAGGTCGAGGTTGTCGGTCGGCTCGTCGAGCAGGAGCAGGGTGGCGCCGCTCAGCTCCAGCAGCAGCACCTGGAGGCGGGCCTGCTGGCCGCCGGAGAGGGAGGCGAAGGTCTGCTCCGCCGAGCGGGCGAGGCCGTACCGGTCGAGGGCGCGGCCGGCCGTCTCCCGGTCGAGTCCCGCGCGGCGTTCGTCGCCGCGGTGCAGGATGTCGAGCAGGGTGCGGTCCTTGAGGTCGGCGTGCTGGTGGGTCTGGGCGAACCAGCCGGGCCGTACGCGCGAGCCGAGCTGGACGTGGCCCTCGTGGTCGACCGGTTCGGGCCTGATGGTGCTCACGGGCTGCTGCTCGACGTCGGGGTCGGTGCCGCCGCACGCCATCAGCCGCAGGAAGTGGGACTTGCCCGAGCCGTTGCTGCCGAGGACCGCGACGCGTTCGCCGAACCAGATCTCCGTGCTGAACGGTTTCATCAGCCCGGTGAGTTCCAGGTTCGCGGCGATGACGGCGCGCTTGGCGGTCCGTCCGCCCTCCAGCCGCAGGCGCATCTTCTGCGGGACGGGGATCGCCTCGGGCGGGCCCGCCGCCTGGAACCGCTGGAGGCGGGACTCGGCGGCGCGCAGCCGCGAGGCCATGTCCGAGTTGTACTTGGCCTTCTCCCGGTACATCAGGATCAGGTCCTTGATCTTCTGGTGCTCCTCGTCCCAGCGGCGGCGCAGTTCGTCGAGCCGCTCGTTGCGCTGTTCGCGCGCCTCGTCGTACGTGGTGTACGTCCCGGTGTAGGTCCAGGCCCTGGCACCGGCCCCGCCGGGCTCCAGGGTGACCATCTTCGTGGGCACCCGGCTCAGCAGTTCGCGGTCGTGGCTGATGAGCAGGACCGCCTTGTCCGTCTTCAGCAGCTGTTCCTCCAGCCACTCCTTGCCCGGCACGTCGAGGTAGTTGTCGGGTTCGTCGAGGACGAGGACGTCGTAGGGGCCGCGCAGCAGCGTCTCCAGTACGAGCCGCTTCTGCTCGCCTCCCGAGAGGGTGTCGACGGCCCGGAACCGCGCCCGCTCCCAGGGGACGCCGAGGGCGGCGGTCGTCACGACGTCCCAGTGCGTCTCCTGTTCGTAGCCGCCGGCCTCGGACCAGTCGGCGAGGGCCTGGGCGTAGGCCATCTGCTCGTCGTAGGAGTCGTTCTCGATCAGGGCCAGTTCGCTCGCCGCGATCCTCCCGGCGGCCTCGCGCACGGCGGGCGGGGCCACGGACACCAGCAGGTCCTCCACCGTGCGGCCGTCCCGGTAGCCGCCGACGAACTGGCTCATCACCCCGACCCGTCCGCCGTGGGTGACCGCTCCGGCGTGTGCGGCGATCTCGCCCGTGATGATCCGGGTCAGGGTGGTCTTGCCGGTGCCGTTGGGCCCGATCAGGGCCACCCGGTCGCTCTCGCCGACCCGGAAGGTGACGTCGGACAGCAGCGGTCGCCCGTCGGGGAGATGGAAGGAGACCCGATTGACGTCGATGTGCCCCATGTCTGTTCCCCACCTCGTCCGGGTCGCCGGATCGCACGATAACAAGAGATCTTCGGGGGTCTAAAGCTATTTCGGGACAGCGCAGCGGCAGGTGCCGCGGGGTACGGGCGGGGCTCGCGCGGTATCCGGCCAACCATGGTCAACTCCCCTGCCCCACAAGGAAGCAGGGGGTACTTTCGGGCCTCATGACCGAGCCCCGACGTGCCCCCGAGCCACGCCGCGCCAAGGAACCCAAGTGGCTGCTGCGCAAGCCCGACCCCGAAGCCGCCGCGAGGCTCTTCTGCTTCCCCTACTCGGGGTGCGGCGCCTCGATGTACCACCGCTGGCCGCGCCGCATCGGTGATGTGGAGGTGTGTCTGGTCCAGCTCCCGCACCGGGAGAGCCGGGTGCGGGAGCCGCACTACGGGACGTACGAGGAGCTGGCCGGGCCGCTGATGGAGCATCTGCTGCCCCATCTGGACCGGCCGTTCGGCTTCTTCGGGCACTGCGGGGGTGCGCTGCCCGGGGTGGAGCTCGCGATCCGGTTGCACGAGGAGGGGCTGCCGGTGCCCCGGCAGTTGTTCCTCTCCTCCCAGGTGGCTCCGCAGGACGGCCCCTACGGGCGGTTCCTGGACATGACCGACGACGAACTCGCCGTACAGCTCGGCGAGTTGATCACGAGTCTCGGCGGCACCCCGGACCCCCGGCTGGTGCGGCTCGGGCTCGGGCTGCTCGGGCAGGACCTGGAGGCCAACCGGCGGTACCACCGGGCGGATCCGGTGGTACTGCCGTCCGGGATCACGGTCGTCGGCTGGACGGAGGACCGGGAGATCCCGATGGACCTGATGGGTGGCTGGAAGGCGTGGTCGCGGGACTGCCGTCAGGTTCTGCTGGAGGGCGAGCACTACGACTTCCTGCACGCCCCCCGCGCGTTGCTCGACCTGTTCAGCGCCGGGCTGTCACCTTCAGCGGGAAGTGCTTGATCCCGGCGGTGAAGTTGGAGACCAGGTGGGCGACCTCGCCCGCCTGCTCGAACCGCTCGACAGCGGCGAAGATCTCCCGGAACGTCAGCTCCAGGGTGATCTGCGCGGCCACGGCCCCGATGCAGCGGTGCGGCCCGTGGCCGAACGCGATCTCCCGGTTCGGCCTGCGGCCCACGTCGAAGCGGAACGGATCGCTGAACACCTCCTCGTCGCGGTTGGCCGAGGGTATCCACGCGACGACGCCGTCGTCCTTGCGGATCCTGCGGCCCCGGACCTCCACGTCCTTTACCGCGTACCGCAGGAAGTGGACGACCGGGGACGACCAGCGCAGGGCCTCGCGGATGCCCGGCTTGAGCAGTGACTCCTCGGTCGCCCACCGCTCGTACTGCGCCGGGTCGTCCAGGAGGTGCAGGACCGCGGCGGAGACGGCGTGCCCGGTGTTCACGTTGGCGCCCAGCAGCAGGCTGTAGCAGTTGGAGACGATCTCGCCCTCGCTGAGTCTGCTGCCGTCCACGCGCAGCGTCATCAGCCTGCCGATCAGATCGCTGTCGGCGAGGTCCTTGGGCGGGTTGCGGCGGCGCCTGCGCACCTGGTCCGCGAAGTAGGCGAACAGGTCGTGGTGCGCCTGGTGCAGCGTCGCCTCGACACCGCCCTCGACCTGGTACTCCGGGTCGTCGGGCGCCACCGTCATCAGGCCGCTGCGGACCAGGGCGGGATGGTCCTCCTCCGGCAGGCCCATCAGGATGCCGGACACGATCATGGGCAGGGCCGTCATCGCGGCGCCCAGGTCCCAGGTGTCGCCGGACGTCATGGGGGCGAGGAGCTTGCGCACCGCCTCGTGGATCCTGGGTATCTGCGGGCGCAGCGCCGAGGGTGTCATCAGCTGGTAGAGCGGGCGGCGGACGTGGGTGTGCCGGGGCGGGTCGCTGACCGCCATCTGCCGGCCGCCCGCGGGGTCGGGGGTGCCGAGCATCTTGAGGATCGCGCCCCGCGAGGAGGTGAACGTCTCGTGCTCGCCCAGTACCCGGCACACGTCGTCGTACTTCGTCACCGACCAGAACCCCCGGCCGTCCGGGAGCTGCTGCCAGAAGAGGGGTTCCTCGTGCCGCAGGGTGCGCCAGATCGCGTGCGGGTCGCCCCGGCCGAAGGTGAGCGGGTCGTACAGGTCGATGTCCTGGAGCGGTACGTGCGTCCGGGGGACGGTGATCCTCATCGTGCGGCGCCTTCCGTGCCGAGGAGTTCGCCGATCGCCTCGGCGAACTCCTCGACGCTGGGGTGGTGGAGCAGTGCGCGGATGGGCAGCTCCACGTCGAAGACCAACTCGGTGCGGCTGATCAGGTCCATCGCGAGCAGCGAGTTGCCGCCCAGTTCGAAGAAGTCGTCGAGGACGCCGACCCGGTCGAGTCCGAGCGCCTCGGCCCACAGGTCGCACACCAGTTGTTCGGTCGCGGAGCGCGGGGCGAGGTAGTCGTTGTCGGCGTCCCGGGGGTTGCGGCCGGGTCGTGGGAGCGCCGCCGGGTCGACCTTTCCGTTGGCGGTGACCGGGAATTCCCCGACGGTCATGAACGCGGCGGGGATCATCGCCGCGGGCAGGGCGGTGCGCAGCGTCCGGCGCACGCGGGCGGGCAGCGTCTCCGGGTCGTCCTCGTCGGGGGCGGGCAGCAGGTAGGCGGTGAGCCCGCGTTCGCCGGTGCTGTCGCCACTGGCGAGCACGACGCTCTGCGCCACTCCGGGCAGGGCGGCGATCTCCCGCTCCACCTCGGAGGGTTCGACGCGGAATCCCCGGATCTTGACCTGGCGGTCGCCGCGGCCGAGGAACTCGATGCCGTCGTCCGTCAGCCGTACGAGGTCGCCGGTGCGGTACATCCGGGTGCCGGGCACCTCCGCGTGCGGGTCGGGGACGAAGCTGACGGCGGTGACGGACGGCTGTCCGACGTAGCCGCGGGCCAGTCCGGCGCCGGTGACGTGGAGTTCGCCCGTCCCTGCGGGGTTGAGGGCCTTGTCGAGTGTCCGTACGCCGGTGCCCCGGATGGGTCGGCCGATGGGTACGGAGCCGGTGACGGGGCCGGTGACGGTGTGGCAGGTGGTGAACGTGGTGTTCTCGGTCGGCCCGTAGCCGTTGATCAGCCGGATCGCGGGGTGGCGGGCCGTGAACCGGTTGACGTGGTCGACCGACAGCACGTCGCCGCCGGCGAGGAGCTGGCGCAGTCCGGCGAGGTCGTCGAGGTGGTGGTCGACCATGCGGTGGAAGAGGCCGGCCGTCAGCCACAGCGTGGTGACCTTCTCCTCGGCGAGGGTGGCCGCGAGTTCCTCGCCGACCAGGGGGCCCGGCGGGTGGACGACCAGCCGTCCGCCGGTCAGCAGCGGCGCCCAGATCTCGAACGTCGACGCGTCGAAGGAGACGGGCGCCAGCTGGAGGAACGTCTCCTCGGGGCCGAGGTCGGCGAAGCCGCCGCGGACGAGCCGGGCGACGGCGCGGTGCGGCACCGCGACGCCCTTGGGCAGGCCGGTCGACCCGGAGGTGTAGCTGACGTAGGCCAGGCCGTCGGGGTGGACCGGCCGTGGTGCGAGCGGCGGGTGCTCCGCCATGGTGTCCAGGGCGAGCAGCCGGGGGCCCTCGTGCACGGTCCGGCCGGTGGCGGCGACGACCGCGACCGCACCGGCCGCCGCGGCCAGCTTCTCGCGGCGCACCTCGGGGATGCCGACCTCCAGCGGGAGGTAGGCCGCGCCGGCCTTCAGCACGCCGAGCATCACCGCGATCAGGTCGTGGCCGCGTTCGAGTTCGACCGCGACCACGTCCTCCACGCCGATGCCCTGCGCGGCGAGCCAGGCGGCGATCCGGCCCGAGCGGGCGTCGAGGGCGCCGTACGTGACGTCGGTGCCGCCGGACGAGACCGCGACCGCGTCCCCGCGGTCGCGGACCTGCGCGGCGAACATCTCCGGGAGTGTCGTCAGTGTGGACATGTCAGTTCCTCTCTCCGAACTCTTCGGGCACTCCGTGTGCTTGCGGTACTTCCGTCGCGTCGGGCACTCCGGGCCGGAGCACGAACGTGCAGGCCGTGCCGCGCGGGCGCGCGGCCGTGCCGGGGTGCGACCACCGCGCGTGGCGGTCGTCGAAGTGGACGCTCAGCGGGTGGCCGGACTGGCCGCCCGGCAGGTCGAAGGAGGCCTCGCCGTGCGGCGACAGCACGGCGCGTCCGGCGGCGGCGAACCCGGGGACGCAGGTGCGTACGGTGTGCAGCGCGCCGGGCTGGGGGGTCGCGGGGACGCCCAGCAGCGGCGCCGCCCAGGGCACCAGCGCACCGAGCGGGTGGTCGAGTCCCACCCGGTTGAGGTCGCCCCAGCGGGGCAGTGCGTCCTCGCCGGTGGCCCCGAGGGCTTCGGCGACGCACTCCTCGACCAGGCCGGGGGGCAGTACCGAGGCGTCGTCCGACCGCAGGACGGCGAGCAGCGGGCGGTCCACGCAGCGGAAGGCGTAGCGGAATTCCGGATCCAGTTCCCGGCAGGCGGTGAGGAACGGCGACAGGACGCGCCGGGCGAGCACGGCCCGCAGCCGCACCAGGACGGGGAACGCCCGGGACTCCGGGTCGGCGGTGCCGTCCCACGCGGCCAGCAGGGCCGCCGCGCTCTCGTCGCGTCCGCTCAGCGCGCGTACCGCGATCCGCCGGTACGGCTCGTACAGTTCGGCCGCCGTGTCGTGCTGGAGGGCCCGCATGGCGTCGGCGCCGTCCGCTCCCGCGAGGTCCCCGGCGCCCGCCGTCAGGAGGTGCCGGATGCGCCGGGCGCGGAAGCCGGGGTCGCTGTCGTAGCCGATCCGGTGGGGCTCGTCGGGGAACGCGCTGTCGTTGGCGGAGACCAGGATCGCGTCGGCCGGGTCGACCGACCGGGGGCGCTGCGCCCCGGTCAGATGGCCCTCCCCCGGCCGCCGGGGCAGCAGTCCGGTCGCCAGGTGCGCCAGACGGCCCCCGGTGTCGGTCAGCAGCACGTTGAGGGCGATGCCCTGGGCGTCCTGCAGCACCTCGATGCCCTCCTCGACGCTCCTGGCGTGGGCGAGGCGCTGGAGTCTCAGGTCGCAGGCGCGCGGGTCGTACCCGCTCCAGCGCACCGCGACCCGCTCGCCGAGCAGCGGCCGGGGCGACACCGGCAGCGGGCCGCACCAGGCGGTGCGGGACTCCACCGGGGAGCCGCCGCGCACCCGGATGCGTCCCACGCGCTCCTCGGCGCGGTCGGCGGGGACGAGGTCGAGGACGTCGGCGGCGAGGTTGGTGACGCCCCAGGCGAGGTGTCCGTTGGTGCCGGTGAGCACGGCGGGCAGGCCCGGTACGGCGAGCCCGCGCAGGATGCCGCCGGGCCAGGCCAGATCCACCTCGTACAGCAGGTTGGGCAGGGTGAGCGGCAGGTGCGGGTCGCAGGCGAGCAGTCCGCCGGCCGCCCAGCAGTTGGACCCGGCGACGGCCCTGTCCACGGTGACGAGGTCCTCGGCGTCGCCCCGGAACCGGGCCAGCCCCTCGGGGAGGTCGCCGCCGCCCGGCAGCAGGAAGCCGGCGACGTCCGCGGGCAGGGCCGCCCGGACCACGGCCTCGGCGCGCTTGTCGTCCTCGTTCCAGGACAGGCCGTGGAACGTGGACAGGACGATGAGCACGCTGTCCTCGACGGTCCACGGGCGGGGGCGGCAGGACAGGAAGCGGCTCTCGAAAGGCTGGTGCGCCAGGCCCGCGTTCACTCCGTCGGCGAAGGCGGTGAGCAGTGCGCGTTCCGGTGCCTGGAGCTGCTGGGCCGCGGTCCGCGCGGTTCTGGCGAACCCGAGCCGCCGGTAGTGCTCGTCCACCGGCACCGCGGTCCTGCCCCACACCTCGGCGAGCCGCCCGGAGGCGGTACGGCGCATCAGGTCCAGGTGGAACCCCCGGTCGCGGCCCATGGCGAACCCGAGCCCGCGCACCGCGTCCGGCCACGAGGCGGCCTCGATCCGGGTGACCCCGTCCGCCCGCACGGTCGCCCGCACCTGCGCGTCGAGGCCGGGCAGGTGTACGTCGCCGCAGTCGGGCCGGGACTCGATCAGGGCGCGTACCAGGCGCACCTCGACGGCGATCCGGGCCCGGTGGTGCCTGAGCAGGCCCGCCAGGACGGCCGCCGTGAGGGCCACCGCCGACAGGGGCGCCCAGGGCGGGGCGAGCCGCCCCGCGAGCACCGCGACGGCCGCCCCGGCGAGCGCGACGGTGCCCGTCAGCCGCACGGTCGGCAGCCGCCACAGCCGCCCGTACCGGGGACGGTGGGCGGAACACGACGTCGCCACCGGCTCAGATCTCCCCTTCGTGCGCCGTGTCCGCGCCGGCCGCCCGCAGCCGGTCCACCTCGGCCGCGATGTCCGCGACCGTCTCCAGGTCGAAGAACGTCTCCAGGTCCAGTTCGACCCCCGTGCGCCCGGCGATCTCGTGGACGGCGCGCACGGCGAGCATGGAGTGCCCGCCGAGCGCGAAGAAGTCCGTGTCCAGTGGGGCGGGCGGGGTGTCGAGCAGTTCGCCGAAGACGCCCGCGACCAGGGCTTCCGTCGGGGTGTACGGACGCTGTGGCGCCGTGTCTTCGAGGTGGTCGTGCAGTGCCACTTCGGGTCCTTCCGCAAGGGGTGGGTTCACGGGCGGCCGGCCGCGCCGCGCAGTACGTCGGCGACCGCGGTCAGCCACCGGTCCGCGGTCCGCGCGTCGGTCACCTGGGGCCGGTACACCAGTTCCAGCCGCAGCCGGTCCGACTCCCCCGACACGTCGAGCAGCAGGTCGAGGTCGGTCTCGGGTTCGGCGAGGTCCGTGGGCGTCACCTCGATGTCGGGGAGCGTCACCCCGGTGCGCCAGGCGCTCTGCTGGGTGACCTTGACCTGGAAGAGCGGGAAGCGCCCCGCCTGCCGCGGCGGGTTCACCGCGGCGACGATGCGGTGGAACGGCAGCCGGTCGTGCGCGTAGGCGCCCAGGCACTGGCGTCGGGCGAGTTCCAGCAGGTCGCGGAAGGATGTTGCCGGCTCGGCGAACCGTACCGGCAGCTGGTTGACGAAGGTGCCGATCAGTTCCTCGCTGCCGGGCCAGGACCGGTTCACCGAGTCCATGCCGATCACGATGTCGTCGCCGCCGCTCGCCTCGCGCAGCACCTGGCAGAACGCGGCCATCACCGCCATGAAGGGGGTGGCCCGCACGTCGCGTGCCAGTGCGACGACGGCGCGGGTCTGCGCCTCGGTCAGTTCGTGCACGACGTGCCGCGCGGTGAAGTCGGCGGAGCGGGGGCGTTCCCGGTCCAGCGGCAGGTCGAGCACCGGGCGGGCCCCGGCCAGCTGTCCGGTCCAGTAGCTTTCGGCCTCGGCGGCCTCCGGGCCCTCCAGCCACTGCTTCTCCTGGCCGACGCAGTGCCCGAACGTCGTTGCCGGGAGCGGTACTTCGGTGTCGCCGTCGCGCCACCGCTGGTAGTACTCAGCGATCTCCCGGCCCAGTACGACGAGCGACCAGCCGTCCGCGACGAGGTGGTGCAGCGTCAGGGCGAGTACGTGCAGGCCGGGGCCGGTGCGCCGCAGGGCTGCTGTCATCAGGGGCGGGCGGGCGGTGCGCGAGGAGAGTCCTTCGCCTGCGTCCACGCCGCCGTCGGCGCCGGCGGGCGTCCCGCCCGCGGCGTCGAGGTGCTCCAGGGTCACCGCCGCCTTCTCCCACACGGTGCCCACCGGGACGCCGCGCTGCTGGGAGAAGACGGTGCGCAGCGGTTCGTGCCGGAGCACGACGGCGTCCAGCGCGTGCTGGAGGGCACGCCGGTCCAGGTCGCCGCGCAGCGTCAGCTCCAGCCGGACGAGCTGCGGGGCCTTGCGCTTGTGCAGCTGTTCCAGGAACCACAGGCGCTCCTGCCCGGAGGACAGGGCGCCGGGCGTCAGTGCGGACGGGTGCGGTGCGGCCGTGCGCAGCGCGGCGTGCAGTCCGCGCGGGGTCGGGTCGGCGAGGAACGCCCGCAGCGGTGTGCCGGGGGCGTCGAACCGTGTGCGTACCCGGGACACCAGCGTCATGGCGCGCAGCGAGTCGCCGCCCGCCCGGAAGAAGTCGTCGTCCGGGCCCACGGACGGCACGCCGAGCGCCTCGGCGACCACCGCCCGCACGTCCTCCAGACGTGCTCCGGCGGCCCCCGTCCGCACGGTGTCCGGCAACGGGTCCGGCTGTCCGGCGGGCGGGGCCGCGTTCGCGGCGCGTTCCCGCAGGGCCCGGTGGTCGGCCTTGCCGGAGGTGTTGGTGGGCATCCGCTCCAGCACGGTCACCTGGTGCGGCACCAGGTAGCCGGGGGCGAGGGCGCGCACCTCCTCGTGCACCCGCGCGCCCTGCGCGGCGCCGGGACCCGTGACGAACGCGTGCAGCCGGTCGCCGGACAGTACGCAGGCCGCCGCGACCACCCCGGGCACCCGGAGCAGCTGCGCCTCCACGTCGCCCAGCTCGACCCGGTGCCCGCGGACCTTCACCTGGCGGTCGCGCCTGCCGAAGAAGTCGATCGCCCCGTCGCTCCTGCGGGCGCCCCGGTCCCCGGTGCGGTAGAGCCGCCGGCCCGGGGCGTCACCGAGGTGGTCCGGCACGAACGTGAGCGCGGTGCGCACCGGATCGGCGATGTAGCCGCGGCCGACGCCGGTGCCGCCGACCAGCAGTTCGCCCTCCTCCCCCGGCTCGACCGCCCGGCCGTCGGCGTCCACCAGGTGGATGCGGGTGCGCAGGATCTCCCGGCCGATCGGCGGGAAGGGTGCGCGTGCGCACTCCTCGTCAGTGACGAAGTGGTGGGTGACGTCGTCCGAGCACTCCGTGGGGCCGTACGCGTTGACCACGGGGATGTTGGGGCAGTGCGCGTACCAGCGGCGGGCGACGTGCGAGGGCAGCGCCTCGCCGGTCGCGATCAGGTAGCGCAACGAGCCTAGCGAGTCGCGCAGTTGGGCGCTCGCGGCGAGTTCGTCGACCAGTACGGACAGGAACGACGGGACGATCTCCAGGACCGTGACCCCGTGCCGCCGCACCCAGGCGGCCAGCTCGGCGGGTTCGGAGATGTTGCGCGGCGAGGCGACCGCGACGGCCGCGCCGAGGGTGAGTCCGGTGAGGCACTGCCACACCGAGATGTCGAAGGACAGCGGCGCGGTGAACCCGAGGACGTCCGCGGGCCCGAGGGCGAGGTCGGCGGCCTTGGCCGCGATGTGGTTGTCCATCCCCGCGTCCTCGACCATGACGCCCTTGGGCGCGCCGGTGGAGCCGGAGGTGAAGATGACGTACGCCAGGCCGCCGGGGTGCCTGACGGTGTGCGGGGCGCCCGGGGGCGGGGCGTCGGCCGCGCTCCCGCCCGGGGGTTCCGGGTCGGCCGCCGTGAGCACCTGCGGGCCCAGTCCGGCCGCGTACTCCTCGTGGCCGGGGCGTACGAACAGCAGGCGCACGCCCGCCGTTTCGCACATCTGGCGGGCCCGGTGGGCGGGTGTGTGCGGCTCTACGGGGACGAAGGCGGCGCCCGCCCGCAGCACCCCGAGCACCATGGCCACGTACGGTGCGCAGCGGTCGGAGACGAGTGCGACGACGGTCTCGGGACCGACGCCCCTCGCCTTCAGCTGCGCCGCGTACCGGGCCGATTCGCGGTCGAGGTCCGCGTAGCTGCGTACCGCCGCGTCCTCCGTCACGGCCACCGCGTCGGGGGTCTGTGCGAGCCCGCGGCGGAACGCGGCCAGCAGGTCGGTGCCCGCCGCCGGCGGATCGGTGCGCGCCGTCAGCAGGCCGGTGTGCGCCGTCGGCAGATCCGTGTTCATCGTGCCTCCTGGAGGAGTGACTCCGCGGTCGCCGACAGGGCGGCGCCGATGTCGTCCAGCAGCCGCCGTGCCTGTGCACGGCCGAGCGTCGCCGGCTTGTACCGCAGTTCCAGTACCAGTTCGCCGTCCTGCGGTACGGCGTTGAGCACCAGGTCGCAGGTGGTGGCGCTGATCGCACCGGAGAACAGATCGCTGTCCGGCCGGTAGGGGCTCATCCTCAAGCCCCCGACCTCATCGGCCTCCCGGTACTCCTCCTGCATCACGAACATCGCCTCGAACAGGGGGTCCACCCGCATGCGGTCCGGGTACGCGGCGTCCAGCGCGTCGAGCACCTCCTCGAACGGCAGCTCCTGGTGCTGCTGCGCCGCCACGCACACCCGGCGGCTCTGGGCGGCCAGCTCCGCCGGGGAGGCGTTCTCCTCGACGTGCAGCCGCAGCACCGCCGTGTTCACGAACAGGCCGACGGCGTCCTCCACCGCGCGGCCCATCCGGTTGGCGAGCATCGTGGCGATCCGGATGTCGTCCTGGTCGCTCCACGCGCGCAGGGTCGCCGCGTAGGCGCTCAGCGCGAGGACGAACTCCGTCGTGCCGTGCAGCGCGGCGGCCCGTGCGAGGCGCGCGGTGTCGGCGGGCGCGACGCGCAGCCGGCAGCTCGCCGACCGCAGCCGCTCCTTGACGCCGCCCTCGCCGAACCGGGCGAGGCGGCTCGTCCCCTTGCCGCCCAGCCGTGCCCACGGTGCGGCCAGGGTCTCCAGCCAGTACGCGCGCTGGCGCGCGGCCTCCTCGCCGAGCAGCCGGCTCTCCCGCTCCCGTGCCAGCCGGCCACTGCCCGGCGCGGCAGGCAGCTCCGGCAGGCCCTCATCTGCCGTGAGGCTCCGGTAGATCCGGCCCGCCTCGTCGAACAGCACCGCGAGCGACCAGCCGTCGCAGACGAGGTGGTGGACGTTGAGGAGGAGCACGTGCCGGTCGTCTGCCAGGCGGTACACCGTCGCCCGCAGCAGTGGTGCCACGGCGAGGTCGAAGGGGGCGCGGACCGCCTTGGCGATGAGCCGTTCGCAGCGGGCGTCCGGGTGGGGGTGCTCCCGCAGGTCCACGTGTGCGAGGGCGAACGGCACCTCGGGTTCGGCCCGGAGCACGGGCCGGCCGTCGCCGTCGACGCGGACGCGGGTGCGCAGCGCGTCGTGCCTGCGGACCAGTTCCGCGAAGGTCCGCTCCAGGGCGGGCACGTCGAGCGGACCCTGCATCTCCACCGCGCCGGGCATGCCGAACAGGGGCAGTCCGGGCAGTTTGCTCTCCAGCAGCCACATCTGGTGCTGTGCCTGGGACAGCGGGAGCTCCTCGGCTCCGGCCGGCGCGCCCGCCGGTGCGGGCGGCGGTGCCCCCGCCGGTGTCGCCCCGGGCGCCTGGGCGAGGGCGCGTGCCGTGGCCGCGACGGTCGGCGCGTCCATGAACTCCCCCAGGGGCAGCGTGCTGCCGTGCTGGGCGCGCAGCCGGTTCACCACCCGTACGGCGGTCAGCGACGAGCCGCCCACCTCGAAGAAGTCGTCCTCCACACCGAACGGCCCCGGCCCGAGCACCTGCGTCCAGACGTCGGCGACGGCCTGCTCCAGGGGTGTGCGCGGGGCCACCGCGGCGGCGGATTCCTGGTCGGCGGTCCTCAGCCGGGCCAGCGCACGCCGGTCGGTCTTGCCGTCGGCGGTCACCGGGAACGCGTCCAGGACCACGCAGCGGTGCGGCAGCGCCGAGCGCGGCAGCCGGGGGCGCAGGTGGTCGCGGATCTCCCGGCCGTCCAGCTCGGCGCCCTCGGCGGGAAGGACGAACAGGACGAGGGTCGCCGTGCCGTCCGCGTGCCGGCGCTCCACGGCCGCCGCTTCGGCCACCTTGGCGTGCAGCCGGGCGTGGCTCTCGATCTCGCTCGGGTCGACGCGGACGCCGCCGATGGACAGCTGTCCGTCGAGCCTGCCGAGGAACGCGATGTTGCCGTCCGCGTCCCGGCGCGCCCGGTCGCCCGTCCAGTGCAGCCGTCCGCCGGGGCTGTCGCTCCACGGGTCGGGTACGAACCTGCGGGCGGTCAGGCCCGGTTCGCCGCCGTAGCCGTGCGCGACGCAGGCGCCGCCGATGTAGAGGTCGCCTGCCACGCCGTCGGGGACCGGGTTGAGGTCGGCGTCGAGGACGAACAGGTCGACGTTGCCGACGGGCCTGCCGATCGGTACGTCGCCCCGGCCGCCGGGGGCCACGTCGCAGGCGGTGGCGTCGATGGCGGTCTCGGTGAGGCCGTAGATGTTCACCAGCCGTACCGGGCAGGTCTCCAGGAACCTGTTGGCGAGCGCGCGCGGCAGCACGTCGCCGGCGCACTGGATCAGCCGGAGCGTCGCGAGGTCCGCGGCGCAGGTCGGCGAGTCGAGCAGGGCGTGCAGCAGGCTGGGGGCCACGTGCAGGCAGGTGATCCGGTGGGCGCGCACGGCGGCGGCCACCAGGTCGGCGTCGCGGCCTCCGTTGTCGGGGAGGGCGACGAGGGTGCCGCCGGCCACGATCGCTTCCAGCATCTCGATGATGGCCGCGTCGAATCCGGTGCTGCGGGTCATCAGGGTCCGGTCGACCTCGGCCGCGCGGAAGTGGCCACGGCCCCACTGGAGCCGGTTGACGAGGGCGTCCTGGCCGACGACCACGCCCTTGCGGTTCCCGGTCGAGCCGGAGGTGTACACGATGTACGCGGGGGCCCGCGCGGGCAGGGCGGTCACCGGGACGGCCTCGGACGGTTCGTCGGGGACGTCCTCGGCGACCAGCAGCGGCGTGCCGTGGCCGGCGAGCCAGGCCAGGGCGTCGCGGAACCTGTCCGCCGAGACGACCGCGCGGACCGAAGCGCCGTCGAGGACGTGGGCGTGGTGCAGCCGACCGTCGTCCGGGTTGAGCGGCACGTAGACGGCGCCGATGTGCTGGGTGGCGAGGAACGCGGCGACCTGGTCCTCGTTCGCATGCAGGAGCACACCGACGGTGTCGCCCGCGCCGACGCCGAGGGCGGTGAGCCGCTGGGCGAAGGACTCGGTGCGCAGGGCCAGTTCGCGGTAGGTCCAGGTGCGGTCGGCGGTCTCGACCGCGTGCTTGGCCGGGTTCTCCCGCACCCGGTCGGCGAACAGGGCGGGGACGGTGGCGCCGGTGGCCGGGGTGCGTGCGCCCCGGCCCCGGGCGACCAGTCGGCTCTCCTCGTCGGCGCCGAGCAGGCTCGCGGCCCGGCAGGAGGAGTGCGGCCGGGCGAGGAGGGCGAGCAGGGCGCTGCGGTAGGCGCGGACCGCGAGGTCCATGGTGGCGGCCGGCACCACGGAGGCGTCGTGCTCCAGGGACAGCCTGAGCTGTGCGGTGCGCATGTCGACGGTGAAGTCGGCGCCGAACGCGTAGTGCGTCGACTCCTGTTCGGTGATTCCGGTGATCTCCAGCCGGCCGGAGCGCACGAGGTCGTGCGTGACGTGGAAGTCGGTGAAGTTGAAGCCGGTGTCCACCAGGGGGCGGCTGCCGTAGCTCTGCTGGATGGCGGCGTGCGGGTACCAGCGGTGGCGCATCAACTCCAGTTCGGCCGCGTGGACGTCGTGGGCGAGTTCGGCCCAGGTCTGCCCGCCGACGGTGGTGCGCAGCGGCAGGTTGTTCAGGAACAGGCCCAGCACCCGGTCAGCGTCGGGCTGTTCGGGGCGGCAGGCCGTGGTGAGTCCGGTGACCACGCTCCGGTGGCCGGACAGCCACGCGAGCACCCTCATGTGCACGGCCAGCAGCAGCGACTTCAGCGGCACCGCGACCTCGGCGGCGACGGTGTGCAGGTCGTCGACGACGCCGTGCGGCAGGGGCACCGGGAGGTGGCGCATGTCCGGCGGCCCGGTGCGTTCCGCGGCGAGGCCGGTGGACTCGGGCGTGGTCCGCTCGCGCCAGTACCGCTGGATCGCCGGGTCGTCGCAGGCCTGTCGTTCGAGGGCCACGTAGTCGGCGAAGGCGCTGCGCAGCACGGCGACCGGCCGGGCGGGCCGGCCTTCCAGCAGGTCCAGGTAACGGGAGGCCAGTTCCTCGAAGAGCAGGTTGACCGACCACCCGTCGAGGATCGCGTGGTGGTGGGTGAAGACCAGTTGGAAGCTGTCCGGCGAGAACTCCACGACGACGAACCGGTAGAGCGGGGCCGCCGTGAGGTCGATCGGGTCGCTGCTCTCGTCGCGCAGCAGTTTTGCCAGGTGGGCGGCCTGCCCGGCCGCGTCGAGGTGCTCGACGTTCTCGTAGCGCAGGGGCGGTGCGACGGTGCGGTGCACGACCTGCATCGGTGCGGTGCGGTGGCCGAGGTCGAATCCGGTGCGCAGCACGGCGTGCGCGCCGACGACGGTCTCCAACGCCTCCTGGAACAGGGCGCGGTCCATGGGCGCGCGCAGGGTGTAGCTCAGCATGATGTGGTACTGGGCCGCGGCGGGCTCCAGTTCGCTGTGGTAGACCATGCCGGTCTGGAGCGCGGTCATCGGGTAGGCGTCCTCGACGGAGTCCCCGAACGCCTTCGCGGCCCGCTCGGGCAGCAGGCCGAACGGCGCGGTGCGCGCCGGGACCTGCTCCCGGGGTGCGCCGCCGGCCGCGGCGAGTTCGGCGAGGACCGGTGTGGTGTAGACGTCGCGCACGCTCAGGTGGATGCCGCGTTCGCGGGCCAGTGCCACCAGCCGGATCGCCCGCATGGAGTCGCCGCCGCGCTCGAAGAAGTCGTCCGCCGTCGACACGGTGTCGACGTCCAGTGCCTCCCGGTACGCCTCGGCCAGCGCCTCCTCGGCGGGGCCGGCCGGCGCGACGGCGTCCCGGCGGGACGGGGCGGGGCGCAGGGCGGCGATGGCGGCTCGGTCCAGTTTCCCGTTGGCCGTCAGGGGCAGGGCGTCGACGACCGACACCGTGGCGGGCACCATGTGGCGCGGCAGGGCCAGCCGGGCCTCGCGGCGCACGTCGGCGGCCTGCGGCTGCCGGCCATCGGCGGCGGTCACGGCGGCCACGAGGCGCCCGTCGGCCACGGCACAGCCCGCCGCCGCGACGCCGGGCTGTGCCGCGAGGGCCTTCTCGACCTCGGCCAGTTCGATGCGGAATCCGTGCAGTTGCACCTGTCCGTCGCGGCGTCCGAGGTAGTGCAGGGCGCTGCCGCGCCTGCGGCCGAGGTCGCCGGAGCGGTACATGCGGGCGCCGGGGACGGGGCTGAACGGGTCGGGCACGAAGCGTTCGGCGGTGAGCCGCGGCAGGCCCGGGTAGCCGTTGCTGACGCCGGGGCCGCCGACGTGGATCTCCCCGGCGCAGCGGTCCGCGCAGGGGCGGCCGTCCCGGTCGAGGAGGTACAGGGCGCCACCGGGCAGCGGCCCGCCGATGCCGCCGTCCCGCCAGGCGGGGGCGCGGCCGGGTGCGATCCGCTGCCAGGAGGCGTGCACCGTGGTCTCGGTGATGCCGTACATGTTGACCAGTTCGCCATCCGCGATCTCGTACCAGCGCGGGGCGAGCCCCTGGTCGAACGCCTCGCCGCCGAAGATCACCAGGCGGACGTCGCGCACCCGCCCGGGGTGTTCGGCGGCCACCGGGAGGAGGACGGAGAACGCGGACGGCGTCAGGTTCAGCACGGTCACCCGCTCGCGTTCCAACAGCCGGGCGAACGCCTCCGGCTCACGGGTCACCCACGGCGGCACCACGACGAGGGTGCCGCCCGTGGTGAGGCTGCCGAACACCTCCCACACGGAGAAGTCGAACGCGCAGGAGTGGAACAGCGTCCAGGTGTCGTGCGGGCCGAAACCGAACTCGGGGCCCGTGCCGTCCAGCAGGCTCAGCACGTTGCGGTGCGTGACGTGCACGCCCTTGGGGCGGCCCGTCGAGCCGGACGTGTAGATGACGTACGCGACGGCGTCCAGCGGCACCGGCGGGCACGGCGGTGCGTCCGCGCCCTCGTCGGCCAGTGCCCGCAGGGTGTCGGCGTCGATCCGCAGGCGGGCACCGGCGTCCGTGGTGACCGCGTCGGTCCTGGCCTGCGGCCACGCCTCGTCCAGCACCAGGTACGCGGCTCCGGCGCGCACCACGCCGAGCATCGCCACGACGAGGTCGCTGCCGCGCGGCAGCGGCACCGCCACGACGTCACCGGCGCGCACGCCCCGTGCGCGCAGTCCGCGGGCGACGGCGTCGGTGCGCGCGTCCAGCGCGCGGTAGGAGAGGGTGTCGCCCATGTGCCGGAGCGCGTCGGCGTCGCCGCGCTCGGCGGCCGTCCGGGCGAGGCGGGCGGCGAGCGAGTCGGCCGCGGCGGGCACCCGGGCCGGTGCGGCACCCACGCCCCAGGCGTGGCCGTCGCCCAGGGGCAGTTCGGCGAGCGGCAGGTCCGGGTCCGCGACGACGAGGCGGACGATCGTGCCGAGCAGGCCGGCGAGTGCGGCGGCGTCGGCGTCCGCGACGGCCCGCCGGTGGAACTCGACGGTCACCGACAGGGTGTCGCCGTCGTCCTGGACGAGGAAGTTCAGGTCGTACTTGGCGCTGTTGTGGTCGACGTCGAGCAGCGTCGTCTGCAGGCCGTCGAAGCGCGGTGCGGGGACGGCCGGGCCGACGTCGGTGACGACGACGTTGAACAGGCCGCCGTCCCGGGTCACGGGCCGGACGCCGAGTTCGTCGCGTACCACCTCGACGGGCAGCCCGGCGTGGTCGACGGCGGCGAGCACCGCCGACCGCACGCGGGCGACCAGGTCGCGGAACGCGGGGCGGCCGGTGAGGTCCACCCGGACCGGGACCATGGCGACGAGGTGTCCGATCAGGGTGTCGAGGCCCGCCCGGTCGCGCTGGGCGACGGGGGTGCCGACGACGAGTTCGCGGCGGTCGGCCACCTGTGCCAGCAGGACGGACACCGCGGCCGACAGGACGGTGAAGGGGCGTGCCCGGCACTCCTGGGCGAGCGTGCGGAGCGCGGCCGTGGTCGGGGCGTCGACCCGCACCGTGTGCGCACCGCCGCCCTGTCCGGTCGCGGGCCGCGGGAGCGGCAGCAGTCCGGCTCCCGGGTCGGCGAGCCGGTCGCGCCAGAAGCGCCGGGCGGCACCGTGGTCCGCGTCGCGCACCCGGGCGTGCTGCCAGGCGGCGTAGTCCACCATGCCGAAGCGGCCGACGGGCGGGGTGCGCCCGTTGTAGCGGTGTGCCAGGTCGTCGACGAGCACCCGCACGGACTCGCCGTCGGCGATCAGGTGGTGCACGGCGAAGAAGAGCACGTGGTCGTCGGGCGCCGACCTCAACAGCGCGACGCGCAGGGGTGGTTCGGTGTCGAGCGCGAAGGGGGCCGCCGCCAGTTCGGCGCACCGGCGCGGCCGGTCGTCGGCGGTGACGTCCTCCACCGCGAGGGGTCGCGCCGTGTGCGGCAGCACCTCCTGCCGGGGCGTTCCGTGGGCGGCCGGGAAGACCGTCCGCAGCGAGGGGTGCGCGGCGCGGGCCCCGTCGAGGGCCGATTCCAGTGCGGCGACGTCGAGCGGGCCGCGCAGCCGGACCGCGCCGCAGATGTGGTGGACGCCTGGTTCGTCGGCCAGTTGGCCGGATGCCCACAGGCCGCGCTGGCCCCAGGTCAGTTCGCCGCTGTCGCCGCTCGGGGCGGGTGGCCAGGGGGACTCGGTCCGTGCGGCCAGCAGGTTCCTCAGTGCGTCGCGGTGCGCCTTCATCTCCGCGAGCAGTTCGGGCGCGACGTCGCCGTGCGCCGACCGGAACTTGATCCGGCCGTCCTCCAGGCGCAGGCTCACACCCCGGTAGTCCAGGCGCCGGATCACATCGTGCGCGGTTGTCTCGTGTGCGGGCTGCTCGTGTGCGGTCATCGCTCCCCCTCGATGGCTTCTTCCGGACTCGTCGCGCAGGTGGCCAGCGCCCGCAGACAGCGCTCGGCCAGCCGCGCGATCCCCTGTGCGCTGTAGGTGTGGGCGGCGTACCGCAGCGAGCAGCGGTAGCCGTCCGCGCGGGGTTCGATGTCGAGCGTGAGCGGGTACGGCGAGGTGCCGTTGTCGATCTCGGTGAGTTCGGTGGTGACGCCGTCGAAGCCGGGTGTCGGTTCGGCGGGCGGCTGCATCACGACCATGACGTCGAACGGCGGGTGCGCCGGGTCCGTCCCCTCCGCGAGCGCCCGCACCAGTTGCTGGAAGGGCAGGTAGCGCGACCGGTAGGCGCGCAGCGAGCTGTCCCGCACGTGTTTGAGCGCGTCGTGGAAGGAGTCCGTCGGGCCGAGCGGGACGGGCAGCAGCGACACGTTGAGCAGCGGTCCCACGACGTCCCTGAGCGCCGGGTGGTCCCGGGTCGCGATCAGGGTGCCCAGGACGGCCGTCCGTTCCGCCCCTCCGTCGCCCAGCAGGGTGGCGAGCGCGGTCGCGAAGACCATGAAGGGGGTGGTGCCGGTCCTGCCCGCGCGGTCCCGGACGGCTTCGGCCGTGCGCGCGTCGACCTCGAACCAGTGCCTGAGCGCGCCCGGGGAGGCGCCCGGCCCTTCTGCGCCGGGCGTGCCGTCGGCGGCGATACCGGGCGCGGTGACCGGGTGCGCGGGGAGCGCTCCCTGCCATTCGTCCGCGAGTCCCCCGGCCCAGGCCAGCCAGGCGTGCTCGTCCACGCAGTAGTGCGCGTACGTGTACGGGGCGGCGGCGGGTGGCCGTCCGTTGTAGTGGTCGGCCAGCTGCCGCAGGAAGACGGGCAGGGAGCCGCCGTCGCACACCAGGTGGTCGATGGTGACGGCCAGCTGCCACTCCTCGGCCCCGCTCCGGACGAGCAGCGCCCTGAACGGGAGTTCCCCGGGCAGGACGAACCCGGTGGCCGCCTCCTGTGCGATCACCTCTTCCGCCGCCTCGGGTCCGAACTCCGCGACCGCGCCGCGCAGATCGGCGTGCGCCAGCTCGAACTCCCCGGCCGGCGCGGGCTCCCAGTGCGGCACACCGTCCACCTCGGTGAACCGGGCCAGCAGCACGGGGTGCGCGGCGAGCACCGCCCGCAGGCTGTGCTCCAGCCGCCCCGGGTCGAGTGCCCCGGTGAAGCGCAGCACGCCCGGCATGTTGTAGGCGGCGCTGCGGTCGTCGAGTGCGCGCAGGAACCAGAACCGCTGCTGCGCGGCGCTCGCCGGCACCGGATAGGTCACGGACGTGGCGGTCGGGGCGAACGAGGTCCCGGCGCGCGGGCTCGCGTGCCGTACCGCTTCGACGAACTCGTCCAGGCACGGGTGCGCGAAGACCGACTCGACGTCGAGTGCGACCGCGAGGGTACGGGAGACCTGGTCGAGCATCTGCAGCGCGAGCAGCGAATGCCCGCCCAGCAGGAAGAAGTTGTCGCGCCAGCCGATCTCCGGGCGCTCCAGCACCGCGCACCAGGCGGCCCGTACGGCGGCGGCGACCTGGTCCTCGCGGACCTCGGCGGCCTGCTGCGGCGCGGTCGGGCGGTAGCTCAGTGCCGCGTGGTCGACCTTGCCGTTGGCGCTCCGGGGCAGGCTCGGCCACCGTACGCACACCGAGGGGATCATGTGGCGGGGCAGCCGGTCGCCGAGCGCGAGACGGATGCGGGTGTACGCGTCGGCGTCCAGTTCCCGCCCCGTTCCGGCGTCCTCGATCCCGTTGTTCTGCAGGGATACTGACGGCGCGTCAGTGACGTTGGGGTCGTGGGCATAGGCCAGGTGCGCCACCAGGGAGACGCCGTAGGGGGTCTCGTGGGTCTTCGCCGCCGCGTCCACCACGCCGGGCAGTTCGCGCAGCGCTGCCTCGATCTCGCCCGGTTCGATGCGCAGGCCGCGCACCGCGACCTGCCGGTCGGCCCGGCCGAGGTACTCCAGTTCGCCGTCCGCGGTGCGCCGGCCCAGGTCGCCGGTCCGGTACAGCCGGGTGCCCGGCTCCCCGAAGGGGTCGGGCACGAACGCGGTCGCGGTGCGGCGCGGGTCGTTCAGGTAGCCGCGCCCGACGCCATCGCCGCCCACGCACAGTTCTCCGGTGACGCCGGACGGGACGGCGGCCAGGGCGGCGTCCAGCACGTGTACCGAGGTGTTCGGCAGTGGCGCCCCGATCGGCACCGGGCGGGTGCCGTCGTCCTGCGGGACGACCGTGCCGATGGTCACGTCGTCGGCGCACTCGGCGGGACCGTAGGCGTTGAACAGGGCGACGGACGGGCACGCGGTGTGCCAGCGGCGCGCGATGTCCCGGGTCAGTTCCTCCCCCGTGGAGACGACCGCGCGCAGCCGGTGGGGGCCGCGGTGCAGGCCTTCGTCCAGGAGGGCCGCGATCGTCATGGGCACGGTCTGCAGGACGGTGATGCCGCCGTCGGCGACGGCTTCCGCCAGCCGGGCCGGGGACGCGCCGTCGGCGATCCTGGTCCGCGCCCCCGCGACCGCCCCGGTGAGGAGCTGCCACACGGAGATGTCGAAGGACGCCGGAGCCGTCTGGCCGACGCAGTCCTCCCGGCCGAGACCGAAGTGCCGGCCGAGACCGAAGTGCTCGACCATCTGCCACAGGTGGTTGGTGAGGCCCCGGACGGTGACGACGGCGGGCTTGGGCACACCGGTGGAGCCCGAGGTGTGGATGATGTACGCGCCGTGGCCGGCACGCGCCCGGAGCGCCGGGCCCTGCGCGGCCTCGCCGCGCAGCAGTTCGGCCATGTCGAGCACCTGTACCGCGCCGTGGCCCACCAGCGCGCTGCCGCGGGCGTCGGTGATCGCGACGGCGGCGTCGAGCGCGCCGACCATGCGGGCCGCGCGCACGGGTGCCTCGGAGGGCGAGACGGGCACGTAGCAGCCCGACGCCTGGTGGATGCCGAGCACGACGGCGACGTAACCGGCGGTGCGCTCGGCGCACACCACCACGTGGCTGTCCGGGCCCACGCCCGCCTCGACCAGCACCTCGGCCACGTGGTTGGCGCGGCGTTCGAGTTCGGCCCAGGTCAGCGTGGTGGTGCCGTCGTCGACGGCCACCGCGTCGGGTGCGGCGCGGACGTGCCGCTGGAAGGCCCGCAGGTAGTGGTCCTCGCGGGGCACCGTGCGGCCGGTGCCGCGCGCGAGCACCTCGCGCAGGCCGTCGGCGTCCAGCAGCGGCAGCCGTGTCACGTCGGCGGTGGGGTCGTCGGCCAGGGCCGTCAGCATCGCCAGGTACGAGGCGACGAACTGCTGGGCCTGTGCCCGGGGCAGCAGTGCGCTGTCGTACTGGAGTCCGCACTCCAGCCCGTCGCCGAGTTCCGCGACGTTCAGCGCGATGTCGGTCTGGGCGGAGGGGTCGGGCACCGGGTGGGCGCGGAGTTCCCCGTCCCCGAGGGGCAGCGCGGCCGACGGGTCGCCGAGCACGAGTCCGGCGGCTTCGGCGCCGCCGGGCAGCGCCCGGGTGTAGTGGCTGAACATCGCCTGGAAGACCGGCGGTGCGCCGGTCCCCCGGTCGGTGTTCAGACGCCCGGCCAGCAGCGGGAACGGCAGCTCCTGGTGGTCCAGTGCGTCCAGCACGCGCCGCTGGGTGGCGTGGGCGAACGCACCGAAGTCCTCGCGCCGCCAGGTGGAGCGGATCGGCAGGGTGTTCACCAAGTAGCCGACGTGCGCGGCGAGTTGCTGATCGGTGCGGCCCGCGACCGGCACCCCCACCACCAGGTCGGTCCGGCCCGACATCCGGTGCAGCAGTGCCTGGAACGTCGCCAGCAGCACGTTGTGCGAGGTGAGGCCCTCCCGGCGGGCGAAGGCGGTGAGCCGCCGCGCCACGTCGGCGGGCACCCGGAACGGCAGGGTCGTCCCCGCCCAGCCCCGGCGGTGGGTCGCCGACGGGAGGGCCAGGACGGGCAGTTCGCCGTCGAGTTCCGCATCCCAGAACGCGTGCAGCGCGTCGGCGCGGGCGAGCGCGGCGGCCTCCAGCTCGACCGGCAGCGCGCTGTAGGGGGCGGCCGGTGCGGGGGTGTCCCGCGGGTGGGAGTCGTGTGCGTACTCCTCGGTGAGCGCGGCCAGCAGCACCGACAGCGAGGAGACGTCGCAGACGAGGTGGTGCAGGGACAGCACCAGGATCTGTGTGTCGCCGCGCAGCAGGATCGCGGCCCGTACCAGCCAGTCGTGTTCGAGGTCGAACGGCGTGGTCGCCAGCCGGGCCGTCCACCGCTGGACCTCGGCCCCGGTCCAGTCCGCCGCGTCCACGACGTCGGGGACGACCGCCGCTTCGAGGCGCACCTCGGCGACCGGGGCCCCCTCGACGTCGCGGACCCTCAGCCGCAGGGAGGCGTACCGGGCGACGACGGCGTTGAGTGCGCGGGTCAGTCGGCCGACGTCCGCGGTGAGGGTGAAGGCACGGGTGATGTTGTAGGCGTGGCTGTGCGGGGCGGTGCGCTGGATGAACCACAGTGCGCGCTGGTTCTCGGTGAGGCGCGGCTGCCCGGCCGCGGTGGCCGCGGCGGTGTGGGCGGGGGCGTCCAGCGCGGTGCGGGCGAGCGCGCCCAGCGACGGGGCGCGCAGTACGGCGCTGGCCGACAGCCGCACCCCGAGCAGGTCCTCGATCTCGTGCTGGAGGCGCACCGCGACCAGCGATTCGACACCCAGGGAGGCAGGCGCGTCGCGTACGTCCGTGTCGGTGCCCAGCAGGTCGCGCAGGTGGGCGGCGAGCGCCTCGGCCAGCCAGTCGGCCCGCGCCCGGCGGTGCGCAGCGCCGAACCCGCCGCCGCTCGCCTCGGCGACCTTCCCGGCCAGTGAGGAGCCGGTGCCGGCGTCCGGGTCCGAGCGCGCCAGGTGCGGCAGTGCGCCGCTGAGGAACCGCTGTTTCGCGGCGAACCGCTGCACCTTGCCGCTGGAGGTCTTGGTGATCGCGCCGGGTGGCGCGAGGACGACGGTGTGCGCGCGGACGCCGTAGTTCCGTGCCAGTGCGCCACGGATGCGCCGGATCAGGTGCGGGTACTGCTCCTCGGGCGTTCCCGCGCGTACTTCCTGGACGGCCACCAGCGCGTCGTCGTCGTCCGTGCCGAAGACGGCGCCGCAGCCCGGCCGCAGCGCTGGGTGCGCGGCGGCCACGTCGGCCTCCATGTCCTCCGGGTGCAGGTTCCGGCCGCGGAAGATCACCAGGTCCTTGAGGCGTCCGGTGACGTACAGCCGTCCGTCGAGGACGAACCCGAGGTCGCCGGTGCGCAGGAACGGCCTGCCCGCCAGGGGGAGGCCGAAGGTGCCGCGGCCCGACTCCGGGTCCGCCCAGTAGCCCGCGCCGTTGCTGTCGCCGGCCACGCAGATCTCCCCGGTGCGGCCGTCGGCCACCGGCTCCGCGGTGTCCGGGTCGACGACGCGCAGGGCGGCGTGGTCGGGCAGCCGGTAGGAGACCAGTTCCCGCACCGCGCGGTCCGAGGCCGGTACGGCGCTGCCTGCTTCAAGCGACGCCACGTCGAAGGAGCGGCTGCGGCTCGGCTCCCCCGCCTCCGCGCTCGCCACCAGCAGGGTCGCCTCGGCGAGCCCGTAGCACGGAGTGTGCGCCTCGGCCCGGAACCCGCTGGCGGCGAAGGTGCGGGTGAACGCCCGCAGGGTCTCGGGCAGTACCGGGGCCGCGCCGTTGAAGGCCACCCGCCAGGTGCTCAGGTCCAGGCCCGCGCGTTCCTCCTCGGTCGACTTGCGGACGCACAGGTCGTAGGCGAAGTTCGGGCCGCCGCTGACGTCCGCCCGCTCCGCCGAGATCGTCTCCAGCCACGACACCGGTCTGCGCAGGAAGGTCAGCGGGTCGAGGATCACCGCCCGTGCCCCGGCGTAGAGCGGTTGCAGCAGGCCGCCGATGAGGCCCATGTCGTGGTGCAGCGGCAGCCAGCTCACCACTGTCGAGTCCGGCCGCACGCCGAACGCCCGGTTGATCGCGGCCTCGTTGTCCATGAGGTTGCCGTGCGTGACGACGACGCCCCGGGGCGCCCGGGTCGATCCGGAGGTGTACTGGAGGAACGCCACGCCGTCGGAGCGGATGCCGGAGAGCGGGGGCGCCGGGGCGCCGGTGTCCGCCAGTGTCTCCGCGTCGATCCAGGGCAGGTTCAGCGCGCCGAGCGCGGTGGCGGCGAGCAGTTCCCGCAGCGGCGCGACGGACACCACCGCGCGGGCTCCGCTGTCCCGTGCCACGGAGGCGACCCGCTCCAGCCCCGACTCGTTGGCGGGCAGCGACAGCGGCACCGCGACGACGCCCGCCTGGAGGCAGCCCAGGAACACGAAGGCGAACTCGGCGGTGGGCGGCAGCAACAGCAGCAGCCGCTCCCCCGGGTCCAGCCTCTCCCGCAGGGCGCCGGCCGTGGCCGAGACTCCCTGGGCCAGTTCTCCGTAGGTGAGTGCGCGGGGGCTGCCGAGGCCGGGCTCCGGTGCGAACGCGAGCGCGCGCGCCGGGCCCTGCCGCTGAGCGTGCTCGTGCAGGGTGGTGATGAGATTGCCGTGCATGGGTTACCCGGTCCCCTCGCCTGTGCCGCCGGATCGCTGCAGGTGGTGTGCGTTGCCGCGTGCGTGACGTGATGCGTGCGTGACGTGGTGCGTGCGCGCGGTGAAGCGTGCGCGCTGCGCGTGTGTGCTCGGTGAGGCGTGTGCGCCACGCGCATGTGCTCTGTGGTGCGCGTGGGCTACGTGATGTTCGAGTTGCCGTGCGAGAAGTCGCCGCGCCGTACCAGGTCGTACAGCCGCTTGCCGGTGGTGGACGGGCTGAAGAAGAACTTCATCGGCTCCGGCTGCTCCAGCACGCCGTGCTTCACGAAATCGCGTGCGGCGGCGGCCCAGTGCGTGGGGCCGAGCTTGAGGAGCACCTTCGCGTACTCCGGGAACGGCATCGGCGGCCCGAACCAGTGGTTCACGGAGACCGACGGCGCGAGCGCCCGGAAGTCGTGCCAGCAGCCGCGCGGGACGAACAGCACGTCTCCGGGGCGCACCACCGTCCCGTACAGCGTCGCGTCCTTCAGCAGGGGGTTCCTGGCGAGGTCCGCGTCGGCCAGGTCGAGACTGCTGTTGACGAGGTTGTCGGGGAACGGGTAGACGGCGGGCGTCTGGTCCCAGGGAATGAGCACGACTTCCTTCTCGCCCCAGATCTGCACGAAGAGGTTGTCGTTCAGGTCGGAGTGGAGCATGGAGCGGGTGCCGGCCGAGCCGATCCAGGCACGGGTGTCCACGGCTTCCTGGTCCGGGCTCAGCAGTGCCCGGAAGTCGTGGTCCTCGGGCGGCAGGATCTCCTCGATGCGTACGTGGGCGAGGTAGCAGGGCGGCCCCGGTTCGAGCATCGCCGCCAGGAACTCGCCGAACGTCAGCTCTCGCTCGTAGTCGTGCTGGTCGCCGGGGTAGAGCACGCCGCTGGTCGGCAGCCCCATCAGCGCGGTGACCCGCGTGTCGCCGTGCGCCGCGGCGAGCCTGTCCGGTGTCCAGTTCTGCCGGGCCGGCCACGCGTCGGTCAGCCCGGCGAAGAGCATCGGGCTGCGCGCCTGGGCGATCGCCCACGCCAGGTCGGCGGGTGCGGCGTCGGTGAGCCTGGGTATCGGGCGCACGTCCACGCCCCGGGCGCGGAGCCGGTCGCGCAGCAGTTCGCGGTGGGTGCCCCGATCCGCGGGCACCACGTCGGCGCCGCTCATATGGTGCCGTTCAGGTACGTGCCGCCCCGGCCGCGGCGCCGGACGTCCAGCGTGGCGCAGTGGAAGGAGCCGCCGAAGCTGTAGACGTGCCGGAAGTCCACGGGCACGCAGGTGAAGCCCCAGTCGGTGAGCGCGTCCAGCAGCGGCTGTTCCTGGCGTTCGACGACGACGGTCCGCTCGTCGAGCGAGAGGACGTTCATGCTCAGCCAGGGGCTGCAGAAGTACATCGGCCAGTCCGGGCCCAGCGCCGGCTTCGGCGCCTCCAGGATCTCCCAGTCCGCGAACAGCGGGTGCGGTACGTACCGGTCGGGGTTGACCAGCAGTTTGCCGGGGGCCAGCGGCACCATCGTCGCGTCGATGTGCATGGCGTGCGGGTCGTTGACCGGCACCTCGTGCACCCGGAAGCGGGAGCCCAGCGCACGGCGCATCCACGCGATGCCGAACTCGTTGGTCACGTGGCTGCGCTGGACCACCAGGTCGTCGCCGAACCGCATGAAGTCGGCGGCGTCGAAGACCGGCTCGTAGTCCGAGATCGCCCAGCCCGTCTGGGTCTGCGCGTCGAAGTCCCCGTCGAACAGCGGATCCCTCAGCTCCGGTTGGGGAGCGGCGAGCCAGCCGCCGCCGCGCCGGAAGTACGACTTGATCAGCCCGCGGAAGGCGTCCACCTCGTGCTTGCGGCAGCGCCACGACATCGGTGTCTCGACGATGGTGTCCCCGACGACGATCAGCAGGTCGCGCGGCATGCCCGAGGAGTTGCCGCCGCTCTGCCACTCGGGCGCGCCGAACGTCCGTGTGTGGTCGGCGGGTTCGGGGCGCACCACGGTGATGCCGCGCTGCTGGAGCACCGCGGCGAACGCGTTCAGCTCCTCCTCGGCGGCGGCCGCGTGCTCGGCGGGCAGGGGTGTGCCGCCCCGCTCCTTGAACAGCCGTACGGAGTCGTGCGGCAGGGTCGGTCCCATCGACTCCTGCCAGGTCGGGAACACGCCTCCGTCGAGGCTGCCGACGACGACCTCCTCCAGCGGATCCCACTCGGTGTAGGAATTGACGACGGGAAGTTCTTCCTCGGTACGACCGGACATGTGATTCCCTCTTCTCTTTCGGAAAGCGCGGAATACTCGGACCGCTCGGAACAATCGGAAAACTCGGAAACGCTCGTCGCTCAGTTCGCGCACACGCGGAAACCCACGTCGTAACAGGTGTAGAGCAGCAGCGAATAGAGCCGCAGAGTGACGCGCAGGGTGGCGGGATTGCAGTCGTTGAAGAAGGAGTGGCCGCGGACGACGCCCAGTTGCAGGGGGCCTTCCTTTGTCTTCAACGACTGTGTTCTGTCGGCGCGGAACGGATACGGGTGCCATCCGGTCGACACCCATTCCCAGACGTTCCCCGCGATGTCGTGCAGGCCGAACGGGCCGGCGGCCGAGGGGTAGCTGCCGACGGGGGTGGTGTCCCCGACGAACATGCTGTGGTTGCAGACGTCGGGCGTCGGCGCCTGCTCGCCCCACGCGTAGGTGCGGCGGTCCGTGCCGCGTGCCGCCTTCTCCCACTCCGCCTCGGTGGGCAGCCGCACGCCGGCCCAGGCGCAGAACGCGAGGCAGTCCGCCCGGCTCACATGGGTGACCGGGTGGTCGTCCTTCTTCTCCACGTCGGAGCCCGGTCCGCGCGGCGCGTGCCAGGCGGCGCCCGGCACCTCCAGCCACAGGTCGTCCTGCCCCGGTGTGGTGGTGTCGGCCCCGCCCACCCACACCCAGCTGTGGCCGGTCTCCTCGGCGGTCGTCCGGTGGCCGGTCGCCTCGACGAACCGCCGGAAGTCCGCGACGGTCACGGGCGAGCGGGCGATCCGGAACTCCGGTACGTCGACCTCGTGGGCCGGCGAGGCGTGGTCCGGGGTGCCGTCCGGGCGCACCCGGTCGAACCCCATGGTGAAGGGTCCGCCCGCCACGGTCACCCAGTCGAAGTCCGTACGCACACCGATCGCCCCCGTCCCGTTCGTGCCGCTCATGTGGTCGCCGCTTCCTGGGTCTCGTCCTCGGTCGCCTCGCGCACGGCCCTGATGGGGCCGAAGAACACGAAGAGCGCGGACACGGTGGAAACCAGCGCACCCAGGAAGATCGTCGTGGGAACGCTCGTCCACACGGCCAGCCCGCCGCCCAGCAGGAAGCCGAGCGGCCGGGGGCCGGAGAAGATCATGCGCATCGTGGCGTTCACCCGGCCCAGCAGGTGGTCCGGGGTGACCGTCTGGCGCAGCGTGTACTGGTTGATGTCGTACCAGGCGTTGGTGAACCCGGCGACGACGTTGACGACCACGATCACGGCGACCGCGGCGCCCAGTTGCGAGAGCGGCAGGAACAGGTACGCCACCCCGCCCGCCAGGATCGAGCAGACCAGCGTCGGGCCGAGGCCGAACCGGCCGACCACCCGGGAGATCGTCATGGCGCCCAGCACGTTCGAGATGCCGGTGACCGCGGCCAGCACACCCACCAGCCACGGCGAGAAGTGCAGCGTCTTGTAGAGGAAGACCAGGTAGACGGACTGGAAGATCGCGACGCCGAAGTCGAACGTCGAGTTGGCCACGGCGAGCCGCGCCAGCACGGGGTGCCTGACGACGAACCGGAGTCCTTCGCGGATCTCCGCCACCATCGTGCGCGCGTCCAGCTTCGGCTTCTCGCGGGCCGTCTCCTCGGTCTTCATGAACAGCAGCGCCACGACGGAGAGCAGGTAGGACACCGAGTCGACGAACACGGCTTTCGCCGGGCCGATCGCGGCGACCAGCGCTCCGCCGATCGCGGGGCCCGCCGTTTCCGCGACCGAGTCGGTGGCGCTGAGCCTGGCGTTGGCACCGAGCAGTCCCTTGGCGCCGACGACCTGCGGCACCAGCGAGAGGTAGGCGATGTCGAACACCACGGTGAAGGTGCCCATCACGGCGGCCACCACGTAGATGACCCACAGTTCCCGGTACCCGGCCAGGTAGGCGAGCACCAGGGCGCCCGCGGCGAGCGCGCGGCCGATGTCGCAGACGATGAGGGTCAGGCGCCGGGGCCATCTGTCCACCAGCGTTCCCGCGGGCAGGGCGAACAGCGCGAACGGCACCACCTGGGCCGCCCCGATCACGCTCACCTGGAAGGGTGTCGCCTGGTAGACCAGGATGGCGAGTGTGGGGATCGCCAGCATGGAGACCTGGGTGCCGAACTGGCTGACCCCCTGTCCCACCCACAGCTTGAGGAACTCCCCGCCCAACCTCGACTTCACGCGCCCGCTCCTGTCGTGACTTCGGCCGGACGTGCCGGCCAGTACTCCGCGACGGTCGCCAGCGGGGCGAATCCCGCGCCCAGCACCCCGTCGTGGAAGGTCTTCAGTTCCCCGCCCGCCGCCGCCCGCCAGCGCCTCACTTCCAGCTTGCCGAGGCAGTACATGGCGGAGTCGAGGTCGGTGGGGACGGTCAGCGCCTCGCGCGCCGCCTCCTGGGGTGCCCAGCCGCACACCTCCACCAGGTGCCGTGCCGCGTCCTGGAACTTCCACCGGCGCAGGTGCACGGAGAGGAAGATCAGCAGGCGGGACGCCGACACCAGCGCGGCCCGCAGCTGCGCCAGTTCCACCAGGGGGCGGCCGTCGGCCAGCCCGTGCTCGACGGCGAGTTCCTCGGCGTAGTGCGCCCAGCCCTCGGTGAACCCGGCGGTGCGGAAGCAGGTGCGGACGACGCTGGGCGAACGCTCGCTGGCCTTGGCGTGCAGGTAGTGGCCGGGGAAGGTCTCGTGCACGGCGATGACTTCGAGCATCGGCTCGTTCAGGTACTGCCGCCACACCCGGGCGCTCGGTCCGTCCGCGGTGAGGTCCGGGTCGGGCAGGTACAGCACGTGCGGTCCGCGGACGTCCTCCAGCGGTCCGGAGATCACTATCTCCACTGCCGCCGTGCCGTCGAGCTGGCGCATCCGCCGCAGCTCGGGCATCGCGGTGGGGTCCACCGTGACCACGTCGGCGGCCCTCCAGAAGTCCCGCAGCCGCCGCACGACGCGTTCCGTCGTGTCCAGCACCGGGCCGCTCAGCGCCCGTGCGCTCAGCAGTCCTGCCGCGGTGCCGCCCAGTGTGCGGCACATCCGGTCCAGCTCGTCCGCGCGCCGGCCGACCTCCTCGCGCGCCTCGGCAAGCAGCTCCGCGACCGGGGTCCTGATGCCTTCCTGGGTGCGCAGCAGTCCCGCGAGGCGTTCCGGGCCGAGCAGCGCGGCGGCCGGTTTCCTACCGGTCACCGCCGCGGCGTAGCGCCGCAGGGCCCGTGCGGCGGGTGCGGCGCCCGGCGCGGCGCCGAGCGCGCCCTCGATGTGCGCGGCCCGGCCGCGGGCGAGGTCGGCCGCGCGCAGCCGCAGCCCGGCGGGCAGGGCGTCGTCCAGCCGGGCGGCGGTGGCGTCGAGGTATCCCGGCAGGGCGCTCAGGTGTGCGGCGACGGCCTCGTGACGCCGCTCGGCCGGCAGGTCCTCGTACACGTCGACGTCGGTCTCCGCGAGCGGGCCCAGCGGGTCGGTGTGCGCGGCGCGCAGTTCCTGGGCCCGGTACCGTTCGGCCTCGACCAGCAGGGCGGCGGCGCTCAGGTCGGCGCGCTGTTCCCGGTCGCCGGGGGCGGTCGCGGCGATCCTGGCGCCGAGCGCGGCGAGCGCGGCGGGGTCGGGTCCGGGGCCGGGCAGTACGCCGTCGTACTCGCGTGCGCCCGCCAGTCTCGCCTTGTGCGGGTGGCACGCGAACAGCGTCCCGACCGCCTCGGACACCGCGGGGGTGTCAGGGGCGGCGGGCGGCCGGTCGTGGTCGGCAGTGAACACCTACGCGTCCTCGTCGTCTTCCTCGAACGCGATCTCGTTGTCGACCTCTTGCAGCATCGTCTGGAGTTCCTCGTTGGACACGGAGTCGAGCTCGTCCGCGTCGACCAGTTGGGAGAGGATCATCGTCGGCCTCCGTAGCGGGACAGTTCGTGGAAGAAGTCGTCGACGACCACGCCGTCGGCGGTGCGGTCGTGGACGTGGCGTGCCACGACGAGGTCCAGCACGCCGAGCCCGAAGGGCGAGAAGACCACGGTGCGGTCCTGCGGCGGGGTGAACTCCCCGGTCAGCACGTCGTACAGAGTGGCGTGCACATGGGTGCGGTCGCCGGTTGCCTGCTCGGCGAGGTGCACCGAGGTGGCGGCCTTGAGGCAGTGCTCGACGTCGTCCACCACGTTGCAGGCGGCCAGGACGACCTCCGGGCCGAGGTCGCGCAGCGACACGTGGAGCACCAGCGGGTGGTGCGCGAACCAGGCGGGGTCCTCGACGTACGGCGTTCCCGCGGTGGTCGCGAAGAGCAGCAGGTCCGACGAGCGCACCAGGCTCTCCAGGCCGTCGTGGACGGTGGTGCGCGGGGCGCCGGCGTCCGCCAGGTACCGGGCGAAGCCCCGGGCGTGCTCGTCGCTGTGGTCGAAGAGGCCCACCTCCTCGCACGCGACACCGGCCGCGCGGAGGTAGGTGTGCACGAACCGGGCGATCAGCCCGGTGCCGACGATGCCGAGCCTGCGCGGCCGCGGGCGGCCCGCGCCCAGCTTGACGGCGGCGAGCGCGGCGGAGGCGGCGGTGCGGACCGCGCTGATGATCGAGCCCTCCAGGCACGCGAGCGGGTAGCCGGTCTCCTGGTCGTTGAGCACGACGACGGCGGAGGCGCGCGGGATTCCCTTCTCGACGTTGGCCGGGAAGCTGGAGATCCACTTGATGCCGGAGACCCCGACGTCGCCGCCCACCGAGGACGGCAGCGCGATGATCCGGTCGGCGGGCCGGTCGGGGAAGGTGAGGAAGTACGACGGCGGGTTGACCGTGCTGCCGTCGCCGTGCAGGCGGTAGCCGTGTTCGACGAGGTCGAGCAGTTCCTTCTCGCGGCCTTCGAGTGCCTCGTGGACGGCCCTGCCGGAGATCACCACGAAGGGCGGTGGCGCGGTGGTGTCAGCCATGCTGTGCCTTCCGGTCGGGTGCGGTCGCCGGGTCGTTTCGCCTTTTCCGGCAGGGTTCTGACGGTGTGTCGCTTGGGGCTCCGCGACGCGGGTGGAGGGCGGGGGCCGTGGTGCCGAAGCGCCGGGCGACCCATGCGTCGTCGTAGACGGTGTCGGCGTACCGGTCCGCGAGGTCGGGGGCGATGGCCACGGCGCGCAGGGCGCCGCGCGGGTCCCGCGCGTCGAGCCAGCGCAGCGCGCCGCCGAGTACGGTCCCGGTGGAGCCGCCGAACAGGAACCCGCCGCGCGCCATCTCGCGGCACCGGCGCACGGTCTCCTCCTCGGCGACGTGCACGACGTCCGCGAACAGTTCGGGCTCCAGCAGGGGCGGCCGGACGCTGGCGCCGAGGCCGGGGATGGCCCTCGGCCCCGGGGCGCCGCCGAAGCTGACGGAGCCCTCGGCGTCCACCGCGATCACCTTCACCCTGCCTCCGTTGTCCCGGAAGTACCTGGCACATCCCGTGGCCGTGCCCGCGGTGCCCACGCCGACGAACAGCACGTCGAGGTCGGGGAACTCCTTCGCGATCTCCGGCGCCGTGGTCTCGTAGTGGGCGAGCCAGTTCGCCGGGTTGGCGTACTGGTTCAGCCACACGTAGCGGTCGTCCTCGGCGCTGCGGGCCCGTACGTACTCCAGCCGGGTGCGCAGGTAGCCGCCGTTGGTGTCCTGTTCGGTGACGACGACGAGTTCGGCGCCGAGCGACCGCAGCAGGTTGAGGGTGCTCGGGTTGCACCGCGGGTCGGTGACGCAGACGAACCGCAGGCCCTTGCTCGCCGCGATCATGGCGAGCGCGAGGCCGAGGTTGCCGGACGACGACTCGATGAGGACCGAGTCGGCGCCGATCCGCCCGCTCTGCTCCGCCGCCGCCACGAGTCCGGCCGCGGCCCGCAGCTTCAGGGAGCCCGCGAAGTTGAAGCCCTCGACCCGCAGCAGCAGCTCGCGTCCGAACGTCGGCCGCAGATCGACGTAGACCTGCGATTCGAGCGGTTCGTACGGAGCGGAGACAACCTGCGGGCCGCCGGTCCGCTCGGTCCCGGTGGCGCCGGCTCCCGCGACGGCCTCGCTCACACGCTCGCTTCCCGGACGCTCCTGGGCCGCATGTCGGTCCACACCGTCTCGATGTGGTCCAGGCACGCGGCCCGGGACCGGGCGGGGCCGTCCGCACGCCACCCGGCCGGCAGGTCCCGGTCGGCGGGCCACAGGGAGTACTGCTCCTCCTCGTTGACCACCACGAAGTACTCGGCGTTCTCGTCGTCGAACATGGTTGTTCTCCCCCATCCGGGAACAGGAATCGGTGGTGTCCCAAAGGTCTGTCCGGGCCGCGCGGGCCGCCCGGTCGGAAGGTGCCGCGGCCTCGGAGCTGTCCGGGGTCACGCGGCGGCGCAGGACGCGGCGAGCAGGCCGAGCCCTTGCTCCAGTTCGTCCGTGGTGGTCGTCAGCGGCGGCATGAGCTTGACCACCCGGCCCCGGTCGCCCGCGGTCTCCACGAGCAGTCCCCGGGCGAACGCGGCGGCGCACACCGCACGGGCCTGCTCGCCGGTGGGGAGCACGAGGCCGTTGATGAGTCCGGCGCCCCGGACCTCCCAGGGCGTTCCGGCGGCCAGTTCGGCGAGCCGGCCCCGGACGAGTTCGCCCTTGGCGAGGGTGTCCTTCTCCAGGGCGTCGTCGGCCCAGTACGTCTCCAGCGCCTTGGCCGCGGTGACGAAGGCGAGGTTGTGGCCCCGGAAGGTGCCGCTGTGCTCGCCGGGCGACCAGATGTCGAGGTCGGCGCGGATCAGGGTGAGGGCGAGCGGAAGTCCGTACCCGCTGAGGGACTTGGAGAGGCAGACGAGGTCCGGTACGACGCCGGGTCCGCCGTCGCCGCTCGTCTCGAAGCTGAAGAACGGTCCGGTTCGGCCGCAGCCGACCTGGATGTCGTCGACGATCAGCAGGACTCCGTGCTCGCGGCAGAGCGCGGACAGCCCGCGCAGCCACGCGGCGGACCCGACGTGGACACCGCCCTCCCCCTGCACCGTCTCGACGATCACCGCGGCCGGCCGCCGTTCGGCGAACACCTCGGCCAGACCGGACAACTCGCCGTGCACAAGCGGTGTTTGACGGTGGGGCGCGACGCCGTGGGCCGATCGGCTGATCGAGTTGTCGCTCACGCCCATCGCGCCGAGGCTCATGCCGTGGAAGGAGTCGCGGAACCCGAGCACCAGGTGCCGCCCGGTGACCTTGCGCGCCAGCTCCAGCGCCGCCTCGACGGTGGCGGCGCCGGTCGGTCCGGTGAACTGGACGCGGTAGTCGAGTCCACGGGGTCCCAGCAGGTACCGGTCGAGCGCCGCCAGCAGTTCCCGCTTGGCGACGGTGCCCATGTCGAGCGAGTGCACGATCCGGTTGCCGGTCAGATAGTCGACCAACTCGCCTTTGAATGCGGGGTTGTTGTGCCCGTAATTGACGCCTCCGGCCCCGGCGAAGAAATCGAGGTACCGGTTTCCGTCCTCGTCGGTGAGCCAACTGCCTTCGGCCCGGTCGAAAACCGCGGGCCAGGTCCGGCAATAGTTTCGGACGGCCGATTCGCTGACGCCGAGAATAGCGATACCCCCCAGAATCGACTCGCATTCCTCACAGATGGAATACGCGTCCATCCGCTGACGACGGGATGCTAGTCAGGGCGGATCACACGGGTCAACGGTGTAACTCCAGCCACACGCACCACAGTTGTGCAGGGTTTCCTCACCCGCCGTCATTGCTCCGCGCGGCCTTCTCACGGCACCGCGCGGCGGCCGGACTGCCCGCTTCCGCGCCACCGCGCGCCTCCTCGGCCGCCGGGCTGACGGGTGGCACGGCTCCGGCACCGCCGATCTCGCGGGCACGGCGCGGCGCCGCCGCCGTGGATCTTGCGAGCGGCGGCGCGAGCCGAAAACACCCGGGGCATGACGCTGCGTGAACCGCGGAGTTCGCCACCGAGCCGAAAATCGCCGCCGGGGCCTGTTTTCTCCGCTGCTGGTTCCGGCCCCCTCCGCGGCCGGGTCCGGTCCGCCCCGCCGCCACTGCCGGTCCGCCCCGCCGCCGGGTCCGGGGTCAGGCGCCGTTGACCCCGCCGGGCAGCGCGCCGTCGGCCTCGCCGGACACCGTCACGCCGACCGGAGTACCCGCCTCCACGGTGCGGCTGACCGTGCAGAGGCGGTCGTGCGAGGTCTTCACGGCCCGGGGCAGGATGGTGCGGGCCCGGTCCCCCGACGGGCCGTCCGGGAACGCGACGGTAAAGGTGACCTGGAGGTCCGTCATCCGGTTGCCGCCCTCGTCCTCGACCTTGTTGCCGGTCACGGTCAGGGAGAACGTGGTCGGTTCCTCGTGGCGGCTCGTGGCGACCTCCACGTCGGCCGCGGTGCAGCCGCCGATCGCCGCGAGGAACAGCTCGACCGGGGTGAAGCCGGCACCGCCGCCGGTGCCGAAACTCAGGGTGGCGCCGCGCGCGTTGATCGCGGTGAAGGTCCCCGGGCCGGACCGCTCGACGGTGACGGAACGCAGTGCATCATCATTCATGGCCACGACAGTACTGTCAGGCTCCGCCCGCGGCCACCGGAGGAGCTTCTGACCTGCGCCTTTCCCCGACAGCCCGGTCCGCTCCCCGACAGTCCCGGCCACGACGAGCGGGGTCCGTACGGCCCCGCGCAGGTCCCCCCGGCCGCCGGAACGCACCCCGCGGGGCGGCCGTCCGGCGGTCAGGTGGTCGCCGCGTCCAGCACGGCCCGCGCGGCGCTGCGGGCGTGGAGCGCCGCGTCGGTGTCACCGGTGAAAGTGGCGATGGCCATGGCCCCGTCGAACAGCACGGCCAGCTGCGCCCCGGCCGCTTCCGCGTCCCGTACGCCCGCCTGCGCCACCAGGCCGGTCAGCAGTTCGCGCAGGGCCTGCTTGTGCGTCTGCACCGCGGTGACGACCACGGGTGACGCGGCGCCCGCCTCCCCGAAAGCACCGGCGAACACACAGCCGTGGAAGCCCGGTTGGCGGAACCAGTCATGGAGGAAGTCGAAGGGGCCGAGCACCTTGGCCAACGGGTCGTCGATCCCCGCGACGCGCTGCCCGATCGCCGTGCGCGCCGTCAGGTCGCGGCGGGTGAGACAGGCCGCCAGCAGTTCGTCCTTGGACGGGAACATCTGGTACAGCCGCTTCAGCGGCACCTCGGCGGCATCGCGGACGCGCCGCATCGTCACCGCGTGCACACCGTGGCCGTAGAACAGCTCGTCGGCCACCGCGACCACACGGGCACGCTCCGCGTCATCCATGATCCGCCGGCCCCGTTTCCCTCCGAAGTCTTGACAACGACTTCATCTCCCTTCCCGTGTCGGGCTTGAGAACCGCGGTTCTCGCCACTATCGTCCCAGCATAGGCCGTATTGCTCCGACACATCAGAGCAGACCCGGAGAACCTGTTCAGCACACCAACGCCGTAGCGGACTATCGGGGGAAAGCCGTGCTGCGTATGCACTTCAGCGCCGGAGACCTGGCGCGCACCAGGATCGCCGAACAACCGGACCCACTGTGGGAAACCGTCCTGAGCCTGCATCAGCTCCGCGAACACAGAAGGGAGCCGGTGCTCGACGGCTGGCGCCGCCGCGGGTGCGCGCGCAGCGTCCGGGCGCTGCGGCTGCTGTCGCCGCTGATGCCGCCGCGCGGCTACTTCCCCGACTTCCTCACCCCCGCCGAGGCCTCGGGCGGACTGGAGTGCGGGATCGACGCGGTGCTCGCCACGCCGCGCGGCCAACTGCGCGCGGAGATCGGACTGTTGGCGGCCTGCAACCCGCTGCCCCACTGGGCCCGGCCGCTGTCCGAGGGGAATCCGCGCACCCTACACGGTCTGGGCCGCGCGCTGCGCGAGTACCACCGCGGCGTCCTCGCACCCGGCTGGCCGGACATCGCCTCCCGCATCGAGGCCGACCGGCGCCACCGGACCGACGCCCAGTGCCGTCTGGGCACCGCGGAGATGCTCCGCACCTTCGCACCCATGCTGCACTGGCAACCCCCGGTCCTGACCGCCGACTACCCCGTCGAACGGGATGTGCACCTGGCGGGGCGGGGCCTGCTGCTCGTCCCCTCGTACTTCTGCCGCGACAGGCCGGTCGCGCTCCTGGACGAGACCCTGTGGCCGGTGCTCGTCTATCCGGCCCGAGCGCCGCACCCCGGACAACTCGCCGACCCGGGGGCACGGTTGGCCCCGCTGCTCGGCCACACCAGGGCGGCGGTGCTCCAGGCTCTCCAGGAGCCGCGCACCACCAGCGAGTTGGCGCGGCACGCGGGGGTCTCCCTGTCGTCCGCCAGCGAGCACGCCTCCGTGCTGCGCCGCGCCGGTCTCGTCGCCAGTACCAGGCAGCGCCACTGCATGCATCACACGCTCACGCAGCTCGGCAGCCACCTGCTCTCGGGGATGCTGAAGGGCTGCTGAGCCGGCAGTGCGACGGCGGGGCCTCCTAGACCCGGGGCCGTGCCGCCGCCAGGGCGTCCTTGACCTGCCGCACCACGCGGACCGCGTCCTCGGGACGGTTCACCACGTCGGTGTCGCTCATGTCGACGACGAGGACCTCGCTGGCCGAGTAGTGCTTGTGCACCCAGTCGTCGTATCCGGACCACAGGATCCGGTAGTAGTTGACGAGGTTCTCGTCCTGCTCGAACTCACGGCCGCGCAGACCGATCCGGTGCAGCACCGTCTCGAAGTCCGCCTTGAGATAGACCATGAGGTCGGGTGCCTTGCGGTACGGCAGGCCGTCGATCTCGCGCATCATCTCGTCGAGCAGGCCCTCGTACACCTGCATTTCGAGGGAGCTTATCCGGCCGAGGTCGTGATTGACCTTGGCGAAGTACCAGTCCTCGTAGATGGACCGGTCCAGGACGTTGTCGCCCTTCTTGTACGCCTCCTTGATGGAGGCGAAGCGGGTCTGCAGGAAGTAGAGCTGGAGCAGGAAGGGGTAGCGCTTCGCCTCGATCTCCTCGGGGCTCGCCGTGTAGAAGAGCGGGAGGATCGGGTTGTCCTCCACGCTCTCGTAGAAGACGTCGCTGCCCAGTTCCTTGGCGATCAGTTCGGCGACACTCGTCTTGCCGATGCCGATCATGCCTCCGACGCAGATCACTGACATTCCTCGCTTCTCCCTGGGGGTCACCTGTGCACGGCCGGGTGGGCCGGGCACCCCGCACCGCCGGGACGCGTGCCGGCGGCCGCTCGATTCCCCGGGATCTTCAAGATCAGCGACGTGTGGTCCCCGTCCGGTCCTGGTCCCGGCGCTCGGCCGCCCCCGCCCTCGCAACCGGCCGGACCGACCGTTCCGTCACTGCTGCGCGCGGCGACGAGTCTCCGCCCCGCGACCGCCTTGAAGCATAGAGGACGCTCCGCGCTCCCTCGGCCGGAGTACCGGATGTGCCGCTCACCTGCGGCGGAACCCGGTCCCGCGCGGCCGGAGCGCGGCCGGCCCCGGCGCCCGGGGACAGGCCGCCACCGGTCGCGCGCCAGCAGCGGCCGAGAGGCGAGGAAAACGTTTCTGCACCGATGTTCGCCGCTACTGCGGTGGCAGCGCCCGGGTCCCGGAGCCGTGCGGTTCCTCCCCCACCGGGCCCACGACCCGGAGCCGGCGGCGGTTTCCTTCCCACCCGTCCGCCGCCGACGGCTGGAGCCACAGCCGCCTGCGGGGCGCCTGCCGCTCCAGGATCTCGGTCAGCGCGGCCACGGTCACCGACTGCTGCGCCAGCAGGGCCAGGACCGTGGACTCCGCGCGGGCCACCTCCCGCTCGGCCCGCACCCGCTCGGCCTCGGCCCGCGCGGATTCCTCCTGGGCCCGCCGGTAGCGGCGCTGCGCGTCCTCCAGGACCCGCTCCACGGCCTGGCAGCGCGCCACCGCGTCCTGCAGTACTTCGTCGTCATTGTGCGTCATGCCAGTTTCAACGCCTTCGGCGCGGCAAGGATGCGGGGCGCGCAGAACCCTTTCTTCCCTTGCGCGGGGCGCGCGGAAACGATTCACTCCGCGGGCTTCCCGGAGCCGGGTCGCTGCGGGCGGCGCCGGGCGTGGGACCTCGGGGGTCACCCGGTGTTCCGGTGGCCCTCCTCCTCGGCGTCGAGGGAGGCGAGCCGCCGTCGTGCCCGCTCGGCCTCCTGCGCGCGGCCCTGCTGGGCGAAGAGGTCCCGGGCCTCGGCCCACACCGCGCGGGCCCGGTCGCGGTCGCCCAGGGCGGTGTGGGCGTGGCCGAGCCGGTCGAGGGTGTCGGCGGCCTCGTAGCTGTTGCCGAGGTCGCGGTAGAGGGCGACGGCCCGGCGGTAGTGCCCGACGGCGTCCTCGTGGTGGCCGCTGTGGTGGTCGATGTAGCCGAGGCTGTCGAGGGTCTGCGCCTGGCCCGGCAGGTCCCTGTGCTCCTCGTACTGGGCGAGGGCGGCCCGGCAGTGCTCGCGACCGGTGTCGTGGTCGCCCAGGCGCGCGGCAAACCAGCCCACCGCGTTGCGCGCGTTGGCCTCCCAGACCGGCCGGTCGAACCCGCCATAAAGCTCCAGTGCGCGCCGGGCGTGCGCCAGGGCCTTGTGGTCGTCCGGCCAGATCGACGCGAGCGTGTAGTGGGCATGCGCCTGGAGGGCGCGGTCGTCGTGCTGCTCGCTGAGGGCCAGTGCCCGGTGCAGGGCGTCGATGGCCTCCTGCTGGTGTCCGAGGACGACGTGGGCACGGCCGAGCAGCCGGTGGGTGAGGATCTGGGCTCCGGGGTCGGGCAGCCGGGCCGCGGAGCGGACCGCGAGCTGCCACACGGCGAGCTGCTCGTGGCGGTGGCCGCGCCGGTAGTGGAAGTTGTTCAGCGTCCAGGCCAGCTGCCAGGCCGTGCGGTGCAGGTCCTGTGCGACGGCGGTGCGCTGGGCGGCGAGCAGGTTGCGGTGCTCGGCGGTGAACCAGTCCATCGCGGCGGCGATGCCGGGCAGCGGCAGGGGGTGGGCGCCGGGGGCGGGCGGGTCGAGCGCGATGGGGTCGCGGTGCGCCTCCAGGAGGCGGTCGGCCGCGTGGGCGGTGTGGGTGTAGAAGTCGAGGATCCGCCCGAGCGCGGCCGTGCGTACGGTGTCGGGCAGGCGGTGGGCGGTGGTGGCGTAGCGGCGGATCAGGTCGTGCATGCGGTAGCGGCCCGCGGCGTCCTGGCCGATCAGCGAGGCCGCTTCCAGCCTGCGCAGTATGTTCGCGGTCCGGCCGCGGCCGTGGCCGGTGAGGGCGGCGGCGGCCGGGAGTCCCACGTCGGGGCCCGGGGCGAGCGCGAGCAGTCCCAGTGCCTCGGCCTCCTCGTCGCTCAGCGCGTCGTGGGACAGCGAGAGCACCGCGGGCAGGCTCGCGGCCGGGTCGGCGTCGTCGAGCACGTCCAGGGCGCTCTCGCGCAGTTCGTCGGCGAGGTCGGCCAGCGACAGCTGCGGATGGGTGTGGGCGCGGCCCGCGACGATGCTCAGTGCCAGCGGGAAACCGCCGCACAGGCGCACGAGTTCGTCCACCGCCGCGGACTCGGGGTCGGTCCTGGCGGCGCCGAGCCGGGCGGTGAGCAGGCCGCGCGCCTCCGTCTCGGTGAGGGTGTCGACGGACAGGTGTCGGGCGCCGTGCCCGGTGATCAGTCCGGACAGCCGGTTGCGGCTGGTGATGGCCACGGTGCAGGTGTCGCCGCCCGGCAGCAACGAGGTGACCTGGGCGGTGTCGGCCGCGTTGTCGAGGACCAGCAGCATCCGCTTGTCGACCACCAGGCTGCGGAACAGTGCCGCCTGCGCGTGCGGGGCGACGGGGACGCGGGCGGGCTCGACGCCCAGTGCGTCCAGGAAACCGCGTACCGCCACCGACGGCTCCATCGGGTCGCTGTCGGGACTGAAGCCCCGGAGGTCGACGAAGAGCTGACCGTCGGGGAACCTCTCGGCGTTGCGGTGGGCCCAGTGCAGGGCGAGCCAGGACTTGCCGACCCCGCCCGCACCGGCGATGGCCGAGATGACCATGGTGGCCGAGGTGTCCGGACCGGGCCGCAGGGTCGCGTCGAGCCGCTCCAGCTCCTGGTGGCGGCCGAGGAACGGCGCGGGCGGGGCGGGCAGTTGGCGCGGCGCGGGGGGCTCCGCGTGCGGGGCCGCGGGCACCGGGGTCCCGGCCGGTTCGCTCTCGCCGGCCGGGCCGTCGGCCGCGCGCGCCGCGGCCAGCAGTTCGTCCTGTTCCGACGGCTGGAGGCCGAGTGCGCTGATCAGTTGGCGCAGCGAGGCGAACTGGGGGTTGCGGCGTCTGCCGGTCTCCATGCCGCGGATGGTGCTGACCGAGACGCCGGAACGTTCGGCCAGGGCTTCCTGGGTCAGTCCGGCACGCAACCGGAACCTGCGCACGGCCGCAGCGAAATGATCTTCCACGGGTCCCTTCCTGCTGAACGGAGGCCGGTGGGTCCGGCCTCCCCCGCAGCCGTTGCACCGCTTTCACCGGCTGGACTCCGGTCCCACCCCGTACGGTTCCCTGCGCGGGGCCCAATTCCCTCTCCGGGGAACAAGGGAGTGGACATGAGGGAAGAGCGTGTGGCCGGATGCCGGTGCGGCCACCTGTGGACGGTGCATCTGGAGGGCCGTTGCGACGGTGCAAAGAGCGACTGCGACTGCCGGGGCTTCTACCCCGACGACTGGCGCCCCAACACCACCGACACCTGCCGTGGCTGCCGTCACGACAAGTCGCTGCACGCCGGGACGAGTTGCTCGGCGAGTGTCGGCCGGGACACGGTGACCGAGCGCCACTTCGGCTTCGACGGCGACACCTGGACCACGGAGGGCACGGTGGAGATCCGCTGCTCCTGCCAGCGGTTCTGGTGAGGCGAAGCTGCTCCCACCAACGGTTCTGGTGAGGCGAAGGGGCAGGGGCGGGACGCGTGGTGGGGGGACGCACCGCGTGTGCGGCCCCCGGCCATCCGTTCACCTCGACGCTGCCGCGGTGTCACCGCCCCTGGCCGGCCGCAGTACGGTCAGCGCGGCCGGCCCCGCCAGCACCCCGAAGGTGAGGGCGGCCGGTACGCCGGCACCGAGCCCCGACAGCAGATGGGCGGGGCCCCACACCGCTCCCGTGTCGTCCAGCACCATGTGCGCGACCTGGCTCGCCAGCAGCCCCAGTACGATCCCGCAGACCGCGCCCGCCGCCATGGCCGGGACGGTGGTGCGGGTGAGCAGCCCGGGGAGCAGCCGCAGCGTCCACCACACCACCACGAGCACCAGCAGGTCGGCGGCGCGGTCCAGCAGCCAGGAGCCCGTCGCACCGGTGGACGGCGCCGACCAACCGCCGAGCAGCAGCCACTGGCGCAGCAGGTCGCCCGGCTCGGAGAGCATCCCCGCCCCGCCGAACGACGTCTGGATGCGGGCGGCCACCGGCTGGTAGGAGAGGACCACCAGCGAGAGCGCGACCACCGCGGTGCCCGCGGTCGCGGCCCGCCTCGCCGCGCGCGGCGGCACCTCGCGGCGGGGCGCGGGCCGCTCCCCCTTGGCGGTGACGCGCGCGAGGAGCGTCGTGAGCAGAGCGGTGACCAGCGCCGCCGCCACCACGACCGGGCCGCCGGACGCGACCGTGTCGGCCAGCCTGGGCAGGATCCGGAAGCTGCCGCGCCCCTGGGAGGCGATCAGCCACGGGGCGGACACGGTGACGGCCAGGGTCGCCGCTACCGGTCCCCAGGCCCAGAGCGCGAGCACGGTGGCCGGGGTGCGGCCCCGGGTCGGCGGAATGCGGCGGATCAGGAGCAGCGCGCCCGCGAGGAAGAGGGCGAGGACGGCGACGAACCTGATCTGCATCCCGGTCGCGTACAGGTCGCCGTAAGCGGCGCCGCCCACGCCCGGGTCCCCGGATCCGGGCGTTCCGGGGAGTTCCCCGGGAGCGTCGTAGGACCAGGGCAGGAGCCGGCGCGCCAGTTCCGTGAGTGACGGGGCGTCAAGCAGGTGCGAGGTGCCGCCCAGGCGCAGCGTCTGCGCGCTCGCTCCCGCCCACCAGAGCAGCAGTGTGAAGAGAACGCTTCCGGCCAGTGCCGGTATCGCCGCGCGCCGATAGGTCATCCCGAAGTCCCCCGCCTTGTCCCGTATCCGTCGGTTCGGATCAGAATAGGCGGTCATGATCGTTTACGACCTCCGGGGGTACGGGCACCACCCCGCGCCCGGACACCGAGCAGGCCGACGCACCAGCCCGCCGCCCCGGGTAAACCATGAAGTCCGTTAATTTTACGGCGAGTTGGGTACTCGAAAAGATTCGGCCGAGACAGGCCCCTCCGGGATCCGGCTTCCCCCTGCACACCCGCGTCCGCGCTCTTATGCTGACACTTCGGGCAGAGACGACCTGGGGGGGCGTGCCTGATGAGGGCACCAAGCAGGAGCACGTCAGTGGTGAAGTCGGGGGTCAAGCGACTCCTGGGACGTGCGGGATACGACATTGTGCGCAGCACCAACAACCGAGCGGGAGTGGAGGACTTCCTTCCGTTCGAAGCGACGATGCGGGCCGCACGGGCGGCCCACATGCCGGTCGGCGACTACCTCGACGAGGTGATGAACGGAACACCCGGCGCCACCGGGGCCACCATCGACCGGCTCCGGGCCCTGGGCGTGTACGCCGACAGCCCGGACACCGTGCTGGAGATCGGCCCCGGGTCCGGGCGGTACCTGGAACGCACGATGAAGGAGTGCACACCGAGCCGTTACGAGATCTACGAGACAGCGGCGCCGTGGGCCGCCCATCTGGTGGAGACCTTCGGGGTGGTGGCCCTGCCGACCGCGGGGTCCAGCCTCGCCCCGACGCCCGACGGCAGCGTCGATCTCGTGCAGGCGCACAAGGTCTTCAACAGCGTGACCTTCCTCTGCGCCGCCCGGTACTTCCTCGAAATGGGACGGGTCGTGCGCCCCGGCGGGCGGATCGTCTTCGACGTCATGACGGAGACCTGCCTGGAACCGGACGCGGTGCACGACTGGGCGAAGCAGGGCGGCGAGGGGCACGGCCCCTACCCGGCCGCCCTGCCCCGCCGGATGTGCGTGGACCTCTTCGCGAGCCTCGGCTGCCGCCTGGAGGCCGGCTTCACGGCCCCGCTGGGCGTCGCCACGACCGAGGTGCTGGTCTTCCGCAAGGACACCTGAGCCACACGGGCCGACTGGCCCAACACCGTTTCTGCGGTGGGGAGTTGACCGCAGAACCGGGCACCGTGACGGATCCGTCAGCACTGGTCAGCAACCAGACCCGCCTCGTCGTATTCGCACATGAGGTGACCATTCAGTGGATCCGTCCCCAAAGGCTCAGCACAGATTTCTCACATCCTCTCTCCATCCCGTCGCCGATGGTCTAGATTGACCGTGCTTCAGGTGATCGGGCATGAAGCGAGCACGACGATCTATCCGTTCAGCACTGTGCAGGACCGGCATTGACGGCACCGGCGCCAGGCGTCGGGGTGATCGGTCGGGGGCGCCCAAGGGCCCCACCCGGCCCGGGGGGAACACCGCAGTTGCGACGGATCCCCGCGCACCTCGACGTCCGGCAGGGTCTCCGGGGCCCGTTGCCGCCGGGGTGGGCCGTGCGGTGCGGGGCGGTGGACCGGTGTGGTCCCGTGCGGGCGTGGATGCCCGCACGGGAGGAGCAGGACAGCGCGGCGCGGGGGCGGGGGCCTCTCGCGAACGGTGCGGAGGCCGGGGGGTCTCCTGGGGGGGGAGGAGCAGTGTTAGGCCAATGCGTCGAACCACTGACGACCTGGGGGGTCCTGTGCAGCGAGGCGATTTAGTCAGCCCGTTTCCGTCGGCGCGCGGGCGTCTGGCGAACGGGGCGATCGACCAACCCGCGATCGACTGGGAGCAGCGGTACCGCCGTACCGTGATCACCAGCGACACCGTGGCCACCGCCGTCGTGGTGATGGCCATCGGAAACTTCTTCGGAGCCCAGGACGCGGCGAACTGGCACGAGAAGTGGATCATTCTCGCCTTCGGCACCGAACTGCTGGTGCTGGGGGCGCTCACGGTGAGCAGGTCCTGGGCACCGGCCGTTCTCGGTCAGGGCGCCGAGGAGTTCCGCAGGCTCGGACGCTCGCTGTTCACGGCGACCGTCGTGCTGGCGCTCGGCGGAATCGCCCTCACCTCGCGCAACATCAAACTCTGGATCTTCGTCGCGCTGCCCGCGATAGCGCTCATCACCATGACCGTGCGGTATCTGCTGCGCCTGTGGCTGCACAAGCAGCGGAAGGAAGGGCGCTGTCTGCGGCCGGTCCTCGCGGCCGGAAGCCCCGAGACCGTACGCGACCTGATCACCCGCACCCGTAAGTTCCCGCACCTGGGCTGGCGGGTGGACGCGGTGTGCACCACCGGCGGCCCGGGGCTCGACGGCGGGCGGCTGGACGGGGTGCCGGTGGTCGGCCCGCTGACGGACGTCGCCGGTCACGTACGGCGCGACGGCTACCGGGTCGTCGCGGTCACCCCGGACCCGCACTGGACTCCCGACCGGTTGCAGCGGCTGGCCTGGAACCTGGAGGGCAGTGACGCCGAGATGGTCGTGGCGCCCGTCCTGATGGAGGTGGCGGGTCCGCGGCTGCACGTCGACGCGGTGCTCGGCATCCCGCTGCTGCGGGTCAGCATGCCGGCCTTCACCGGGGGCCACCGGGTGGTCAAGGCGATCGTCGACCGGCTGGGCGCGGCGGTCCTGCTGCTGCTGTTCGCGCCGCTGATGGTGCTCACGGGACTGCTCGTGCTGGCGGACAGCCGGGGCGGGGCGTTCTACCGCCAGCGCAGGGTCGGCAAGGACGGCCGCGAGTTCACCATCTTCAAGTTCCGCACCATGGTCGCCGGGGCCGACGGAGCGCGGGCCGAACTGGCCCACCGCAACGAGGGCGCCGGACTGCTGTTCAAGCTGCGCCGCGACCCGCGGGTGACCCGGGTGGGGGCGGTGCTGCGCCGGTACTCCATCGACGAGCTGCCGCAGCTGTTCAACGTACTCACCGGATCGATGTCGCTCGTCGGTCCGCGGCCTCCGCTGCCGGAGGAGTCCGCCGCCTACGGCCCGGACATCCGCCGGCGGCTGCTGGTCAAACCCGGGCTCACCGGCCTGTGGCAGATCAGCGGACGCAGCGACCTGCCGTGGGAGGAGGCCGTCCGCCTCGACCTGCGCTACGTGGAGGACTGGTCGCTCGCACTGGACACAGTGATCTTGTGGAAGACGCTGCGTGCGGTGCTGCACGGACAGGGCGCGTACTGACATGCGCGGGGGCCGCCGGCCGGCCCCCGCGCGCACCGCGGGCCGCAAGGGCCTGCCTCAGGGGAGGGAGGGGTCATGAGGATCAGCGTTTTCGGGCTCGGCTACGTGGGCTGCGTTTCGGCCGCGTGCCTGGCCAGCATGGGACACCAGGTCATCGGGGTGGACGTGAACCAGGTGAAGGTGGACCTGGTCAACGACGGCAAGGCCCCGGTGGTCGAGGAACGGATCGGCGAGCTGATCGCCGAGGTGGTGCGGACGGGGGCGTTACGCGCCACCGACGACGTCCGCGAGGCGGTCACGGACAGCGACGTGTCCCTGATCTGCGTGGGTACGCCGTCGGAACCCAACGGCAGTCTGTGCACCACCTATCTGGAGCGGGTCACCGAACAGATAGGCGCCGTACTGGCCGGCCGGGAGGAACGGCACACCGTCGTCTTCCGCAGCACGATGCTCCCCGGCACCTGCCTCAACCTGCTGGTGCCGATCCTGGAGAAGGCCGTCGGCGGCACGGCGGGGGTGGACTTCGGGGTCGCGGTCAACCCGGAGTTCCTGCGCGAGGGCACCAGCGTGCGGGACTTCTTCGACCCGCCCAAGACCGTCGTCGGCGAGTTCGACCGGGCGAGCGGCGACGCGGTGGCCGCGCTGTACGAGTCCCTGCCCGGCGAGGTGTTCCGGGTTCCGGTGCCGACGGCCGAGGCGATCAAGTACGCGGACAACGCGTTCCACGGCCTCAAGATCGGTTTCGCCAACGAGCTGGGCGCGGTGTGCCAGGCGCTCGGGGTGGACTCGCACCAGGTGATCGACGTGTTCCTGGCCGACCGCAAGCTGAACATCAGCCCGGCCTATCTGCGGCCCGGCTTCGCCTTCGGCGGCTCCTGCCTGCCCAAGGACCTGCGCAGCCTGGTCCACGCGGCACAGCGGGCCGACGTCTCGGTGCCGATCCTCTCCCATGTGCTGCCCTCCAACGCCGATCACCTGCAACGCGCGGTGGACCTGGTCGAGCGCACCGGCAAGCGCCGGGTGGGCCTGTTCGGCCTGTCCTTCAAGCCGGGCACCGACGACCTCCGCGAGAGCCCGCTCGTCGAACTGGCGGAGCGGCTCTTCGGCAAGGGGTACGACCTGAAGATCTACGACGCCAATGTGAGCCTCTCGCGGCTCCTGGGCGCCAACCGCGAGTACATCGAGACCCGGCTGCCGCACCTCGCGCAGCTGCTCGCCGACTCCGTCGACGAGGTGCTCGGGTACGCCGACGTGTGCCTGGTCGGCACCAAGGACCCGGCCGTGCTCGCGGCGCTGCCGCACGGCGAAGGACCGCTGATCGTCGATCTCATCCGCCTTCCCGACGCCGACGCGCGCCGGACCGAACCGGGGTACATGGGTCTTGCTTGGTAACACGGGTCAAACACGCGACACAGGCACCACAGTGCCGGACGGTACGCACGGCGGCGCCGGGGCGGCCCGGCGCGCGCTGATCCTGGTGGAGAACCTGTCGGTGCCGTTCGACCGGCGGGTGTGGCAGGAGTGCACGACGCTGCGCGACGCGGGCTGGGAGGTCCACGTCATCTGTCCCCGGGGGGAGAAGCGGGACAGAGAGGCGGAGGCGGAGATCGACGGGGTGCGCATCCACCGCTACCCCCTGCGCGCGGCCACCGGAGGGCCGGCCGGCTACCTGCGGGAGTACGGCTCGGCGCTGTGGCACACGGCCAGGCTGGCCCGGCGGGTCGGCCCGGTCCACGTGGTGCACGCCTGCAACCCGCCCGACCTGCTGCTGCTGTCGGCGAGGTGGCTGCGGCGGCGCGGGGCGCGGTTCGTCTTCGACCAGCACGACCTGGTTCCCGAGCTGTACCTCTCGCGGTTCGGCCGCGGCAAGGACCTGCTCTACCGCGCCGTGTGCGCGCTGGAGCGGATCACCTACCGGTCCGCCGACATCGTGCTCGCCACGAACGAGAGCTACCGGGACGTCGCGGTGCGCCGCGGCGGCCGGCGGCCCGAGGACGTCTTCGTGGTGCGCAGCGCACCGCAGACCGACCGCTTCCAACCGGTCCAACCCGAGCCGGAGTTGAAGCGCGGCAAGTCCCATCTGCTGTGCTACCTGGGTGTGATGGGCCCCCAGGACGGTGTCGACTACGCCCTGCGGGCCCTGGCGAAGCTGCGCGACGAGCACGGCCGCAAGGACTGGCACGCGGTGTTCGTCGGATCGGGCGACGCCTTCGACGCGATGGTGGAGCTGTCGGAGCGCCTCGGGCTCGCCGACCAGGTGGAGTTCACCGGGCGCATCCCGGACGCCGACCTGGTGCGCTACCTGTCCACCGCGGACGTCTGCCTCTCCCCCGACCCGCACAACCCGCTCAACGACGTGTCGACCATGAACAAGGTCCTGGAGTACATGGCGATGGGGCGGCCGATCGTCTCCTTCGAACTCCGTGAGGCACGGGTCTCCGCCGGTGAGGCCGCCCTGTACGCGCCCGCCAACGACGAGGCCCGGTTCGCCGGGCAGATCACCCGGCTCCTCGACGACCCGGAACTGCGGGAGCGGATGGGGCGGATCGGCCAGGAGCGGGTCCGCGGACCGCTCTCCTGGGAGAACTCGCAGGCCTCGCTGCTCGCCGCCTACGCGGCCGCGTGCCGTGGCCGCACTCCGGTGTCGGTGCGCGGCCGGATCCGGGCACGCGGGAGGCAGCGCCCTTGAGCGAGGACACGATACGCCTGGCCACGATCGGGCGGATCCTCCGCCGGCGGTGGCGGCTGCTGGCCGTCGCCACCGTGGTGGGCGCACTCGTCGGGTTCGGCGCCTCGGTGCTGCTCCCGCCGAGGTACACGGCGTCGGCGTCCGTGCTGCTGCCGGGGCAGTGGGACGAGCGCGGACTGCTGACGCAGGTGAACATCGCGACGAGTTCGGTGGTCGTCGACCGGGCGGCCACGGAGCTGGACTGGAAGGGCATCGGGGGCAGGGAACTGCGGGAACGGGTGAGCGCCAAGGCGACCGAGGGGAACATCGTCACGCTCGCGGGCTCGGCCGAGACCCCGGAGCGGGCACAGCGGCTCGCCGACCAACTGGCCAAGCAGTTCGTCGGGTTCGCCGCGCGCATCGCGGGCGGCGGCAGCGCCGACGCGCCCACCGGCCTGGAGGCGCTGCGCCAGCAGGTGGTGCAGACCAACCGACGCATCACCGAACTGGCCGGCGCCGCCGATCCGGGGCGGTCCGTGGAGAGCGTGCAGGCCCGCACCTCGCTGGAGCGGCTGCGCACCTCCCTGGAGGAGGCCATGACGAAGCTGGACCAGGCCGATCCGGCGAACGCCAAGGCCGGCCTGGTCGTCATGGGGCCCGCGCCCCGCCCGGCCGCGCAGACTCCGCCGACGCGGACCCAGTTCGTCGCGGCCGGCGCGCTGCTGTTCCTCCTGCTCGGGGTCGTCGGCCATCTCGTGGCCGCCCGGATGAACCGGCGGCTGCGCTCCGAGCAGGAGATCTCCGCCGCCCTGGGCTCGACGCCGCTGGGCTCCGTCGACGTGCTCGGGGACGCCGGCGCGCACCCGCCGCGCGACACCGGCCGCGCCTCCCGGCTGCGCCGGCTGCTCGGCGCGGACTCCCGGTGGGACGCGCCGCATCCGCAGCGGTACGTCGACGAGGCCGGCAGACGCCTCCGCCACCAGCGGGTGTACGGGCGGCTGCGGGACCTGCTGCCCGGCGCCCGGGAGGTGCTGGTCGTGGTGCCGGACGGTGACGAGGCCGCCCGCCGGGCGGCCGGGGACCTGGTCGCCGGGGCCGCGGACGCCCCGGCCGCGGGCTCCGGGGACCGGGAGTGCCCCGCGCTGCGGGTGGTGGGGGTCGCGGTGGACCGGCCGATGGTGCCGGACCGCGAGGGCGAGTCCGGCGCGCTGGTCGTCCTGAGTCCGGGCAGCTGGACCGCGGAGGACCTCGCGGGCATCGCCGGCGCCTGCGCGGACGGCAGGCACGAGGTGGTCGGCTTCGTCGTCGCCGACACGGTCCAGGACCGCCCCGCGCGGTCCGCGAAGTCCGCCGACGACGACGCTCTGGCGGTCGGCGGCCGTACGACGGGGGGTGGGCAGTGAGGACGAGCACGACTTCGGAGGCCTCGGCGCCCGCGCCGCTCTTCGACCTCCAGGCTCTGGTGGTGGCGGTGCGCAGGCGCCGGCTCCTCTGGTACGCCACGGCGCTCCTGGGGCTGGTGGCGGGTGCGGCGCTGGCGGTGGCGATGCCGCCTCCGCCGACGGCGGTGACCAAGGTCCTGGTGGCGCACCGGGAGGACCAGCCCAACGACATGGGCACGCTGATCCGTACCGACGTCGCGATCCTCTCGACCACGAGGATCGCCGACAAGGCCCTGCGGTCCCTGGGGTCCAAGGACAAACCGGAGGACTTCCTCCAGGACTACCAGGGGGCGGGGCTGACCAACAACCTGCTGCAGATCGACGTGAAGGGAACCAGCGACAAGCAGGCGACGGACCGGGCGAAGGCGCTGGCCGACGCGTTCATCGCGGAACACGTGCGGCGCATGCGCGAGTCCGCGAAGGCCGAGTCGGACGCCCTGCTGGAGCAGCGGGACCGGATGCGCGTGGAGCTGGCCGAGGTCAACAGGACGATCGGCGACCGCGCTCCGCAGAGCGACCCCAAGTCGTCGGCGAGCATCGAGTCGCTCTACGCCCGCCGGGCCGAACTCAACTCGCGGATCGCCGACTTCGACCAGCGCGCCGCGGAGGCGCGCACCGGTACGCCCGGTGTGATCGCCGGTACGCAGATCGTGGACGCGCCCCGCCCGGTGCACCGTTCACTGCCCAAGACCGCCGCCACCAACGGGGGCATCGGACTGGCCCTCGGGCTGTTCGCCGGTCTCGCGCTGGCCGCGGTCGGCACGGTGGTGGCGGACCGGCCCGTGCTGCGCCGGGACATCTCGGCGAACCTGGGTGCCTCCGTCGTCGCGGAACTGCCGCGCCGGTCGGGCAGGCCGTGGCGGCGGCGCCGCACCCGGGCGGCCCGCGAACGGCTCACGGCGACTCTCGCGCGTACCGTGCGCGGTTCCGTGGAGCCGGTGTCGCTGCTCGAACTGGGCTGCGCGCGTGCCACCGGCAGGATCGCCCTGGACCTCGCCGGGGCGCTGGCGAAGGACGAGCCGGTGGCCGTGGTCGACGGTCTGCCGGGCACTTCTCTCGCGGGGACCCGGCCGAAGCCGGGCGACCCGCCCGTGATCGGCGGCGAGAACGCCGCGGACGGCTCGGACCCGGAGCGGCGGATCGGGGTCGGCTCGGTGGCGCCCGGCACGGCGTGGACCGATCTTCGCTACCTCGGCACCCGGACGGTGCTGGTGGTACGGGCCGGGCACGGCAGCGCCGCCTGGCTGCACACCGTGGCCCGCCAGCTCGCGGACCAGCACATCCCGGTCATCGGTGTGGTGCTGATCGACCCCGACCCGCGGGACCGGACCGACGGCACCCTGTGGGACGGACTGCACACCGCGCTGCGCGGCCGGAGCGAACGCCCCGCCCGGCCGCCGAACGGAACGAGCCTGCGGCACACGGAGCGGTTGCCGGTGCGGGCCGCACAGGTCCCGGACAACGATCAGGAGGCGCGGTAAGCACATGTGTGGCATCGCAGGCACGTACCGATGGCCGGACGGGAAGGCCGTCACCGACCGGCTCACCGACACCCTGGCCCACCGCGGGCCGGACGGGTCGGGCCGCTACAGCCACTCCCTGGCGGAGGGCGAGGTGCATCTGGGGCACCGCCGGCTGTCGATCATCGACCTGTCGGAGACCGGGGCCCAGCCGATGGTCCGCGACGGGCTCGTCCTCACCTACAACGGCGAGCTGTACAACGCGCCCCAGCTGCGCGCCGAACTGACGGCCGCCGGGGTGCGCTTCCACGGCACCTCCGACACCGAGGTGGTGCTGGAGTCCTGGCGGCGCTGGGGCACCGACTGTCTGCCCCGGCTGCGCGGCATGTTCGCGTTCGGCGTCTTCGACGAGGCCACCGGTGAACTGGTGCTGGTAAGGGACCAGTTGGGCATCAAGCCGCTGTTCCTGCTGCGGCGCGGCCCGGGTCTGGTGTTCGCCTCCGAGCTGAAGGCGCTCGCCGCGGCGACCGGCGGGGAGCTGGAGGTGGACCACGCGGCGCTGGTGGCGTCCCTCCTCTACTACTGGGTGCCCGACTCGCGGTGCGCGTACCGGGAGGCGGAGAAGCTGCCGCCGGGGAGCTGGCTGAGGTACCGGCCGGACGGCCGGGTGGAGCGCGGCCGCTACTGGAACCTGAAGGACGTCGCCGCCGAGGGACGGGAGCGCGCCCGCGGCGGTGAACTGCCGGACCTGGCCGCCGTGGTGGCGGAGTCGACCCGCCGCCATCTGCTCTCCGACGTGCCGGTGGCGACCTTCCTCTCCGGCGGTCTCGACTCCAGTTATCTGACCGCGCTGGCGGCCCGGGACCGGCCCGGGATCTCCGCCTACACGATCGGGTTCCGCGCGGAGGACGCCCGGTTCGAGGCGATGCCGGACGACCTGAGGTACGCCCGGCAGGTGGCAGCGCGGTTCGGGGTGGACCTGCACGAGATCGAGATCGCCCCGGACGTGCTCGACCTGCTGCCGCGGATGACGTACCACCTGGACGAGCCGATCGGCGACCCCGCGGCGATCAACACGTTCCTGATCTGTTCGGCGGCCCGGGAGGCCGGGGTCAAGGTGATGCTGTCGGGGATGGGCGCGGACGAGCTGTTCGCCGGGTACCGCAAGCACCTGGCCAATGTGCTCGCGCTGCGCTACCAGCGCGTGCCGCGTCCGCTGCGGCGCGGGGTGTCGGCGGCGGTGGACCGGCTGCCGGTCGCCTCGGCCCGGCGGGGGTACCGCTCGGTGCGCTTCGCCAAGCGCTTCCTGTCCTTCGCCGACCTGCCGGAGGAGACCGCCTTCCGGCGCAGCTACACCATGTACGACCGGCGGGAGCTGCTCTCCCTGATCAACCCGGATCTGGCCGGCACGGTCGACGACGTGCTGGAGGAGCACCAGGACGTCTACGCGGACAACGACCTCGACGACTTCGTGAACCGCATGTGCCTGGGCGACGCCCGGATGTTCCTGCCGGGCCTGAACCTGGCCTACACGGACCGCTCCAGCATGGCCGCGTCGACCGAGGTACGGGTGCCGTACGTGGACGTCGAGGTGGTCAGGGCGGCGTTCGCCTTCCCCGGCGACCGCAAGATCGCCGGCCGGCAGGGCAAGGCCGTCCTCAAGGAGGCGGCCACCTCGATCCTGCCCCGGGAGATCGTGTACCGGCCCAAGGGCCTGTTCAGCGCGCCGCTGCGGGCCTGGATGAGCCGGGACCTGGCGCCGCTGGTGCGGGAGGTGGTGCACGACGGGGTGCTGGTCCGCTCGGGGTTCCTGCGGCGCGACGCGCTGGCGCGGATGGTCGCCGAGGACGCCGCCGGGCAGCGGGACTTCTCCAAACATCTGTGGCACGTACTGACCCTTGAGCACTGGTATCGCGAAGCGACCTCCGGATCCGGTCAGAGCACTCGGTTGTCGGCTTAGGAATTTCAGAGGAGTTCGTGGTGAAGCAGGTTGTGCAGAACTACCGGAGCGGCGAGCTGGCGCTGCTGGAGGTGCCGGTCCCCGAGTGCAAGCCGGGTGGGGTGCTGGTCCGCAGCGCCTACTCGCTGATCTCCACCGGCACCGAGCTGATGAAGGTGTCCGAGGCCGGCATGTCGATGGTGGGCAAGGCCCGCTCGCGGCCGGACCAGGTGGCCAAGGTCGTGCAGAGCGTGGCCACCAACGGGGTGCCCGCCACGTACCGCAAGGTGATGGGCAAGCTGGACTCGTACACACCGCTGGGCTACTCGCTGTGCGGGGTGGTCGAGCAGGTCGGTGCCGGGGTGGACGACGTGAAGGCCGGTGACCTGGTGGCCTGCGCGGGCAACGAGCACGCGCTGCACGCCGAGTTGAACTGGGTGCCGAAGAACCTGTACGTCCCGCTGCCGGACGGGCTCGCGCCGCGGCACGCGGCCTTCGGCACCGTCGGTTCGATCGCGATGCAGGGCGTCCGCCAGGGCGAGCCGCAGCTCGGCGAGGTGGCGCTGGTCGTCGGCCTGGGACTGATCGGCCAGCTGGTGGTGCAGTTGCTGACCGCCTCCGGGGTCCGTGTGGTCGGGGCGGACCCGGACCCGGCGCGCTGCGAGCTGGCCGAGCGCCTGGGCGCGGCGGCCTGCGGCGATCCCGGGTCGTCCGTTGTGGAGAGCGCGGTGGCCGAACTCACCGGCGGGCACGGCGTGGACCAGGTGTACCTGGCGGCGGGCGGCGGCAGCAATCAGCCCGTCGAGCTGGCCGCCCGGCTGTCCCGCGACCGGGGCCGGGTCGTCGACATCGGCAAGTGCCGTCTGGACCTGCCGTGGAACGCCTACTACGAGAAGGAGCTGGACGTACGGTTCTCCCGCTCCTACGGTCCCGGGCGCTACGACCCGGAGTACGAGCTGGAGGGCCGGGACTACCCGATCGGCTACGTCCGCTGGACCGAGCGCCGGAACCTGGCGTGCTTCCTGGACCTGGTGGCCCGGGGCCGCGTCGACGTGGAGCCGCTGGTCTCGCACGTCGCCGCCTTCGAGGACGCGGTGGAGACCTACCGGAGTCTGCAGGACGGCGAACTGAAGGCGGTCGCCGTGCTGTTCCGCTACCCCGGGCACACGGCGCCGCCCGAGGAGGCGACGGTGTCCGTGCCCGAGGTGCCGCGCACCGCCCGCCGGGCCGCCCCGGCCAGGGCCGCGGGGTCGCCGGTGCGGCTGGCGTTCGTCGGCGCGGGGAACTACGCCACGTCGATGCTGCTGCCGCACCTGGCGGGGCGCGACGGCGTCGAGCTGTCGACGGTGGTCACCACGACGGCGCTGTCCGCGGCCAACGCCAAGCGGAAGTTCGGCTTCGCCGAGGCGACGACGGACCTCGACGCGGTGCTCGGGGACGCGTCGCTCGACGCGGTCTTCGTGGTCACCCGGCACAGTTCGCACGCCGAACTGACCCGCAGGGCGCTCCTGGCGGGGAAGGCGGTGTTCGTGGAGAAGCCGCTGGCCCTCACCGAGGAGGAGCTGGCGAGTGTGCTCGCGGCGGTGGAGGAGTCCGGCAACGACCGGTTGCAGGTGGGCTTCAACCGCCGGTTCGCGCCGGTGCTGCGGGAGGCGAAGCAGCGGTTCGGCGCCCGGAGCGGCCCGGCGAGCCTGCGCTACCTGATCAACGCGGGCTCGCTCCAGGAGGGCAGCTGGTACCTGCGCAAGGGCACCGAGGGCTCGCGGTTCGCGGGCGAGGGCGGGCACTTCATCGACACGGCGAGCTGGCTGCTGGGCGCCGACCCGGAGTCGGTGTACGCGCTCGCCGCGCCCGGCAGCGGCGACCTCCAGGTCGTGCTGCGCTACCCGGACGGCTCCACCGCCACCCTCGGCTACGTCACCACGGGCGCCTCCGGCTTCCCCAAGGAGACCCTGGACCTGATCGCGGACGGGAAGGTCCTGCGGCTCGACGACTTCGTCCGTGCGTCGGTGTACTCCGACGGCGGGGCCGGCCGCAGGCGGTGGGTCAGCTCCCGGCTGCCCAGGGCGCGCGACAAGGGGCAGGAGGCCGAACTGGCGGCGTTCGTCAGGGCCGTGCGCTCCGGCGGTCCGATGCCGGTGCCGCTGGAGTCGCTGGTGGCCACCACCTCGGCCACCCTCGCCGTACAGCGTGCGCTGGCCGGCGGTGCGCCGGTGACGCTGGCGAGGACACGATGAGCCTGAGCGCGGGCTGGTACCTGCGGCGGCTGTCCCGGATGGGTCCGCGGGAGATCGCGGGCCGGACGGGCGACGCGGTGCGCAGGCGGCGGTGGCGCGGCGAGCCGCCGGACGCGCCGCGCGTGAGCGGCGCCCGGTTCACCGCCGTGCTGCCCGCCGGCACGCTCGCCGCGGTGCCGCCGGACGCCGCGAAGCGTCTGGTCGCCGAGGCGGACCGGCTGATGGCCGGGCACGTCGAGTACTTCGGGGTGGTGCGCGACGACCTGACCGGCCCGGACTGGTGGTACGACCCGAAGACCGGGCGGCGCGCCCCGTGGGGGTACGCGTTCGGCCTGCCGTACCGCGACGAGGAGGCGGTCGGGGACATCAAGCAGATCTGGGAGCTGTCGCGGCACCAGTACCTGACCGTGCTGGCCGCCGCCTACGCGCTCACCGGGGACGACCGGTACGCGGAGCGGGTGGCCGAGCACCTGCGGGACTGGTGGGCGGCCAACGCGCCGCTGCGCGGGGTGCACTGGATCAGCGGCATCGAGCTGGGCATCCGGCTGCTGTCCTGGGTGTGGGTCCGGCGGCTGCTGGACGGCTGGCCGGGCGCGGCCGGACTGTTCGAGGACAACCCGGTGGCGAGGAACCAGATCTGGCACCACCAGCGCTGGCTGGCCGCCTTTCCCAGCCGGGGGTCGTCCGCGAACAACCACGTCGTCGCGGAGGCGGCCGGGCAGTTCGCCGCGGCCTGTGCCTTCGGCTGGTTCCCCGCGTCGGCGCGCTGGCGGGCAAACGCGCTGCGCTCACTGGAGCGGCACCTGCGGAGCAACACCTTCCGCTCCGGTCTGAACCGGGAGCTGGCGAGCGAGTACCACGGGCTGGTGCTGGAGCTCGGGCTGGCGGCCCTGGCCGAGGCGGACGCCGCGGGTGTGCCGGTGCCCGCGACGGTCCGGCTGGTGCTGCTGCGGATGACCGACGCGCTGGCGGCCGTCGTGGACGACCGGCTGCGCCCGCCGCGCCAGGGGGACTCCGACGACGGCCACGGTCTGGTCGTGGACGGCGGCGGCACCGACCGCTGGGGTTCGCTGCTGGCCACCGGGGAAGCGGTGTTCGGCAGGCTCGACTGGTGGCCCGAGGTGCCCGGCACCGATGTGCGCACCCCGCTGCTGGCCGCGCTGATCCGGCCGTACGGGAGGGACACCTCGCCCGTACCCGGCGGCTCACCGGCGCGGGAGGGGCGCGGCGCACCGGCCGTGGCCCGTCCGGCCGCCCGCCCGGCGCACTTCGCCGACGCGGGGCTGACCGTCCTGCGCGGTCCGGCGGGGATCTGGTGCCGCTGCGACGGCGGGCCGCACGGCTTCCTGTCCATCGCCGCGCACGCGCACGCCGACGCGCTGTCCCTGGAGGTGCGGCAGGAGGGCGTCGACGTGCTCGCCGACCCGGGGACGTACTGCTACCACGGGCAGCCCGAGTGGCGGCGGTACTTCCGTTCGACCCTGGGCCACAACACCCTGGAGCTGGACGGCCAGGACCAGTCCGTCTCCGGCGGACCCTTCCTGTGGACCCGGCACGCCCGCAGCCGCGTCCTGGCCGTCGGCACCGCCGGACCGGACGTGGCCCGCTGGAGCGCCGAGCACGACGGGTACGAGGGATCCGTGCACCGCCGCTCCGTGGAACTGACTTCCTCCACACGGGAGTTGCGGGTGGTGGACGAGGTGCGCGGGCCGCGCAGGCCGGTGCGTCTGGCCTTCCATCTGGGCCCGTCGGTCACCGCGGACCTGGTGGGCGAGCGGGCGGCGCTCGGCTGGAGCGTGGACGGCGAGGACCGCTCCGCGGTGCTCGCGCTGCCCGCCGGGCTGAGCTGGCGGGCGCACCGCGGCGAGAGCGGTCCGCCGCTGGGCTGGTACTCCCCCGGCTTCGGCCGCAAGGTGCCCGCCACCACGCTGATCGGCACGGGCTTCACCGACGACGGGCCGGGCGGCCGGTTCACCACGGTGCTCGGCTTCGCGGACCGGCCCGACCGGGGAGGCGCGTGCGGATGAAGTGGCGTCACTGCGCGTTACCGGCGGCGCCCCTGGCCCTGGTCCTGCTCGCGGCGAGCGGCTGCTCGGGGACGGCCGACCCGGCGAAGCCGTCCGGCGGGACGTCCGCGGCCGGGGCACCCGCCACGGCCGCGGCCCGGGTGTGCGCGAAGCCCCCGGCCGGGCCCGCGACGGCCCCCGCGGGCGCGGTGACGGTCGACCCCGCGGTGGTCGGCGACCTGGCCGCCAAGACCAAGAGCAGTCCCGCGGGCACCACGTTCTGGCTCCGGCCGGGCACCCACCGGCTGGTGCCGGAGCAGTACGCGCAGGTCGTCCCGAAGAAGGGCAACCGCTACCTCGGTGCGCCGGGCGCGGTGCTGGACGGCCGCAAGGTCAACCAGTACGCGTTCGGCGGCGAGGCCACCGACGTCACCCTGCGCTACCTGACCGTGCGGAACTTCGTCGCGCCGCACGACGAGGGCGTGGTCAACAACAGCTCGTCCGACGGCTGGGTGATCGAGCACTCGACGATCCGCGACAACTCGGGGGCCGGGCTGATGGCCGGCGCCCGTCAGCAGGTCCGTGCCAACTGCCTGCGCGACAACGGCCAGTACGGCATGAACGCGTACAAGGACGGCGACACCATCCGCGGCCTGGTGGTCGAGGGCAACGAGATCACGGGCAACAACACCGGCGACTGGGAGCGGAAGAAGCCGGGGTGCGGCTGCACCGGGGGCATGAAGTTCTGGGCCGTCAACGGCGCAGACATCCGCGGCAACTGGGTGCACGACAACCGCGGCACCGGGCTGTGGGCGGACAACAACAACAACGACTTCCTCTTCGAGAACAACCTCTTCGAGGCCAACGACGGCGCCGCCCTGATGTACGAGACCAGCTACAACGCGGTCGTCCGGAACAACACGATGCGGCGCAACAACGTCGCGGAGGCCCGCAAGCTGGCGGAGCGCGGCGACAACTTCCCGTACGGGACGATCTACATCTCGGAGGCCGGCGGGGAGCCGCGGGTCCCGGCCCGCACGGACAAGCTGGAGATCTACGGCAACGTGCTGGAGAACAACTGGAACGGCATCACCCTGTGGGAGAACGCCAACCGGTTCTGCAACAGCCCCGCCAACACCTCCGCCGGGTACTGCACGCTGCTGGTCAAGGACCTCAAGCGCTGTGCGCAGCCGTCGATCGCCACCGCGCCGCTGTACTCCGACTGCCGGTGGAAGACCCAGCGCGTCGACATCCACGACAACCGCTTCGTGCTGGACGCCGCCGCCCTCAAGTGCACGACGGAGTGCGCTCGGATGGCGGTGCTCTCCAACTACGGCACCTATCCCGACTGGTCGCCGTACAAGGCCAAGCGGGTGTCCGACGCGCTCCTGCACAAGCAGAACAACCGCTGGCACGACAACCTCTACCGGGGGCCGTGGAGCTTCGTCGCCGACGACCCGGACAAGAAGCTCGACTCCGCGCAGTGGCAGAGCACGCCGTACCAGCAGGACACCAACAGCACCTTCGGCCCGCGGGCGGGTGGTTGAGATGGCGGCGGGGACACAGCGGACCAACCCGCCGCGGGGCGGGCTGCCCCGGGCGCTGGACAGCGCGGTCGGAACGCCGGGCGAAGGCATGCGCCCGCCCGGCACGCCGAAGGCCGTCGGGGTGGTCTGGGGGCTGCTGGGCCTCAACACGCTCGGTTCCGCGGGGGCGCAGACCATCTTCCCGATCCCGCGCTCGCTGATCCAGATGGTCACCATGGGGGCGCTGGTCGGCGCGTTCGCGCTGGCGCTGGCGCTGAATCTGCGGCTGCGCATCCGGGCGAACGCCTTCGTGCTGCTGCTGACCCTGCTGCTGCTGCCGAGCCTGATCTCCAGCGCGAACCTGGAGTCCGGTTTCGGCGCGCTGTTCCGGTGCGCCAGGCTGACCCTGTTCGTCGCCACGCTGTGGCTGCTCAGCCGCTGGTGGGACGGCAGCCTGACGTTCGTCAGGACCCACATCCGGATGTACTTCGTGGTGTTCTCCTCGGTGATCGCGGGGCTGGTGATCTCCCCCGGCGCGGCCATGCCGGAGCTGTACGGCGGGCGGCTGGTCGGCGCGCTGTGGCCGCTGACGCCGCCGCAGATCGGCCAGTACGCGGCGGTGATCATCGGGCTGACGGTGCTGCTGGTGCTGGGCCGCAGGACCACCGGGCGCAGCGCGGCACTGATCATCGTGCCCTCGCTCGTCCTGCTCGCGCTGACCCACACCCGCACCGCCACCATCGGGCTGCTCGCCGGGCTGGTCCTGGCGATCCTGTCGCTGGTGCTCAGCAGTGCCGCCGCCCGCCGGTTCTTCACCTGGGCGGTGCTGTGCGCCACGGTGACCGCGGTCGGGTTCGCCTCCGCGCTCCAGGCGTGGTTCCTGCGCGGCCAGTCCCAGGAGTACTTCACCAGCCTCACCGGCCGGGCGAAGGTCTGGGACGCCCTGCTGGACGCGCCGCGCACGCTCGTGGAGGAGCTGTTCGGCACGGGCCTGGGCGACAAGTCGTTCGGCGGGCTGCCGATCGACAACAGCTGGCTGGCCGTCTACGACGAGCAGGGCCTGACCGGTGTCGTGGTCGTGGTGACCCTCTTCCTCGTGCTGGGCGGTGTCGCGCTGCTGCGCCCGCCGTCGCTGCCGAGGGCCTGCGCGATCTTCCTGATCAGCTATGTCGCGATCTCCTCGTACACCGAGGCCGGTCTCGGGGACGCGTCGGCGTACCTGCTGCATCTGGCCGTGGCCGCCTCGCTCCTCGCGACGCCCGCCACGGCTCCCGTACTCGAGCCGTCCGCGACCTCGCGGACCGCTCCTTCGCCGGCGCCCGAGGGCGTGCGGCGGCACGTTCCGCGATGGGCAAGGAGGTGACTGGGAACATGCGTGTCCTCGTGGTGCACAACCGCTACTCCTCGGCCCAGCCGAGCGGGGAGAACCGGGTGGTCGACGAAGAGGTGGACCTGCTGCGCACGGCCGGCCACCGGGTCGAGGTGTTCGAGCGGCGCAGCGACGACATCTCGGGGCGCTCGCTGCTCGGCAAGGTGGCGGTGCCGCTGCTGGTGCCGTGGAACCCGGCGGTCCGCAGCGAGCTCGCGGCCCGGCTGCGCGCCGGGCGGCCGGACGTGGTGCACGTCCACAACGTCTTCCCGCTGCTGTCGCCCGCGGTGCTGGCGGCCTGCGCGGACGCCGGGGTGCCCGCCGTCGCGACGCTGCACAACTACAACCAGATCTGCCCGCCGGGCACCCTGCAGCGGGACGGCCGGCTGTGCACCGAGTGCGTCGGGGCTCCGGCGCCGCTGCCCGCCGTCCGGCACGGCTGCTACCGCGGCTCCCGGCTGGCGACGGTGCCGCTCGCGGTCGGCATGTCGGTCAACCGGCGGCGCTGGTGGTCCGGGGTGGAGCGGTTCTTCTGCATCTCCGCGGCGCAGCGCGACCTGCTGGTGCGCTCCGGCATGCCGGCCGAGCGGCTGGCGGTGAAGCACAACTTCGTCCCCGACCCGGGTGCCTGCCGGGCGGACGGCGGCGAGCACCTGCTCTTCCTCGGGCGGCTCGCGGAGGCCAAGGGCGTACGGCACCTGATGGCCGCGTGGGACGAGGTCGCGGCGGGCGGCGGGGTGGGGGTGCCGCTCGTGCTGGCGGGCGCCGGTCCGCTGGAGCAGGAGGTGACCGCCTGGGCCGCGGGCCGCGACGACGTGCGCTACGTCGGTCTGTACGACCCGGCCCAGTGCCGCGAGGCCGTGGCCAGGTCGGTCGCGGTGGTGGCTCCGTCGCTGGCCCTGGAGACGTTCGGGCTGGTGGTCGCGGAGGCGATGGCGGCCGGGGTGCCGGCCGTCGCCGCCGGGCACGGCGCCTTCGTGGAGCTCGTCGAGGACGGGGTGACCGGGCTGCTGCACCGGCCGGGCGACCCGCACTCGCTCGCGTCGTGCATCCGCCGGATCACGACCGGGCGGGCCGAGAACCTGGAGATGGGCCGTGCGGCCCGGATCCGTTACGAGCAGGGGTTCAGCCCGGACGTCGGGCTGGAGCGCCTGGAGGAGGGGTACCGCACCGCGATCGCGGGACGGTACGGCGGCGCTCAGGACGCGTCGCCGACAGGAAACGGAAGAGCCGGCTCGCGACGGGGCACCCGCGCGGGCGGAGATGGGGGCAGTTGATGACAGGATGCCGACTCTGCGGCTCGGCGGCGCTGGAGAGCGTCGTCGATCTGGGGGCGACCCCGCCGTGCGAGAGCTTTCTCGCGGCGGACCAGCTGGACGGGCCGGAGCCCGCTTACCCGCTGCACCTGCGGGTGTGCACCGAATGCTGGCTCGCGCAGCTCCCGCCGCTGATCACTCCGGAGGAGACGTTCAGCGAGTACGCCTACTTCTCCTCCTTCTCGACCTCCTGGGTCGAGCACGCGCGCACCTTCGTCGCCGACGCCGTGGCACGGGTGGGGCTGGACGCGGACGCCTTCGTGGTCGAGGTCGCGAGCAACGACGGCTATCTGCTCAAGCACGTGGTGGACCGGGGGATCCGCTGCCTGGGCATCGAGCCGTCGGTGAACGTCGGCGCCGCCGCACGGGACGCGGGCGTCCCCACGCTCACGGAGTTCCTGAGCCCCGGGACGGGTGCGAGGGTGCGCGCGGAGCAGGGCCCGGCGGACCTGGTCGTGGCCAACAACGTGTACGCGCACATCCCCGACGTGGTCGGCTTCACCCAGGGGCTGCGCGCCCTGGTCGCCGACGACGGCTGGGTCTCCATCGAGGTGCAGCACCTGCTGACGCTGATCGAGGAGAACCAGTACGACACGATCTACCACGAGCACTTCCAGTACTACACGGTCGCCTCCGCGATCCGGGCGCTGGCCAGCGGCGGGCTCGCGCTCGTGGACGTCGAGCTGCTGCCCACGCACGGCGGCTCCGTCCGGCTGTGGGCCAGGCCCGTGGAGGTGGCCGGCGAGCCGTCCGAGCGGGTGGCCGACGTGCTGCAGCGGGAGAAGGCGGCCGGGCTCCAGGAGCTGTCCGGGTACACCGAGTTCTCGGGCCGGGTGGCGAAGGTGCGCCGGGACCTGCTGCGGTTCCTGATCGAGGCGGCCGAGCGCGGCGAGCGGGTCGTCGGCTACGGCGCCCCCGGCAAGGGCAACACCCTGCTCAACCACTGCGGCATCCGGCCCGACCTGCTCGCGTACACGGTCGACCGCAACCCCTACAAGCACGGCAGGTTCACCCCGGGCAGCCGCATCCCGATCCTGGCGCCCGAGCAGATCGCCGCCGACCGGCCCGACTACGTCCTGGTCCTGCCCTGGAACCTGCGGGCGGAGCTGGAGGAGCAGCTGGCCTTCGTGCGCGAGTGGGGCGGCCGCCTCGTCTTTCCCATCCCCGAACTGAGCATTGTCGACTTCTCGTCATGAAAGAGGTTGCAGCGTGAAGGTTGTCCTTTTCTGCGGCGGTTACGGCATGCGGATGCGCAGCGGCGCGGCCGACGACGTGCCCAAGCCCATGGCGATGGTCGGCCCGCGTCCGCTGATCTGGCACGTGATGCGCTACTACGCGCACTTCGGGCACACGGAGTTCGTCCTGTGCCTGGGCTACGGGGCGCACCACATCAAGAACTTCTTCCTCAACTACGAAGAGACCACGTCCAACGACTTCGTGCTGCGCGGCGGGCGCACGGAGCTGCTGTCCACGGACATCGCGGACTGGACGATCACGTTCGCGCAGACCGGCATCGAGTCGCCGATCGGGGAGCGGCTGCGCCGGGTGCGCCACCACCTGGACGGCGACGAGATGTTCCTGGCCAACTACGCCGACGTGCTCACCGACGCCCCGCTGCCGGAGATGATCGAGAAGTTCTCCCAGCGGGACGCGGGCGCTTCGATGATGGTGGTGCCGCCGCAGTCGTCGTTCCACTGCGTGGAGCTGGGCGAGGACGGTCTGGTGGGGGGCATCACCGCGGTGAGCGAGCTGCCGCTGTGGGAGAACGGCGGCTACTTCGTGCTCCGTCAGGAGGTCTTCGACCACATACCCGAGGGCGGCGACCTGGTCGCCGACGGGTGCGGCCGGCTGGCCAAGCAGGGGCGGCTGGTGGCGCACCAGCACCGGGGCTTCTGGAAGCCGACCGACACGGTCAAGGAGCGGGCCGCGCTCGACGACGCGTACGCGCGCGGCGACCGCCCGTGGGCCGTGTGGGAGCGGGACCGCGTCGGAGCGGGGGCGTGATCCGGCTCGGCGCCGGGCGCCCCGGGAGCGTCGTCGCGGTGGGCGCGCACTGCGACGACATCGCCATCGGCGCGGGCGGCACCCTGCTCGCGCTGTGCCGCGCCCGGCCGGGGGTCCGCGTCGACGCCCTGGTGCTGTCGGGCGGCGGCAGCGACCGCGAACAGGAGGAGCTGGCGGCACTGACCGCGTTCTGTCCGGGCGCCGATCTGCGGCTGACCGTGCTCAAGCTGGCGGACGGCCGGTTCCCTTCGCAGTGGGAGGAGGCCAAGGCCGCCGTCGAGGAGCTGCGCGCACGGACCGAGCCCGACCTGGTGCTCGCGCCGCGCACCGACGACGCTCACCAGGACCACCGGGGTCTCGCGGGCCTGATCCCGACCGCGTTCCGCGACCACCTGGTGCTCGGCTACGAGATCGTCAAGTGGGACGGCGACCTCGGCCGCATGACGGCCTACCAGCCGCTGTCGCCCCAGACCGCCGAGCAGAAGGTGCGGCTGCTGCAGGAGCACTACCCCTCGCAGCGGCACCGGCCCTGGTACGACCGCGAGGCCTTCCTCGGCCTCGCCCGCATCCGCGGTATCGAATGCCACGCGCGCTACGCCGAGGCGTTCGCCGTCACCAAACTCACTCTCGATCTGGGGGACTGAAACTTGCGCGTACTGCTGACCGGACACCAGGGCTACCTGGGCACCGTGATGGCCCCGGTCCTCGAAGCCGCCGGGCACGAGGTGGTCGGCCTCGACTCCGGCCTGTTCGCCGACTGCGTCCTCGGCCCGCGGCCCGCGGACCCGCCAGGACACCGGGTGGACCTGCGCGACGTGACGGCCGAGCACGTCGCCGGGGTGGACGCCGTGATCCACCTGGCGGCGCTCTCCAACGACCCGCTGGGGTCGCTGGCGCCGGAACTCACCTACGACATCAACCACCACGCGTCGGTGCGCCTGGCCGGGCTGGCCCGCGACGCCGGGGTGCGGCGCTTCCTGTACGCGTCGACGTGCTCGGTCTACGGTGCCGCCGGCGGCGGCGACCTGGTGACCGAGGACGCCCCGCTGCGCCCGGTGACGCCGTACGCGGAGTCCAAGGTGCGGGTCGAGGACGAGCTGCACGCGCTGGCCGACGGCGACTTCACCCCGGTGTACATGCGCAACGCCACCGCCTTCGGGTACTCCCCCAGGCTGCGCGCCGACATCGTGCTCAACAACCTGGTGGGTCACGCGCTGCTGTCCGGCGAGGTGCTGGTGCTGTCCGACGGCACGCCCTGGCGTCCGCTGGTGCACGCCGCCGACATCGCCCAGGCGTTCTCGGCGGCGCTGACCGCGCCCCGGGACGCGGTGCACGACCGGGCGTTCAACATCGGCAGCGAGGCCAACAACGTCACGGTCGCCGAGATCGCCGAGCAGGTCGCCGAGGCGGTGGCCGGGGCGAAGGTGCGGATCACCGGGGAGACGGGCGCCGATCCGCGGTCGTACCGGGTGGACTTCTCCCGGTTCCGGGAGGCGGTCCCCGGCTTCGACTGCGCGTGGACGGTCAAGCGCGGCGCGCTCGAACTCGCCGACGCCTACCGGCGGCACGGGCTGACCCGGGAGGGCTTCGAGAGCCGCTTCACCCGGCTGGCCGTGCTGCGGGCGGCGTCGGATGCGGGCACGGTCGACGACACCCTGCGGTGGCGCGGGTGACCGGCGTCGGCGGGGAGATGCACGCCCTGGTGGAGCGGCTCTTCCCGCTGTGCCGGAGCATCACCGGCGACGGGGTGCGCGCCACGTTGGCGATCGTCGGCGAGTACCTCCCGCTGCGGGTCCACGAGGTGCCCACCGGGACGCAGGTGCTGGACTGGACGGTGCCCCAGGAGTGGAACATCCGGGACGCGTACGTCGCCGACAGCTCGGGCCGGCGGGTCGTCGACTTCGCCGCGTCCAACCTGCACGTGCTCGGCTACAGCGTCCCGGTGTCGCGCACCATGCCGCTGTCGGAGCTGCGCGCGCACCTGCACACGCTGCCCGACCAGCCGTCGCTGGTGCCCTACCGGACCAGTTACTACAAGCCTCAGTGGGGGTTCTGCCTGGCGCAGGAGACCCTGGACGCACTGCCCGAGGGCGCGTACGAGGTGTGCGTGGACTCCACGCTCGCCGACGGCCACCTCACCTACGCGGAGCACGTCGTTCCCGGGCAGGTCTCCGACGAGGTGCTGGTCTCCTGCCACGTGTGCCACCCGTCGCTGGCCAACGACAACCTGGCGGGCATCGCGGTGGCGACGTTCCTGGCGCGGGCGCTGGCCGAGGAGAAGCCGTACTACACCTACCGGTTCGTCTTCGCGCCCGGCACCATCGGGGCGATCACCTGGCTGGCCCGCAACAGGGAGCGGGTGGAGCACGTGAAGCACGGGCTGGTGCTGGCCTGCGCCGGTGACCGGGGCCCCTTGACGTACAAGCAGAGCAGACGCGGCGACGCGGAGATCGACCGGGTGCTGCGGCACGTGCTGGAGAGCTCCGAACGCCCGCACACCGTCAAGGAGTTCACCCCCTACGGCTACGACGAGCGGCAGTACTGCTCCCCCGGCTTCGACCTCGGGGTCGGCTCGCTCACCCGGACCCCGTACGCCGGGTATCCCGAGTACCACACCTCGGGGGACGACCCGGACTTCGTCTCGCCGGAGGCGATGGCGGACACCCTGGCCGTCTGCCGCGAGGCGTTCGCCGTCCTCGACCGCAACCGCCGGTACCTCAATCTCAGTCCGTACGGCGAACCGCAGCTGGGGCGGCGGGGGCTGTACGAGTCGCTGGGCGGGCGGAGCGACGCGCAGCAGGCGCAGCTGGCCATGCTGTGGGTGCTCAGCATGGCCGACGGCACGCACAGTCTGCTGGACGTCGCCGAGCGGGCCGCCCTGCCGTTCGGCACCGTCGCCGACGCGGCCGGTGCCCTGCACGGTGCCGGACTGATCAAGGCATGACTCCGATGACCACCGAGGAGCAGGAGACGGCGCCCAAGGACCGGCCGGCCGGCCGGCGGGCCATGGCGGGGCGGCTGTCCTGGGGGCTGGCCGACCAGGCGGCCTCCAGCCTGACCAACTTCGCGGTGGGCCTCTATGTGGCGCGCTCGCTGGGGCTGACCGCGTTCGGCGTGTTCAGCCTGGCCTGGCTGACCTACGGCGTGGTGCTCAACGTCGCGCGTGGGCTGGCCACCGACCCGCTCGTCGTGCGGTTCAGCGGGGTGCCGGAGGTGTCCTGGCGTGCGGCGGCGGCCCGGTCCTCCGGTGCCGCCGTCGGCGTCGGCGTGGCGCTCGGCGCGGTGTCCGTGCTGGTCGGGCTGGCCATCGGCGGCCCGGTGGGGTCGGCGTTCGGGTGTCTGGGGGTCGTGCTGCCGGGGCTGTTGCTGCAGGACGCCTGGCGGTTCGCGTTCTTCGCGGCGGGCGCCGGGCGCAAGGCGTTCGTCAACGACCTCGTGTGGGGCGTCGCCCTCGTGCCGGCCCTGCTGGTGGCGGCCCGGGTGGGCACCGTGGCGGCGTTCGTGCTGGCCTGGGGGGCCGCCGCCGCGGTCGCCGCCGGCTACGGCTGGTTCCAGTCCGGCATCCGGCCCCGGCCTGCGCGGGCGCTCGGCTGGCTGCGCGAGCAGCGCGACCTGGGGTTCCGCTATCTCGTCGAGAACGTCAGCCTGAGCGGTGCGAGCCAGCTGCGGGCGTACGGGCTCGGCGCGATCGTCGGCGTCGGCGCGGTGGGCGCGGTCCGGGGCGCGGAGCTGCTGCTCGGCCCGTTCCTCGCGCTGCTGATGGGCCTTTCGCTGGTGACCGTCGCGGAGGCGGCCCGGGTCCTGCGGCAGAGCCCGCACCGGCTGGCCCGGTTCTGCTTCCTGCTCGGCGGCGGGCAGGCGGCCGCCGCGCTGCTGTGGGGCGGGGCGCTGCTGCTGATGCCGGACCGGCTCGGCGAGCTGGTGCTCGGTGACGTCTGGCCCGCCGCCTCGCTGCTGATCGTGCCCGCCACGCTCGGCGTCGCGGGCGCGGGCCTGGGCACCGGGGCGGCGGCCGGGCTGCGTGCCCTGGCCGCCGCCCGGCGCAGCCTGCGCTGCCAGCTGTTCGCCTCCGCCTGCTACGTGGGCGGCGGTCTCGGCGGGGCGGCGGCGGGCGGCACGGTCGGGTCGGCCTGGGGCGTGGCCGCCGCGACCGCCGCGAGTTCCGCCGTCTGGTGGCTGCAACTGCGCTCCGCCCTGCGGGAGCGCCGGGAGTCCCCCGACCGTGAGCCATGAACCGGCGGCCGGCGGCCGTACGCACCCCGCGACCGCCGACCGCGACCCGATGCCCGCACCGGTGCCGAGATCCGATGCCCCTGAGCCGGTGCCCCTGACCCGACGTCCGTGCCCCGTCCCCCGTGAAGCGCCATCCGTGAAGCGCAACCCGTGAAGTGAGGAAGCCATGACCGCCCTTCCCCGGCTCAGCATCGGCCTGCCCGTGTACAACGGCGAGGAGTACCTCGCCGAGTCCTTCGACGCCCTGCTCGGCCAGACCTACGAGGACTTCGAGCTGGTCGTCTCCGACAACGCGTCGACCGACGGCACCCAGGACATCTGCCGCAGGTACGCCGAGAAGGACTCCCGCATCCGCTACATCCGGCTGTCCCGGAACGTCGGCGCGGCGCCGAACCACAACTACGTGTTCACCCAGTGCCACGGCGAGCTGTTCAAGTGGGCCTCGCACGACGACCTGTACGCCCGCACCCTGCTCCAGCGCTGCGTGGAGGCGCTGGACGAACGCCCGGACGTGATCCTGGCCCACGCCGACCAGGCGGTCATCGACGAGCAGGGGCAGGTGAAGGTCCCTTACGAGTACACCCTGGCCACCGACTCGCCGCGGGCTCCCGAGCGCTTTCGCAGCATGCTCTTCGAGCCCGGCGGGGACGACTTCTACGGGGTGATGCGGGCCGACGTGCTGCGCCGGGTGAAGCCGCACGACAGCTACCACCACGCGGACCGCACGTTCGTCGCGGAGATCGGGCTGCACGGCCCCTTCCACCAGGTGCCCGAGCTGCTGTACTTCCGCCGCGACCACCCCACGCGCGCCGAGCGGGCCAACCCCTCCAAGCGCTCCCGGTGCGTCAACCTGGACCCGCGCAGGGCGGGCCTGCTGCATCCGACGCCCCGGCTGCTCGCCGAGTACGTGGGGGGCTTCGTCTCGGCGATCCGGCGGGCGCCGCTGTCCTCGGCGGACCGGCGCGCGTGCTACCGCCACCTGGCCGCGTGGGGAACGAGCCGGGCCAGGCCGGGGGCGGGCGAGCGGGTCGAGGACCGGGCCCCGGTCGACCCGGCGCTGCTCGCGGTCTCGGTGGACGACCTCGTCGCGGGCCGCGAGGGGAGGCGGGCGTGACCTCCGCACGCCGGACCCCGCCGCGCGTCGGGGTGTTCGGCCTGCTCGGCTCCGGCAACCTCGGCAACGACGGGTCGCTGGAGGCCCTGCTCGCCCTGCTGCGCGCCGAGCACCCCGGGGCCGTGGTGGACGCGCTGTGCGGCGGGCCCGAGGTCGTCGCCTCGCGGTTCGGGATACCCGCGACACGGCTGCACTGGTACCGGGGTGAGTACCGGACCGCGTCGCGGGCGGGCGCGGTCGCGGGCAAGGCGCTGGGCAAGCTCGTCGACGTCGTCCGCACCGCCGCCTGGGTGCGCCGGCACGACGTGGTGATCGTGCCGGGCATGGGCGTGCTGGAGGCGACGCTGCCGCTGCGGCCGTGGGGCTTCCCGTACGCGTTGTTCCTGCTGTGCGCGAGCGGGCGGCTGACCCGTACGCCCGTCGCGCTGGTCGGCGTCGGGGCGGCGCCGGTCCGCGACCGGGCGACCCGGGCGCTGGTGCGCTGGTCGGCGGGGCTGGCCGCGCACCGTTCGTACCGGGACGCCATGTCCCGCGACGCGATGCGGAGGATGGGCGTGGACACCTCGCGCGACGAGGTCCACCCGGACCTCGCCTTCGCGCTGCCCGCGCCGCCCGCGGCCACCCCCGCCGGGCCGCCCGGCCCGGTCTGTGTCGGCGTCATGGACTTCCACGGCGGCAACGACGACCGCGCGCGGGCCCGGGAGATCCACCGCCGCTACCTGGACGGGACGACCCGCTTCGTCCGCGCCCTGGTCGCGGAGGGCAGGCAGGTCCGGCTGCTGACCGGCGACGCGTGCGACGCCCCGGTGGTCGCCGCGATCCTCGACGCCGTCGACTCGCCGCTGGTCTCCGCCGCCGAGGCGGCCTCGCTGGCGGACCTGATGGCGGAGACGGCGGCGGCCGACACGGTGGTGGCCACCCGCTACCACAACCTGATCTGCGCGCTGAAGTCCGGCACTCCGACCCTCGCGCTCAGCTACGCGGCGAAGAGCGAGGCGCTCATGGACCGGATGGGCCTCGGGGCGTACTGCCACCCGGCCCGCGAGGTCGACGCCGACCGGCTGCTCGAACAGTTCCGGGAGCTGGAGAAGCAGTCGGCCGGACTGCGCCGGACGCTCGCCGAACGGAACCTGGAGGCGGAACGCCAACTCCGGGAGTCTTTCGCCCACTTGACAAAGGCCGCGATCCCGGCCGACCGCACCCAGGCCCTTCGGGAGGCACCGTGAAGGCAATGGAAGTACCGGAGATCGACGGCGCGTACCTCTTCGAGCCGACGCCGTACGCCGATGAACGCGGCTTCTTCTGCCGCACCTTCGACGCCGAGGTGATCCGCTCGGTGGGCCTCGACCCGGCCGCCTTCGTCCAGGACAGCGTGTCCCGTTCGGCCCGGGGGGTGCTGCGCGGCATGCACCTGCGCTCCGGGGCGGGCGAGGCGAAGCTGGTGCGCTGTTCGCACGGGAGGATCTTCGACGTCGTGGTGGACCTGCGGCCGCACTCCCCGACGTACCGCAACCGGGCCTTCTTCGAGCTGTCCGGCGACACGCAGACGACGCTGTACGTCCCGGCGGGGTGCGCGCACGGCTTCCAGGCGCTCACCGAGACCGCCGACACGTCGTACCGGATCGACCGTCCGCACGACCCCTCCGAGGACGTGACGATCGCGTTCGACGACCCGGACCTCGACATCCCGTGGCCGCTGCCGCCCCGGCTGATGTCGCGGCGGGACAAGGAGGCACCCGGCCTCGCCGAGGCCCTGAGGCAGCGGTCCTGAGAAGCGGACCTGAGACCGCAGAAGGAGAGTTGAGCGGCGTGGACACCGAAGAGACCGAGGAATTCCGGCTGCCCCGGTCGCGGGCGGCCAACGAGCGGCTGCACGCCCTGGTTCCGGGGGGCGCGCACACGTACGCCAAGGGCGACGACCAGTACCCCGAGCACCTGGCGCCCGTCATCAGCCACGGCGAGGGCGCCCACGTGTGGGACGTCGACGGCAACCGGTACGTCGAGTACGGGTCCGGCCTGCGGTCGGTCAGTCTCGGTCACGCCCACCCGCGGGTGCTGGAGGCGGTGCGCCGGGAGCTCGGCCGCGGCAGCAACTTCGTGCGGCCCTCCGTGGTGGAGGTGGATGCCGCGGAGCGTTTCCTGGCCACGGTGCCGACCGCCGAGATGGTGAAGTTCGCGAAGAACGGCTCCGACGTCACCACCGCGGCGGTCCGGCTGGCCCGCGCGGTGACCGGGCGCCCGCGGGTGGCGATCTGCGGCGACCACCCGTTCTTCTCCGTCGACGACTGGTTCATCGGCACCACCCCGATGTCCGCGGGCATCCCGGCGGCCACCACCGAGCTGACGGTGTCCTTCCCGTACGGGGACCTGGCGGCGACGGAGGAACTGCTGGCCGGGTACCCGGGCGAGGTCGCCTGTCTGATCCTGGAGCCCGCCGGTCACGTCGAGCCTCCGCCGGGCTATCTCGCCGGGCTGCGCGAGCTGGCCGACCGGCACGGCTGCCTCCTGGTCTTCGACGAGATGATCACCGGCCTGCGCTGGTCGGAGGCGGGCGCGCAGGGGCTGTACGGCGTGGTCCCCGACCTGTCCACGTTCGGCAAGGCGCTGGGCAACGGGTTCGCGGTCTCCGCGCTGGCCGGGCGGCGCGAGCTGATGGAGTGGGGCGGGCTGCGCCACGGCGGTGAGCGGGTGTTCCTGCTCTCCACGACGCACGGGGCGGAGACGCACTCCCTGGCGGCGGCGATGGCCGTCCTCACCACCTATACGGAGGAGGGGATCACCGCGCGGCTGCACGCGCTCGGCGAGCGGCTGGCCGCGGGGGTGCGCGAGGTGGCGGACGCCCACGGCGTCGGCGACCACGTGGTCGTCCGGGGCCGGGCCAGCAACCTGGTCTTCGCCACCCTCGACGAGCACCGGCGGCCGTCGCAGGAGTACCGGACGCTGTTCCTGCGCCGGCTCCTCGCGGGCGGGGTGCTGGCTCCGTCGTTCGTGGTGAGCAGTGCGCTCGACGAGGCGGACGTCGACCGCACGGTGGAGGTGGTGGCGCAGGCGTGCGCGGTGTACCGCAAGGCGCTGGACGCCGGGGATCCCGCCCCGTGGGTGGGCGGCCGCCCGGTGAAGCCGGTGTTCCGCCGGCTGGTGTGACGCGGTACGGGTGCCGTGCCGGGGCGGCCGGCACCCGTGGCGCACTGCCCGGGGAGAAGGGGCACGGGCCGGGGCCCGGCGTCAGCGGCGCTCCCCGGCGGCGGCGTCCGTCCGCCCGGTCCGCCGCCCCGCCGCCCTGTCGACCGCCCACGCGGTCGCCGGGACCACCGCCAGCGCCGCGCACCAGCCGCCGAGGGTGTCGGTCGGGTAGTGCGCGCTCAGGGCGACCTGCGCCCAGCCCATGACCGCTCCGGCGAGCACCGCGGCGCCGAGCACGAGCAGCAGGGCCGCCGCCCTGCCGAGGCCGCGCCGGGCCGCCACCAGCAGTGCCGCGGAGAGGGCGAGCGCGGTGAGGAAGGCGGTGTGCCCGCTCGGGTAGGACAGGTTCTCGTCGCCGTGGATGGTGCGTCCCACCACGTACTTGAGGAGTGTGGTCGTCACCACGGTGACGCCGCAGCCGACCACGACGAAGACCGCCGCGCGGGGGTGCCGCAGCAGCAGGCAGACCGCCACGGCGGCCACCATCAGCACGGCCGCTCCCGCGGGCTCCCCGAGGAAGTCGACGGCGAGGGCGACGTGCCGCCACGGCGGCCGGACGTCCCGCATCTCCGGGATGATCCAGGCGTCCAGCGTGCCGGGCCGTTGGTGACCGGCGTACATGACGCCGAGCACGACGACGGCGAGCGCGCCGATGACCGCGGTCGTCGCGAGCCAGCCGCGTAACGAGGAAGGCAGCAACGCGCTGCTGCCCTTGGGTCCCACCTGACGCCTCCCCCACTGCTCCCAGGGCGGGGCAGAGCCGGGAACCGCTCCCTGTCACGGTCCCGAACTCACCTGAATTTCCCGCCCGTTGGCCAGGCCCACGGCGCGGGCCTCCCCCTGCCCCTCTGCCACCCTAGCCAACAATCACCGGCGCCAAACCGCCGTGCGCGCCCGGCCGGGAGGTGTCCCGGGCGGGCGCGTCGTGCGGTGGTGCGGTGAGGGGCCCGGCGATGCGCGGCTCCGTTCGGGGTTGTGCCGGGGGCGGTTACGGGGCGCCGACCTGCTCGCCCCGCGACGCCGGCTGTCGTGGCGCGGCGGTGGCGGGACGCTTTTCGCCGCGCATGGCCAGCAGGGTGACCAGGCCGCCGAGTGCGGCGATCACCGCGGCTCCGGTGAAGGCGGCGCCGAAGCCGTTGGTCAGGGCCGGCAGGTCGCCGAGGGTGCCCGCACCCCGGGAGGTGGCGAGGGCGGTCAGGGCCGCGAGGCCGAGCGCCGAGCCCACCTGGTACGTGGTGTTGACGATGCCGGAGGCGAGACCGGCCTGCTCCTGGGGGGCGCCGGACATCGCGGTCATCATCGTCGGGATGTAGGCGAGGGACATGCCGAGCGCCGCCACCAGCGAGGCGGGCAGGACGTCGACGAGGAAGCTGCCCGTCGGGCCGACCGCCGACAGCCACAGCAGCCCGGCCGCGAGGACCAGCAGGCCGCCGACGATCAGCGGCTTCGCACCGAACCTCGCCATCAGCCGCGCCGTGATCATCGTCATGAAGATCATCAGCAGCAGGGTCATGGGCACCAGGGCGGCGCCGCTGGCGAAGGCCCCGTATCCGAGCACCTGCTGGAGGTAGAGGTTGAGGAAGTACCACATCGGGATCCAGGCGGCGCCGAGCAGCATCATCGCCAGGTTGGCCGAGCCGAGCCGGGGCACCCGCCACACGCTGAACGGCATCAGCGGCTCGCGCACGGACCGCTGGACGACCAGGAAGAAGGCCAGCAGGGCTGCCGCGCCCGCCAGTTGCAGGACCGTCGCGGTGGAACCCCAGCCCGCCTCGGGGGCCCGTACGACCGCGAAGACGGCCAGCGCGAGTCCCGCGGTGACGGCGACGGCACCGGTGAGGTCCACCGAGCCGCGACGGCTCGCGACGGCGGGCAGCACCTTGGTGGCGGCGAGCGTGGCGAGACCGATGGGGATGTAGATGATGAAGACCCACGGCCAGCTCAGCCACTCGGTGAACACGCCGCCCAGGAAGACCCCGGCCGTACCGCCCGCCGGGGCCGCGGCTCCGTAGAACGCCATCGCCTTCCCGAGCTCCTTCGGGTTGTGCCCGAAGAGCATCATCAGCAGCGTCATGGCCGAGGGGGTGATGAGCGCGCCGCCGACGCCCTGGACCCCGCGCCCCACGATCTCCACCCAGGCCGTGCCGGCCGCCGCGGCCAGCACCGAGCCGGCGATCATGACCGCCCAGCCGGTGACGAATATCCGCCGGGCGCCCACCAGGTCGGACAGCCGTCCGCCGAGCAGCAGCAGACCGCCGAAGACGATCACGTAGGCGTTGAACACCCACTGCAACTCGCCCTGGGAGAAGCCCAGGTCCTTCTGCATCTCGGGGAGCGCGACCCCGATGATCGACGTGTCCATGATCACCATGAACTGCGCCATGGCGAGCACCGCGAGTGCCCACCAGCGCTTGGGATTGACGGTTGACATGACCTTCACCTCTCCAGTTCTGCATACCCCTAGGGGGTACCCGAGGTCCGCAATTTAACATACGGGAGGGGGGTATGCGAGGGGCGGATGGGAAGTGACGGACCGTCAACTGGCGGCGGGTTCACGGGAAGAGCCGCGCAGCCCGTGCACCGCGGGTGCCCGCACACGAGGGCCGCCCCGGTGCGCGGCGGCGGACGGAGTCCTGCGCGCACCGGGGCGGCCTGTGACGTACGGGGAGGTCAGGCGCCGCGCCGCACCGGCCCCACGAGGGTGCCCGGGGCCACCGTGAGGGCACCCGCGGCCACCGACGTACCGGGGATCTCCCCGCCGGGCGCCCGGAGAGTGAAGGACGCCTCGTCGGCGGGGGTGCCGGGTGCGGCCGAGGGGATCTGGACGTCGAAGTGCACCGGGTGTCCCGGCCCGAAGGTCACCCTGGTCCCCTGCTCGCCGTAGCGTCCGGCGGTGATGCCCCGGTCCACGCCGTGCTGCGAGAACCGCACCTGGATGGGCGAGCCCGCCAGTTCGCACGACTGGTAGCCGCGCGGGGCGGTCAGGGTGACCCGGTAGTGGTGGTGTCCCGCGCTGCCGGGCGCCGGGGTGATCTTCGCGAGGTGGTTGGCCGGGCGGCAGGCCGAGGGGGCGGCGGCGCCGGCCGTCCCGGACGAGGCCTGCGCGGTCCCGGCGGCCGCGACGCCCAGCAGCGCGGTCGCGACGAGGGCGGCGGCGGTCTTCCGGTGGTTGCGCATCAGGAACACTCCTTGCCTTGTGCGGCGGTTCCGCGAGCGGGACGGGCGCGCTCCGGCGGAACCGTGGTCCCCACGATGCCTGCCCCCTGGTGCACGCGGGGAATGTTCCAGAGTTGTCACAGAAGGGGAGATAGGCGGCTTTCGGCCGCTTGTGGGCGGCCGTGCGGGCGGGGGAAACGCGCGCACCCCTGCCCCGGGGATACGCAAGCCCCGCACCTCGGGGAAACGCACGCGCCCCTCCCCGGGGTACGGGAAGGGGCGCGCTGCCGGGGCGGTCCGGCCGGCGGGGTCAGTCCGCCTTGGTGAGCCGTACCGGCAGGGCCCGCAGGCCGCCGACGATGAAGCCGCCCGCCGGTTCCAGCTCCTGCGCGGGCACCGCGAGGCGCACGTCGGGGAAGCGGGCGAAGAGCGCCGGGAGGGCGATTCTGGCCTCCATGCGGGCCAGCGGGGAGCCGATGCAGTGGTGGATGCCGTGCCCGAAGCTGAGGTGCTCGGGGCTGGGGCGCCGTACGTCGAACTCGGCCGCCGTGTCGCCGTGCTGGTGCGGGTCGCGGCCGGTCGCCGCGAAGGACGCGAGGATCGCCTCGCCCTGGCGGATGGTGGGCCCGCCGGGGATCTCGATGTCCTCGACGGCGTACCGCAGCGGCAGGTTGGTGACGCTGGGCGCCCAGCGCAGGGTCTCCTCGATGACGTCGTTCCAGGCCACCTCGCCCGCGAGCACCGCGGTCAGCTGCTCGGGGTGGGTGAGCAGGGCGTGCACCGCGTTGCCTATGAGGTTGACGGTGGTCTCGTGGCCCGCGACGAGCACCAGCAGGAGCGTGTCGATCAGCTCCTGCTCGGTCATCTTCTGCCCGTCCTCGTCCCGCGCGGAGACCAGGACGCTGGTCAGGTCCTCGGCGGGCTCCCGGCGCTTGAGGGCGGCCAGGCCCTTCAGGAGTTCCTGGATGGCCACGTAGGTGGCACCGGCCTCCTCCGGGTCGACGGAGGTCATGATGATCTCCGACATCCGGGCCAGTTCGCTGCGGGTGTCGCCCTCGGGGATGCCGAAGAGCTCGCAGATGACCTGCATCGGCAGCGGGTGCGAGAAGTGCGCGCGCAGGTCGACCTCGGCGCCTGCGGGCACCTCGCCCAGGCGGTCGAGGAGGTCGGCGGTGATGCGCTCGACGGAGGGCAGCATCGCGTCCGTGCGGCGGGCCGTGAAGGCGGGGGCGATCAGCTTGCGCAGCCGCCGGTGGTCGCTGCCGTACGCCGTGAACATGTTGTTCACGCCGACCCAGGTGGCCAGCCAGGTGTCCTGGTACTCGCCGCGCTGCCAGGCGGGCCAGTGCTGCCGGGCGTCCTTGGAGACCCGGGGGTCGGTCAGGAGTTCCTTGAGCAGGGCGTGCCGGGTGATGGCCCAGGCCTCGGGGCCGTCCGGGAGCTGGACGAGCGTGGCGGCGCCTAGCTCGCGGAGGCGGGCTGCTTCTCCGTGGACGTCTGTTCCTGCCGGGTCGATCGCGACGGGCTGCTGTCCCATGGGGTGGCTCCTGCCTGGTTGGGGGTGATGGGGGTGAAACGGGCCGGAAGGGCCGCGAGCGCCCGCTGGAAACCGCCGGGCCGCCACTGCAACGGCTGGTCGGGGGTTTCGAGTTCGATGTCGGAGAGCCAGGCGGTGAGCCGTTCGATCGCGGTGGTGGCGATCACCATGGCGTGCCGCTGCACGGGGCACCCGTGCGGTCCGGCCGACCAGGAGAGGTGCGCGCCGCCGCCCGACCGGGCCTGTTCGTGGGAGACCGCTCCCGCCTGGGTGTTGGCGGCGGCGTACGACACCAGGACGAGCTGTCCGGCCCTGACCCAGGTGCCGTGGAAGAACACGTCGCGGCGGGGGTAGTGCGCGGAGTAGTTCGCCATCGGCGGGTCGTTCCACAGGACTTCCTCGATGGCGTCGCGCGCGGTGAGGGCGCCGCCGGAGAGGGTGCTGTAGTAGCGGTCGTCGGAGAGCATCCGGGAGAGCGCGTTGCCGATGAGGTTGCCGAGGGGCTCGTTGCCCGCGGCCATCGTCAGCACGATCTGCTGGATGAGTTCCTCGTCGGACAGCCCGTTGGGGTGGTCCATGAACCAGGAGGTGACGTCGGGGCCGCGCCGCGCCTTCTTGGTGGCGACCATCTCCATGATGTACGCCTCGAAAGCGGCGTTGGCGCTGTTGGCCTCCTCCGGCGAGGCGCCGTCCATCAGCCCGCCCACGGCGGCGATGAGTTGCTGGCCGTAGGAGTCCGGCATGCCGAAGAGGTTGTTGAACATCAGCATCGGCAGCAGCTGCGCGTACTGGGCGACGAGGTCGGCCCGGCCCGTCGCGCCGAAGCCCTGGATGAGGGTGTCCGCCGCGTGCCGCACCCGGGCGCGCAGTTCGTGCGGTTCGACCAGCCGGAAGCTGTCGGTGATCACCTGCCGGTAGCGGCGGTGCACCTCGCCGTCGTTGAACAGGGCGTTGGCCCGCCAGCCCAGCATCGGGATGACCGCCGAGTCGGGCGGCACCGTCTGCATCCAGGCGCGGGAGTCCTTGGACCAGGTGGTGTCGTCGTTCAGCAGTTCCAGCGCGGCGCGGTAGTCGGTGACGAGCATGGCCGTCACGTCGGGGGCGATCTCCACGGGCGCGAGGGCCCCGTACTGGCGCAGGTGCGCGTAGTAGCGGTGCGGGTCGGCGGCGAACTCCGGGTCGTAGAGCCGTACGAGCGTGTCGCGGCCGGCGCCGTCCAGCGGGTGGGTGCCCGAGGCGTGGGCGGGGCAGCCCGGGGGCGGTGCGGCACCTGGGTGGTGCGGGGAGGTCAAGGAGTCTCCTGGGGCGTGTGGGCCAGTACGTGCCCGACGAGGGATATGAGCGCGTCGACGGACTGGTTCTGGTCCCGGGCGTCGCACATCACGAGGGGGGTGTCGGGGTGCAGGTCGAGTGCGTCGCGCAGCTTCTCGGCGTCGTAGTGCGGCGCGTCGGGGAAGGTGTTGACGGCGACGGCGTACCGCAGCCCGGCCTCCTCGATGATGTCCATCACCTCGAAGGAGTCGGCCAGGCGGCGGGTGTCGGCGAGGACGAGGGCGCCGAGGGCGCCGCGCGCGATGTCCTGCCACAGCGGTCTGAACCGCTTCTGGCCGGGCGTGCCGAACAGGTAGAGCACCAGGTCGCCCGGGAGCGTGAGCCGCCCGAAGTCGATGGCGACGGTGGTGGTGGTCTTGTTCCGGACGCCGGCGAGGTCGTCGACGATCGCGCCGGACTGCGTCATGACCTCTTCGGTGTGCAGCGGCGGCGTTTCGGAGAGCGTCCGGATCAGCGTGGTCTTGCCGACGCCGAACGGTCCCGCGACGAGGAGCTTGACCAGGGTCTGGTCGGCGCTCGAAAGGTACATGCTGCCGGTGTTAGGACTTGAGAGAGCGGAGTCCATCGAGAACCCTCTCCAGGATCTGCCGGTCGAATTGCTCGGCTACGGGGATGGGGACACGGGCGTACAGCCGCCCGGCGTCGACGAGGTCGGCCACCAGGACCTTGGCCACGCTGACGGGCAGCCCCAGGTGGGCCGCCACCTCGGCCAGAGACAACGCCCCGGGCTGGAGGAGCTCCAGGATCCGGTGCTCCTCCGGGCGTACTTCACTGGTGATCGGCATGTCCGCACTGCGCAGCAGCGAGAGCCTGTCCAATGTGTTGCGGCTGGGCGTGGCCCGTCCGCCGGTCGCCAAGTAGGCCGGTACGAGTCGCCTGTTGCTCTGGCGCGGGGTCATGCCGGGCTGCCGAGGTCCCGGGCCGGGCTGTTCATCACCTTCGTGCCGAGGGTGGTGACCTGGACCTGCATGTGGTGGGCGACGACCCCCATGTTGACCTCGGGGGCGGCGAACACGGCGAGGCAGGTGTTCTGCCCGGCGGGGATCGCGAAGACCCAGCCCTCCTCGGACTCGATGACGGTCTGGCGCAGCGTGGCGTCGTCCTGTTCGGCGAACGCGGCGGTCACCGCGCGCCCGGCGCCCTGGAGCGCGGACATCATGGCGGCGACGCCTTCGGCGGCCTCGCGGGTGAGGCCCGGCGAGGCGCCCTCGATGAAGCCGTCACCGGAGATCACGGCGGCGTGGGTGACGTGCGGCAGCTCCAGGAGCGGGGCCAGCACCCAGGACTTGTCCTCGGTGACACGGCGGCGTGCGGGGCTGTTCATGAATGTGCGTTCCCTTCGGGACTACGAGGGGGCTGGGGCCTGGCGGCGGCCCGTCCTGATTCGGTGCCCTGCTGGAGAGCGGCCCAGCGGGAGGCGTTCTCCTCCGGGGTCCGCGCGGGGGCGGGCTCGGTGCGCGGCGCGCTCTGCCGGGTCTCGGAGGCGGGCCGGCGGCGGCTGCGGCGGGGCAGTTCGCCCTCGGCGGGCGCGGCGTGCCGCGGTGCCTCGGCGGGGGCGGCCGTGGCGGCGGGGGTGCCCGCGCCGAGCGGCGCCGTACGGGTCGGCAGCGGGGTGTGCCCGCTGTCCGGGGCGGCCGGTTGGTGGGGCAGCGGTGCCATGACGGACATGGGCTGACTGCTCTCGTCGAGGACGGTCAGGAGGGGGTCGCCCGGGATGTACACGACGGCGCGCACGCCGCCGTACGGGGAGGGCTCGACGTGCACGCCGAAGCCGTACTGCCGTACGAGCTGGCCCGCCGCGGCGAATCCGGACCGGGGCGGGTCGCCGAGCTGGGTGAACAGCAGCTGGTCGTCGCCCGACAGCAGCTCCTTGGCGCGCTGGAGTTCGTCGGGGTGCATGCCGACGCCGTAGTCGTCGATGATGACCGAGGCGCCGCGGTTGCCCTGCTGGAGGGTGACGGCGACGGGCAGCCCGTGGTGCGAGTGGTGCAGGGCGTTGGCCAGCAGTTCGGTGACCGTGATGGCGACGGGTTCGACGGCCCTGGCGACCACGGCGACCGGGTCGCGCAGCTGGTTGCTGATCTGGACCCGCTCGTAGCCGCGCAGCCGGGAGGAGGCGCCGACGACGAGTTCGGCGAGGTAGGAGTCCTCCCGGGTCAGGCCGGGCCAGGCGCCGCAGACCACGCCGGTGGCCTGGATGCGGCGCAGCGCCTGCTCGTTGAGGAAGTCGGCGGCGAGCAGGTCCTGGGCGATGTGCGGGTCGTCGTAGCGGTGCTGCATCTCCTGGAGCGAGGTCTGGAGCTGGTAGAGCAGCGCCTGGATGGTGGTGGTCGCACCGCGCAGGGTGGACTGGGCGGCGGCGTCGACGCGCTCGCGCTCCTTGGTGACGGCCGCGCCGGTCCGCTCCAGTACGGCGCCGAGCGCGCGGTCCGTGGTGGTGCCGGCGAACCGGCCGTCGAGCAGGCCGCGAACCGCCATGTGGGGGTGGGCGATCGCGAGCGTGAGATCGGGGAGCCGCGCGTCGGCGAGGTGCTGGATCTCGGCTTCCACGGCCCGCAGACGGGCCGTCAGTTCGGTGTTGCTGTGCAGCGAGGCGGTGTTCTGCGCCTCGGACGTGCCAAGACGCTTGCGGAGTTCGGCGCTGTGCATCCGGGCGCGGACCACGACCACCGCCAGAACAACGGCGGCGGCCGTACCTGCGCTGAGGCACCAGAGCAGTGCCTCGGGTATGGATGTCATCGAGATCCTCGGGTGGGGGACGATTCCGGTCGGCCTCCGCAGGGGGGCGGAAGCCGATCTTCGAGCGATGCTACCCGCGAGTTGACGGACCGTAAGCTCTTCGTCGCACTGCGACTGAGAAGTGCGGAAGGTTCGATTCCGCCCATGATGCCCCGGTGGGGGACGTGATGACGAATTCCCTAATACGCCCAGGGGGTACGGGAGTTCGGCAACTGACCTATAGGGGGCGGCGGTTGAGGGGGCGGGGACCGTGACGCCGCTCCGCCGTGCCCGTACGTACCCGTGCGGCCCCCGCCTCGTGCCCGTGCCCCCTCGTACCCGCGGCACGCGCTGCCCCCTCCCACGCCACCTCGCCCCGGCACCCGGCACCCGCGTGACCGGGCACCCCTGACGGGGCCCAGCTCAGGGGCATGATCTGATCGAGGGGTGCTGTCGGTGACGTAGCCGGATCAGGGACGGGAGCATGGGCATGGCCGAAGGACCGGAGTGGTACGCCTCGGCGGGCCGGGTGCCCCATGCCGATCCGGGGACGCCGGACTTCCGGGGTCCGGCGCGGTACCTGTGGTGGCTGGTCGGGATGCAGCGCGGGCGGGTCCTCCTCGGCGCCCTGTGGGGCAGCTCGTGGATGTGCGCCCTCATGCTGCCGCCGTACCTGATGTCCCGGGCGATCGACAGCGGGCTCCGGGCGCGGGACACCGGGCAGCTGGTCCTGTGGGTCTCGCTGATCCTCGTGGTCGGCGCGGTGGTGGCCGTGCTCGGCATCCTGCGCCACCGCACGATGACGCTCGTCCGGATCGACGCGGCGTACCGCACCGTGCAGGTCGTCGTCCGGCAGATCACCCGGCTGGGGTCGGCCCTGCCGGGCAAGGTGTCGGCCGGCGAGCTGGCCCATCTGCAGGCCGGCGACGTGGGCCGGATCGCCCAGACCCTCACCATCACGGGGCCCGGTGTGGGCGCGGTGATCGCCTACACCGCGACCGCCGTACTGCTCTTCCGCATCTCCGCCCTGCTGGCGCTCGTGGTGCTGCTGGGAGTTCCGCTGCTGGCCGTGGTCCTCGGCCCGCTGCTGGGGAAGCTGCACGGCGCGGAGGGGACGTACCGGGAGAAGCAGGGGGACCTCACCGCGCAGGCCGTGGACCTGGTCACCGGGCTGGGCGTGCTCAACGGCATCGGGGGCAAGGCGGCGTTCGCGGCCCGCTACCGGGAGCGCTCCCGGGCACTGCTGCACGACGGCTACCGGGTCGCCGCGCTGACCAGCTGGGTGCAGTCGCTGGGCGCCTGCCTGCTGGTGGTCTTCCTCGCCGCGGTCACCTGGATCGCCGCGCGGATGGCTGCCACCGGCGCCATCACGGTCGGTGAACTGGTGGCCGTCTACGGGTACGTCGCCGCGCTCCTGGCCCCGGTGTCCTTCTTCGTCGAAGGCGCCGACGACCTGCCGCGCGGGCTCGTCTCGGCACGGCGGGTGACCGCCGTGCTGGCGTTGCGGCCCGACGTCGAGGACCGGGCGGCGCCGGACCCCGGGCCGGCCGGTCCCGCCGGACTGCACGACCCGGAATCCGGTCTTGAGCTGCCCGCGGGCCTGACGTCGGCCCTGGTCGGCGCCCGGTTCGCGGAGTCGCGTGCCGTGGTGGACCGGCTCGGCCGGTACACGGAGTCCGGGGTGACCTGGGGCGGCGTTCCGCTGGGCGGCATGGAGCTGGCCGAGGTGCGGCGCCGGGTCCTGGTGGCCGACAACGACACGTACCTCTTCGGCGGGACGGTCCGCGACGCCGTCTCCGTGGGGGCGCACGACGACGCGCTGATCGCACGGGCGGTACGCACCGCCGTGGCCGAGGACATCGTGGAGAAGCTGCCCGACGGGCTGGACTCCCGGCTGGACGACCGGGGCGCCAACGTCTCCGGGGGCCAGCGGCAGCGGCTGCGGCTCGTCCGCGCGCTGCTCGCCGACCCTGAGGTGCTGCTGCTGGTCGAGCCGACCTCGGCACTGGACGCGCACACCGAGGCCACCGTCGCCGCGCGGCTCGACACCGCCCGCGCGGGACGCACCACCCTCCTGGTCAGTACGTCGCCGCTGCTGCTGGACCGGGCGGACCAGGTGTCCTTCCTGGTGGCGGGGCGGGTCGTGGCGGTGGGCACGCACGCGGAGCTGCTGGCGGGCCGCCCCGACTACCGGGCGCTGGTCTTCCGGAGCACCGAGGAGACCACGGCCGAGGAGACCGGCGCCGCCCCGGCCGCGGAGGGCGGTCCGCCGCTTGCCCAGGACCCACCGGGCGCCCGCCCGCTTCCCCTCCCCCAGGTCCCCCGGGAAGGAACCGGCCGATGAACGACGCGTACGAGGCGTCCGTGCTGCCGGTCGCCGACGGGCCGACCGCACGCCGGGCCGCGTGGCGGCTGCTCCGGGACGACCGGGGCGCGATGGTCCGGATCGTGCTGCTGACCTGCCTCGCCTCGCTGACCGGGCTCGCGAGCCCCTGGCTGCTGGGGAAGATCGTCACGGAGGTGGAGCGGGGCGGGGTCACCACCTCCCGGATCGACCAGCTGGCGCTGGGCGTCCTCGGCTTCGCACTCGCCCAGCTGGTGCTGACCCGGTACGCCCGCTACCACTCGCACCGCTTCGGCGAGCGCGCCCTGGCCCGGCTGCGCGAGGAGGTCGTCGAGGGCACCCTCGCCCTGCCCGCGCGCGTGGTCGAGCGGGTGGGCACCGGCGATCTGGTGACCCGCTCGTCCGTGGACGTGGCCACCGTGGCCTCGACGCTGCGCAACGCCGCGCCGGACGTGTTCCTCGCGGCGGTGCAGGTGCTGTTCATCCTGGTCGCGGTGTGCGTGCTGCATCCCCTGCTGGGGCTGTGCGCGCTGGCCGGGATGCCGCTGGTCTGGTGGGCCGGCCGCTGGTACCTCGCCAGGGCCAGGGACGCGTATCTCGCGGAGGGCGCGGCCGGGGCCGAGGTCACCGAGGCGCTGAACGCGACGGCGCAGGGCGCCCGTACCGTCGAGGCGTTCGGGCTGGGCGGGAGCCGCGTACGGCACACGGACCGGGCCATCGACGCGCGGTACCGCGCGGGCCGGCACACCCTGTTCCTGCGGACCGTGCTCTTCCCCGTCACCGGGTTCGCGCACACGCTGCCCTTGGCGCTGGTGCTGCTGGTGGGCGGCTTCGCCTACCTGGACGGCGTGGTCGAGCTGGGCGTGGTGGTGGCGGGCGGTCTGTACATGTGGCAGCTGGTCGACCCGCTCGACCGGGCGCTCGCCTGGATGGAACAGCTCCAGAGCAGCGGTGCGTCGTTCGCCCGGATCAAGGGCGTGGGCCTGGTCACCGAGGAGGCCGTGCCCGACGGTGGCCGCCCGGCCGACGACCTGATCGAGGTCTCCGGGGTGCGCTACGCCTACTCGGGCACGCACGACGTGCTGGACGGCGTCGATCTGACCGTGCGGCCCGGCGAGCGGCTCGCGGTGGTGGGCGCCTCGGGTGCGGGAAAGTCCACGCTCGGCAAGCTGATGTCCGGGGTCGGGGTGCCGCGTACGGGGTCGATCACGGTGGGCGGTGTCCCGGTCGCGGCCCTGGCCGCCGCGGGCACGCTGGGCAACCGCATCATCCTGATCACGCAGGAGCACCATGTGTTCCTGGGGACGCTGCGGGAGAACCTCGCGATGGCGGCGCCGGAGGCCGACGACGCCGCCATGCTGTCCGCGCTGGCCCTGGTGGAGGCGGGCTGGGCGCGGGAGCTGGCGGACGGCCTGGACACCCGGCTCGGGGCCGGTGGCGTACGGCTGGACGCCGCGCAGGCCCAGCAGCTCACCCTGGCCCGGGTGCAGCTGGCCGATCCGCACACGTTGATCCTGGACGAGGCGACGGCGCTGCTGGATCCCACGACGGCGCGGCACGCGGAGCGCGCCATGGCCGCCGTGCGGGCCGACCGTACGGTGATCGCCATCGCGCACCGGTTGCAGACCGCGCACGACGCCGACCGGATCGCCGTCATGGCCGAGGGCCGGATCGTCGAGCTGGGCACGCATGACGAGCTGATCACGGCGGACGGCCCCTACGCGTCCCTGTGGGCCTCCTGGAACGGCGCTCCCCGGCCCGGCCCGCGCACCGCCGAGGCCCCTCCCGGGCGCGGCGCTTGAAGGCCGAAGTTCCCTCTCGGGCGCGGCGGTCGAGGGCTGCCGCCGCGCCTCGGGACCGCGCGCGGGAGCGGCCGGCCGGGGTGGGCGGCAGCGCTCCCGTCGCGCGGGAAGTGACCTAAGCCCCTGCTCGGCGGCCCCTAGGTCCCCCCACACGGCCCCGGCACGGTGGTAACTTTCACTGTGTGAACACCAATCCGGTAGAAACTACCGCCCCCGCGGGTCATCCCCTGCCCGCCAAGGTCCGCACGCTGCTGGCCGGCATGTCGGCCCAGCAGCAGGTGGTGGCCCGGAGTCTGCTCGCCGACCCGGAGGCGTGCTCGCGCATGACCGTCACCGATCTCGCCGAGCACACCGGCACCAGCGAGACCACCGTGGTGCGCACCGCCCGGCTGCTCGGCTACTCGGGCTACCGCGACCTGCGCCGCGCCCTGGTGGAGGTGGCCACCCACGCGCAGGGCCCGGCCGCCGACACCGTGGGCGGGGTGGCCCTGACGGATCCGCTGGAGACCATGGTCGCCAAGCTGGCCGCGGAGGAGCGGCAGGTGCTCGCCGACACGGCCGCCCAGCTGGACCTCACCCAGCTGGACGCGGCGATCACCGCCCTGTGCTCCGCCCGCCGGATCGACGTGTACGGCATCGGCTCCTCGGGGTCGGTCGCCGAGGACCTGGCGGCCAAGCTGATGCGGATCGGCCTGGTGGCGCACGCGCACGCCGACGCCCACCGCGCGATGGCCAGCGCGGTGCACCTGAACCCGGCCGACGTGGCCGTCGGGATCTCGCACTCGGGAACCACCCTGGACGTCGTCGACCCGCTGCGCACCGCGGCCGACAACGGGGCGACCGCGCTGGCCATCACCAGCCACCCCCGCTCGCCCGTCGCCCACTACGCCGATCACGTGCTGGCCACCGCGGCGGCGGCCCAGGGCAGCGATCTGCGGTCCGCGTCGATGAGCAGTCGTACGAGTCAACTCCTCATCGTGGACTGCCTGTTCACCGGCGCCGCCCAGCGCACCTACCACACCTCCGCGCAGCGCGGGCTGGCCGCCTCGTACCAGGCGGTGCTGCCGCGCCACCAGGCGACCGCACCCAACGGCCGCTGACAAGGGCCCCTCCCCCACGGGCCGCCCCGACCACCCGCCCCGGCAACCCACCCCGCCCCCTCACCTCGTCCGCCCCCACCCCGCAGCAAGAGAGAACGTCATGACAGGCACCGCCCCCCTCCAGGAACTCCGTTCGCAACTGGACTCACTGTCCACCGAGGCCCACCGCCCCGAACTGGCCGAGATCGACACGCTGCCCACCGAGGACCTCGTCCGGCTGATGAACGCCGAGGACGCGAAGGTTCCGGCCGCGCTGGAGGCCGCCGCCCCGCAGCTGGCGCGGGCCGCCGACGCGGTGGCGGAGCGGATGCGGCGCGGCGGCCGGCTGATCCACGTCGGCGCGGGGACGGCGGGCCGCATGGGCGTGCTGGACTCCGCCGAGTGTCCGCCCACCTTCAACACCGCCCCCGGCCAGGTCGTCGGAGTGATAGCGGGCGGACTCGACGCCATGCTCGGCGCGGTCGAGGGGGCGGAGGACGACGCCGACGGCGCCCTGGCGGCCTTGCGCGAGCTGGCGTTGACACCGCGGGACACGGTGGTCGGCATCTCCGCCTCGGGGCGCACCCCGTTCGCTCTGGGCGCCGTGCGGTACGCCCGCGCGGCGGGCGCCCTGACGATCGGGCTCTCCTGCAACGCGGAGTCCGAGATCGGCCGGGCGGCCGACCTCGCGCTGGACCTCGTGGTGGGCCCGGAGTTCCTCACCGGCTCCACCCGGCTCAAGGCGGGCACCGCGCAGAAGCTGGTGCTCAACACCCTCTCCACGGTGGTGATGATCAAGCTGGGCAAGACCTACGGAAACCTGATGGTCGACGTGCGGGCCTCCAACGACAAGCTGCGCGCCCGCTCTCGCCGGATCGTCGCCCTGGCGACCGGTGCGGACGAAGCCGCCATCGAGGCCGCGCTCACCGCCGCCGACGGCGAGGTCAAGAACGCGATCCTCATGCTGCTCGCCGGGGTCGACGCCCCCTCCGCCGCCCGGCTGCTGTCCGAGCACGCCGGGCACCTGCGTCAGGCGCTCCCCGCCCCGCAGACCCCCGGCGCCGCCTGACCGGCCTGACCCCGCACACCGGCCCCACCCGGACAGCCCCCGCCTCCCCCACCCGACAAGCACCCCGCCTTCCCCCAACGACGCACGGAACGGCAGCACCACCATGGACAAACACACCACCACCGCCGGAGAACTCCTCGACCTGGTCGGGGGCGCCTCGAACGTCACCTCCGTCGCCAACTGCATCAGCCGGCTGCGCCTGGGCATCGCCGACCCCGGCCGGGTACGGAGCCAGTCCATCAAGGACCACCCCGCGGTGATGGGTGTGGTCGAGGACGACACGTACCAGATCGTCCTCGGCCCGGCGGCCGTCAACCAGGTCGCGGAGGCCTTCTCCCGGCAGGTCGAGCAGGCCCGCGCCGCGACGGCGGCCGAACCGCCGGCCGACGGCGGCGAGGACGGCTCCGGGGGCGACGCCGAGGCGCTGGCCGCCCGGGGCGCGGCCCTGAAGGCCGCGCAGAAGGAACGCAACGCGACCAAGGGCAAGCTGTTCATCCGGAAGATCGCGAACATCTTCGTCCCGCTGATCCCGGCCCTGATCGCCTGCGGTGTCATCGCGGGCGTCGGCGGGGTCATCAACTCCCTCGCCCTGTCGACCGGTTCGACCGCACTGGCGGGCATCGTGCCCACCACCACCGCGCTCGCCCAGGGCTTCATGTCGCTGATCGCCGTGTTCGTCGGCTACAACGCGGCCAAGGAGTTCGGCGGCACCCCGGTGCTCGGCGGCGCGGTCGCCGCGATCGTGGTCTATCCCGGCGTCGTCAACATCACCCACACCCTGTTCGGTGAGCTCAAGCCCTCCCAGGGCGGTGTGCTCGGCGCGCTCGGCGCGGCCGTGCTCTGCGCCTGGCTGGAACGGTGGGTCCGCCGCTGGGTGCCCGACGCACTCCAGGTCCTGCTGGTGCCGACCCTCGCGGTGGCGCTCTCCGGGCTGGTCGCCCTGATGTTCCTGATGCCGCTGGCCGGTGTCGTCGCGGGCGGCATCGGCGACGGCGCGACCTGGCTGCTCGGCCACGCCGGAGCGGGCGCGGGCGTCGTGCTCGGCGGACTGTTCTCCTCGCTGGTCATGCTGGGCCTGCACCAGGCGCTCATCCCGATCCACACCACCCTCATCGAGCAGCAGGGCTACAGCGCGCTCTACCCGATCCTCGCCATGGCGGGCGGCGGCCAGGCCGGTGCCGCGCTCGCGGTCTACTTCCGGGCCCGCCGCAACGCCTCGCTGCGCCGGACCATCAAGTCCGCCCTGCCGACCTGTGTGCTGGGTGTCAGCGAGCCGGTGATCTACGGAGTGACGCTCCCCCTGGTCCGCCCCTTCATCACGGCGGGTGTCGGCGCCGCGGTCGGCGGCGGTCTGGTCGGACTCTTCTCCCAGCTGGGCGTCACCACCGGATCCACCGCCATCGGCCCGGCCGGTCTGGTGCTGGTTCCGCTGCTCGACGGCAGCAAGGGCATCGGCCCGGCGGCGCTCATCTACACCGGTGCCTGGCTGGTGTCGGTCGCGGTCGCCTGCGCGGTGACGTACTTCTGGGGCTTCTCCCGGACGATGCTCGCGGAGCTCGACACCGACCCGGTGGAGAAGGAACCCGTCGCCTCGGGCAGCACCTCGCGGCGCGCGGCACAGTCCGCGAAGGACGCCCCCGAACCGGCGGACAGCATGGGCACCTCCTGACCCCACGGGCGGAGGGGGGGGGGGGCCCCCGGGGCCCCCCCCCCCCCCCGGGGGGGCCCCCCCCCGGCGCCCCCCCCCGGGCCCCCCCCCCCCCCCCCCGGCGCCCCGCCCCCCCCCCCCCCCCCCCCCCCC